>CP079699.1:321840-643681 GCA_021383565.1 Levilactobacillus brevis | reverse complement strand
CTAATACTTTTTACGGCGGTCGACATTATCGTCAGATCAGCCAACGTCTGGTTGACGACTTGGACAAGTCCTTGAATTTTACCAGTCTCATCGTGAAAATACCAGCAAAATCCACCGAGTTACTTAACCGAATCACTGCTGGCAACCGACTATAAACTGATGCCGGCATCTTGATATGCGAAAAGGGCCGACGTAGAAGACGACCCCTTTTAGTTGTAAATACTAATAATCATTGGCCTGACGATCCAGGTTGACCTGGCGTTTGGCCTCATAGGCGGCTTGAATCTCATCTTGTTTGAAGCCCAGATCGACGAATCCCCACTTCAAGAAGAGCCGCCAAGCGTGGCGAAAGTCCTCTTGCCGATGGTCGAAATGACTGTTAAACAACATGCGTTTTAAAATTAAGTATTGTTGGTCCAAATCCTTAGCGGGCCGACTCTTCTCTAAACCCGTCAAGTCTTCTTCGGTGATCATAATCAGATGCGTCCAGGTCTTCTTCGCAGCCACCAAGAAGAAGAAGTCCATGGCATCTGTATATTCCGTCAGCAGGGTCTGTCGTGGTGTCTGGCCCTCATCGGCCTTACCGCGGTGCGTCTTCCACACCTTGAACCACTCGGACGTATTCGCCGTTTCGGCCAACTCAACATCCAGCGCCACGTAGGCATTTTCAATCTGCACCTTGCGCGGCAACTCGATGTCTCTGTCCCGGGTAATCTGCTCGTCCAACGCAATGGACTGCTGCACTAATTTTGCTAACTCTAACACCGACTAAGCCTCCTATCCGAAGATGAGTGGATCTGACTTGACTTCCAGATCCGTCAGGTTTTCTAAGTACCAATCCCGCATAAACGGGTATTTCAAGAGCACATCGAACCAGGAAATCTTCTGTTCATCGTCGTGAACGGTCAGGACCCATTCCGGTTGACCCTCTAACTGATTGTTGAAAATATCGACGACAATCCCCTTGTCCAACGCAATCTCGGCACCGTTGCCATTCACGCCGTTGGTCAGCATGTAGTCGTTCTTGGCCGCCGTCACGAACAGCCGATCCACGATACCAGCCGGTAGATCCGCCGCCCGTACCGCGTAATTCTGCCGGTTCGCTGCATCCAAGATGTTGAAGTCCACGGAGTACCCGTAATCTTCCTTCAGGTAACGGGCAAAGTCGATCAGTACCTGAACGGAGGTCTTCACCGTTTCTGCAGGTACCGTGTCGTGCAGATCAATGATAAATAACTGCGTCAACGCATGACTGTTGAAGCGCATCATCTTCCGTTCCAGGTTCAGGTAGAATAGTGATTGTCCCGTGGCCCGTTCGCGGTAGAACACACCGCCATTTTCAGACGATTCCACGCGGAAGTTAAAAGACCCCCGGTCGCCCAGCGTCGTCAATTGCTGCGTCAATTCCTCGCGATGGTCCCGCGATTGGACGATAACCTGACTGCCCTGATCGTGTAGTTCCAACATCCGCGACATAAAGAGTAGGTAGTAGTCGGCGTTGCTGTACTGGTGCGGGAACGTCACGTAGTCGGAATCAAGCTTAAAGTCGGCCAACTGGGTCGCCGCGGCCACCAATTCGTTGGGGTCGGTCGTTCGGATCAGTTGGTCCATCAGCTTGGTAAAGGTCAGCCCCGTTTGTAGGCCGTCCTTAATGGCTTCGTTGTAGTTCAACAGACGGCCACTGGTGGTTAGCGTAGACGGATCGTTTTCGTTAATCATCGACGGTCACCTCACCCTCGCTTTTGCCTAAAAGGCTGTTCAAGTAGTCGGCATATAGGCTAGCATTGTGTGCTTCGAAATGTTCAAAGTCATCGAAGGCGTCGCGAATGCTCTGCTTTTCGTAATTTAAGATGGTATCTTCCTTGGACAATACCAAAATTTTATCGTCATTTTCCTTAATCAACTTGTGGGCGTTCAGGGCCTTTTCGTCCTGGTCCGCTAACTCCGTCAATTGGTCGATAATCTCCTGACGTTCAGTCTTCACCTTGCCGGATTCCCAAGGCATACTGCTCTTACCACTGTTTTCTTTCAGTTGTTCACGCAGTTGGGTCTTCTGGTTATCCCGCTTCGGTTGGGCGTTGACCAATTCCTGAAGCTTTTCACTCTCGGCGGAAATGGACTCAATCTTAGAGGTATTGAGGCGTTGGCTCTGGCTTTCCAGTGCAAATGAATCCCGCAACTTCTGGTATTCGGTCTTGTCGAACTCGAACTGAACGTTGATGACGTCTAGGTCACCGAACAAGCGCCGGTCCCACCAGTTACCAAAGTAGATGTGGAACATCCCCGTGGTAAATTCTTCGTAGTAGAAGAAGGGATAGATGTGTCCTAAATAATCGATTAATTTATCGCTCAAATAATGGCTAATTTGGGGATGAATGTTGTCGACCAATTCTGCTAAATGGTTCACAGAGCGGTCTGCCCGCGTCTTCTTTACTTCTTGGTAATAGCGAACTTGATCAAGAAGTTCGTAGATTTTTCGGTCATCACCATGCTGAACCGCTGCCTGCATCGTACTTAAGTAATCGAGTTTGTTGGCGATTACCTGCGTCAGGGCATCGGCCGCATTGGCTTGCTGTTCTTGATTTTCCATGGATTATCCCTCATTCTCATGTTCCCCAGCCTGTGCTGAAAACATTTGGTTATACGTTCATGTTACCAAAAAACGCCGGAGAATAAAGCAGTTTCCCCAAAATTTGCCGGAAAACAATGAAATTTTTAAAAAAAACGGCTTGTCAGCTTCCGAACCAACTAACGGACAATCGGGGGTCACTGGCAGCCGTCGGCCACGTTCGGCAAACAAAGAAGCCGCCCACAGCTTGTAGCTGTCGACGACTTCTCTTTTCAACCGCACACGACCGCAATGGCCGTGTCGATTTATGCGTTAGATTTAGCACTAAAGATTGAAAGTTTGTGAATACTCCCCGATTCCCAGCTGACAGGGCCTATCGCCATTAAACTAGCCATCAACACCATCTGCGACTGCCAGAGATTCCGGCGCTGTGGGGACCGCCCTTTGGCTTTTCCCGTCCTGCCCACCGCGATCCAGACCAAATTTGGCGAACGGTAAGGCGGCCGGTATGCGACTAGGATATTATCATGGATGGTATCCTTGTCATACCACGGATTCTAACTATTTTATAGCTTTCAACCTTCAGTTTAGTACAATTCCAGGTACTGATCGCGTTCCCACTGGGAAACTTGCGTCCGGTAAGAATTGTATTCCAAGGTCTTGGCTTCCATGAAGCTTTGGAACAGGTGGTGCCCCATGGCATTGCGGATGACCTCATCGGCGGCCAGGTCCTTCAAGGCATTGTGCAGGGTATCAGGCAAGTTGGTAATGTGATTTTCTTGTCGTTCCTCGGCATCCATCCGGTAGATATTCCGGTCAATCGCCTCGCGTGGGGCCAATTGATTCCGTAATCCATCCAAACCGGCTTCCAGTACGGCCGCAATGGCCAGATATGGGTTCGCCGCTGGGTCCACGCTCCGTAGTTCCAACCGCGTTGATAATCCTCGAGAGTTAGGTACCCGAATTAATGGGGACCGGTTAGACCCGGACCAAGCAACGTAGACTGGCGCTTCGTAACCGGGAACCAGACGCTTGTAACTGTTGACGATTGGGTTGCAGATGGCGGTAAAGCTCCGCGCATGCTTCAACAGGCCACCCAAGAAGTGGAAGGCATCTTCAGACAGTTGCATGTTCCCCTTTTCATCGTAGAAGGCATTGCCCTTGTCATGGAATAAGGACATGTTCAGATGCATCCCCGAGCCGTTGATTCCGGCCAGAGGTTTTGGCATGAAGGTCGCATAGAGGCCATATTTCCGGGCAATTGTCTTCACGACCAGCTTAAATGTTTGAATGTTATCGGCCGCAGTCAAGGCGTCCGCATACTTAAAGTCAATTTCGTGCTGACCAGGAGCGACTTCGTGGTGGGCCGCTTCGACGTCAAAGCCCATTTCTTCCAGGGTTAAGACGATTTCACGCCGACAATTTTCGCCCAAGTCCATTGGCGCCATATCGAAGTAGCTCCCCTTATCGTTGAGTTCCGTCGTTGGCTTGCCATTTTCATCCATCTTGAACAGGAAGAATTCGGGTTCTGGTCCAATGTTGAAATCAGTGAAGCCGGCCTTGCGCATATCGCTTAAGACCCGGATCAGGTTGTTCCGTGGGTCGCCTTCAAATGGCTTACCGTCTGTGGTGTAAACTTCACAGATCACCCGCGCAATCTTGCCCCGTTCCGTACTCCAAGGGAAAATCATCCAAGTTGATAGGTCAGGGTACAGGTACATGTCACTTTCTTCGATCCGCACGAAGCCATCAATGGAGGAGCCGTCAAACATTAACTTGTTGTCTAGCAACTTGCCTAATTGGCTGATGGGTACCTCGACGTTCTTGATTGTGCCGAATAAATCGGTAAACATTAGCCGTAGAAACTTAACGTTTTCGTCCTTTGCCATCTGGCGAATATCATCTTTGGAATAATCCCGTTTTGCCATTAAAATCGCTCCCTGTCAGTTTTTGTATCTACCAAATGCGTCGGTTAAAGGGGTCGCTGCTGCAGCCCCGGGTCCGGATGTCCCAGGCCGGCTTGCCGAATGAACTCATCCTGCAAGATTCGACGAACATCCGCATCGGTCAACGGTTGCTCATGCGCTTCACGTTTAGCCTGAGCCGCAGCTTGTTGCTGATCATAAATGGCTTTGATCCCCGCTACGTTCACGCCGTCCGCTAAATAATCCCGGATCTCAAGTAACCGGTCAATATCATTCAGCGAATAGAGGCGCCGGTTCCCGTCGCTCCGTTCCGGAGAAATCAGGCCTTGAGACTCGTAGTAGCGAATCTGCCGGGCCGTCAAGCTCGTCAACTTCATCACGGTTCCCATTGGCAGTACAGCCATTGACCGTCGTAACTCTTTCTCCTTCATGCGATTGGCCCCCTTTAACTATGACGCTATCATACCACCCCTAGGCAGGGAGTCAAGAACTTATGTTAGATTTTATGACATGAGGGCTGACTTTTAACGAAACCTTAGTTAATTTTCTATACCAAATTAGGATTGCAGCCACGCCGCGACCCGTTTTTCAATGATTGTGAGCTGTTCCGGGTGCTGGACCAAATCATACCACGTGGCCGTCGTTTGGTTACGGAACCAGGTTAACTGCCGTTTAGCGTAGTGTCGTGAATCCTGTTTGACCGTTTCGATGGCCGCCGGAAGCTTGGCCGGCGTATCCAGAACCGGCAACAACTCGCGGTAGCCAATTCCCGTGGCCGCCGGCAAGTCACGACCACCCTGAGCGGCCAGCCACTTCACCTCAGCCAACAATCCCGCCTGCACCATCTGATCGACCCGTTGATTGATTCGGTCGTAGAGTAGGCTACGGTCGGTGTTGAGTGCCACGTAACAGTCATCGTACTGGGGGCCATCGTCTTCTTGGTGGGAGAATGGCTTGCCTGTGACCGCAATCACTTCGAGGGCCCGTACCGTTCGCCGTACATTGGTGGTCGGAATCTTCGCCGCCGCCTGGGGGTCCTGGTCGTTGAGCTGATGCCACAGGTAGTCGGCCCCTTTGTCCGCTGCGATGGCTCTAAATTTATCCCGAATGGCGGGATCGCCGGGGGCGTCGGCGCCTAACTTGAGGCCGTCGAACAACGCCTGGAGGTAAAAGCCCGTCCCCCCGGCAATGATTGGTAAATGCCCGCGCGCAATAATCGCCGGAATTAACCGTTGGGCCGCCGCCACGAACTGGGCGACCGTAAACTGCTGGTCAACGTCGCGCACGTCAATTAAGTGGTGCGTGGCCTGGGCCTGCTCTTCTGGGGTGGCCTTGGCCGTCCCGATGTCTAGGTGTCGGTAAACTTGCATGGAGTCCCCCGAGATAATTTCACCGTTAAATTTTTGGGCCAGGGTGATGGCCAGCGCGGTCTTGCCCACGGCGGTCGGCCCCACGATTGCTAAGACTTTTTCCATGAATCAGATTCTCCTTGTATTTGCTGCCGCAGACGAACCGCCCGGGCCGGATAATCGGTAATCATCCCCGCAAAATGATGTTTGAAGCAGTAGGTCATGTCCGCAGTAGAATTTACCGTCCAGGGCCGCAACTGCATGTGCGGTAACCAGAAGCGGTGAGCTTTCACCCAGCGAATATCGGGATGAAGGTCTGCAACCTGATGCAACCGCTCCATCTTTTTGGCCTGCCGACTCGCCGTCTGAAAGAGCTTGGCGTACTCCGCTTGCGGATAGAGGCGGCGCAACGTCACCAGCGATTGTGCCCGAAAGCTAGAGAAGACTAGCCGAAACCCCACGGGGTGCTGGGTAAAGTACGCGGCCAGTTGCTGTTCGAGGCCGGGATACGGGAACTTGTTGGTTTTTAATTCGAGGTTGAAGATTCCCGTGAAATGGTTACGTTGTAGCAAACCAATCACCTCATCCAAGGTTGGAATCCGGGTGGCCGCATAGGCCGGATCGAAATGAATGCCCGCGTCCAACGCCTTGAGCTGGGCCAGTGTGTGGTCACGGACCAGTCCGGTGCCGTTAGTCGTGCGGTCCACCTGCTCATCGTGCATAATGATCATCTGCCGGTCGCGTGACAGTTGGACATCCGTCTCAATCCCATCAGCCCCATCATCCAGGGCCGTCTGAAAGGCCACTAGCGTATTCTCTGGTCGGGTACCCTTACTGCCACGATGGGCAATTATCTGCGTCGTTTGTCGCGTAAACATAGTTCCCACTCCCCTCACTATCTTCAAAATCTAGCGTACCACAAAACACTCAATTTTTTCGCCGGGAATCTGCTAATCACTGGCTATTTCTGACAAAAACCAGCATAATGGAAGCGGATAACCAATTAATTAAACATGATGGGAGTCGATACGATGAAACATTTCACAAAGGGATTCCTCTTTGGCGTTGTCGCAACTGCTAGTGCTGTGGCTGGAGCCGTCTTCTCTTTCAGAAAAAAAGTCGTTCAGCCAATTGAAGATCAAGAAGCCCGGTTTGAAGAAAACCGGAAACGGGCCAACCGGAAGAGTCACTCTGCTCACCATGGTTAAGCCCCTCAGGAATCTGGAATTCTCCGGGTTCCTTTTTATTTTCGGCGCCGGATCATCATGAGACATCCCACGCCCCTGACTTGTGTGAATCTCTCCTACAGCTAAGTATAAATGATGATTGCCCCATCGTATATAGTCAATGTGGTTAATTAAATTAATAATCTTGTGTTAGCGGACCCAATTAGCGCCCCACTAGCTAGTGCGATGTCACCTAAAATTCCCCACAAAAGAAGGACCCCCGGCCAATGCCGAGCGTCCTCATTTTTTAATACTTCGTCTTCTTCGTCTTACCTTCCCAACGCACGTAGCCACTCTTCAGGATAAAGATCTGCTTGAATCCATCTTTACCCAACATAATGGCTGCCCGCGTGCTCATGGTCTTCCCTTGGTCGTATAAGTAGACCGGGAGATCCTTACGCAATTGGTTGTGATAAGCCTTGAAAGTGGAATAAGGAAAATTACGCGCCCCCAAAATGTGTCCCGCGTCAAAGTCCTTCTTTTCGCGTACGTCGACGACTTGAGCCGTCCGAATACCAGCTTCAAATGTTTCGGCGTCGATCAACTTTGCTACCCGGTTGCGCCGGATAATCGTGGTCAACTGCCAGCCGCCCCACACGGCAATAAGAATGATTAGGACAATCATGTAGACCGTCCATCCTGAGATTGCACCAATAACCAAAACGAAATCTTCCTTCCTAATCCTCTAAATCTTTAGTTTGTTTTTTGGAACCGCAATGCTAATGAAGCGGCCCCGATGACCCCGGCGTCATTACCAAGTTGTGCCAACCGCAGTTTGGTTGAATCCCGAACCGCTGGAAAGGCATTTTCCTGGAAGTACCGTGTCGTTGGTTGTAACAGCGTGTTGCCGGCATTTGAAACGCCACCACCGATGATGATGTTGGCTGGATTCAAGATGTTGGCCACGTTAGCCAAGGCTAAGCCTAAGTAGAAGGTCACGCGATCGACCACTTGGTTGGCCAAGATGTCCCCGTTGTCGGCTAAATAGAAGACCATCTTGGACGTGACACTTTCCTGATTGTCTTCCATTTCCTTCAACCGTGACGTGCCCATGAAGTCCTTAGCCATGTCAGCAGCCACGTGGACCACCCCGGTTGCGGAAGCGTATTGCTCTAAGCAACCACGTTTTCCACAAGTACACAGGTAACCGTTAGGCTGAACCGTCACGTGACCGAGTTCACCGGCGCCACCGTTAATCCCGTGGAGTAAGTGACCGCCAGCGATGACCCCACCGCCGACACCCGTACCCAGGGTAACGAAGACGACATCGGCATCCTTCTCACCGGCACCCTTCCAGTATTCACCCAGTGAAGCCACGTTGGCATCATTATCCAAGATGAACTGCAGGCCAATGCCGGCTTGGATCTGATCGCGAACCTGTTGTCGCTTCTTCCAATTTAAGTTGAAGGCGCCAATCACGGTCCCATTGTCAATATCTACAGAGCCCGGCGTCCCCATGCCGATACCGATAAAGTCATTCTTGCTAAAGACTGAATTGCTAATGTGTTGGTTGATCGATTCGATGATGTTAGGAACAATGTGGCTCCCCTCATCTGAGATGTCAGTCGGGATGCTCCACTTTGCGAGAATTTCGCCGGCAGTGGAGAGAAACGCCATCTTTGTCGTGGTCCCGCCTAAGTCGATTCCAATTAAATTCCGTGCCATACTCTAAATCCCTCCAATGGATTGGTGTTGATCTTTTGCATGTTGTACTTCAATGCGGTGTTCATGTGTGAGAACCACCTTGGCCGCGACAAAGGTCTTGTCATCGACCACCCGTGCTTGATGGAGGTGATCCAATTCCAATGCCATGACTTCGATGTCCCAAAGACGCTTGCCCACGTAGACATAAATACCAAATTTTTTAAGTAGCTGCTGAACATCATATAACGTTTTCATTGTGCCACAACCTCCGTGAAATTGCACGAGACATTTTCGCTTCTACTGCGCCATACCGTGCAGATACAACCATACCAATCCAACGATTAAAGCAACTGTTGCTACAACTCGTTTAACTGAACTAACCTTACCAATTCGAGGAACTCCCAGTGAATACGCTACCAAAAACCCGGCAACCAGTCCACCAATGTGCCCCGCTAAATCAATCCCCGGCGCGAATAAATCGAACAAAATGTTCATCACCACGAAGGCCAGGAAGGTCTGCGTGAGCTGGCGAATCACGGGATTTTGCCAGAAGGATTCACCCAGCATCATGAACGCCCCAAACAGGCCGAAGATGGCCGTGCTGGCCCCAGCTGATAAACTATTCGAGAAACAAAAACTCGCGACGTTCCCGCCGATGCCAGCCACCAAAAACAGGGCCAAAAATCGGGTGTGCCCAAACGCCGCCTCAATCTGAATCCCCACAAAATACAGGGTAATCATGTTCATGAGGATGTGCGTAAAGCCAATGTGCAGGAAGATCGGGGTGAACAACCGCCACCACTCACCCTGTTGGATCAAGGCGTTGAGCTTGGCCCCGAAGGTAATCAAGACATTGACGTTGGTACTCCCCCCGTCAAGGGTCATTGCCCCGTAGACCAGCACCATGATGACGATTAGGCCCACGGTCATAAAGGGATATTGATTCAGTCGGCTCAGTCGATACTTAACTTGCGCCACGCTGCCGCTTCCTCTCTATTCTAATTTAGCGGCTAGTACCGCGTCCAATAATACGTCAAAAGAATCAACGGGCCAGGTCGGCCGGTCTATCTGTTGCGCCGGCAATGCCAAGGCCACCTTGGTGCCGGTCGTCTTGGGTAAATAACGATCATAATAACCGCCACCGAAGCCCACCCGTTCACCAGTCGTCGCAAAGACCAGTCCGGGCACGATCAGCAGGTCGAAGTCAGCCGGATCAATCACGCGATTGTCTTGCGGCTCCATCAGCCCGAATTTCGTCCGGGAGAGGGTCGTCGTCTCATCCATCATGTGAAAGGCCATCTGTCGGTGCGGCAAAGTCTGTGGCACCGCGACGGTCTTGCCATCGGCCTGCGCGCGCTCAATAATTGGACGCGTAGCTAACTCGAAGCCCCCGCTAATCGTGGTCGCAATAGTCGTTGCCTGTTGATAGGTGGCCGACGCCCACAATTGCTGGTAAAGACTATCGGCCGCTCGCCGCCGGTCTAGCACGGACATTTGAGTCAGTGCCTGAATCGTTTGTTGCCGAATCTCTGCTTTGCTTGGCATCATTTACCCCCTTGATTCTTTCAGATATAAAAAAAGGGTCGGACTCTCGCCCGTACCCTTACTTAGTTTCGCGATGCAAAGTTACTTTCCGTTCACGCGGGCAGTACTTCTTAAATTCAACCCGGTCCGGGTTATTACGCCGGTTCTTGCTGGATAAGTAGTTGCGTTCGTGACATTCAGTACATTCTAAAGTGATGTGTACACGCATTGTGGGTAACCTCCCAACTTGTTCAGAATTACAGGCATGAGCCTTAACTCGTAATATATTACCATTAATTCGGGACAATTACCAGCTATAAATCCAAATATGTTAAGGAAAAATACTTAACAGCTAAATTAACGGCTACTGCTAGGGTTTTAGCCTATCAAAACATTCGGAGAAATTCAACGTTCCAAAGGTTAAAAGCTAGAAACCAGCTAAAACCCTTAGTATGAAAAGGATACCATCCATGATAATCGGCTAGTCGCGGACTGGCCGCCTTACCATTCCCCAAATTTGGTCTGGATCGCGATGGGCAGGACGGGACTAGCTAAAGGGCGATCTTGTTCCTCGCTTTGAGCCGTCAGCCCGCATCTCAAAGACGCCATTTTCTCAGCCACACTAAATTTATTTCTGCTAAAAAAAGCAACGCCCACCAGCCCATGGGCTCGTTGACGTTGCTTAACGGTACTTATTCATTAATAGTTGAGGTTGACTGCACCGTCTTCCAGTAGGCGGCGTAAATTTTCTTAGCCAATGTCATGTTGTTACTTTCGGCGTCAACCCCCAAGTTTGGCATGGCCAAAGCCACAACCACTTGTGGATGCGTCGATGGTGCGTAGGAAGCCAGACTTAGCGTAACCGTTTCGTTACCCTTGTAATACGTCTGGGCCGTCCCAGTCTTGGCCGAGATCTTCGGCGTGATTGAGGACATGGCGCCCCCGGTCTTGTAGGTATTGCTCCCATGAACCACATCGTAGAGCCCTTCCTTGACCAGGTTCTTCTGTGCCGTCGTCATGTCGATGGTGTTCAACACTTTCGGTTCCACCGTCGACTTGACTGCGCCTAGTTTCCCAGACGACGTCGTACCACGAATAGACTGTACCACGTGTGGTGCGATCCGCGTACCGCCGTTGGCAATCGTCGACATGTACTGGGCCACCTGCATGACGGTGTAGGCATCGTAGTTCCCGAAGGACAAGTCCAAGGCATTCCCAATGTGGGCAAATGAACTCGACCCTTCCAAACCCGAGCTTTCACCCGGCAAATCGATCCCAGTCTTCACGCCCAGACCGAACTGCTTGAAGTACCCACGTTCGATGTCAAACGCCTTGGTACTCATGGTCAACGCAGCACCGGATGAGTATTTAAATCCGGCTTCCTTCATCGCCAACTGCATCATGTAGGAGTTAGACGAGACTTCAAGGGCCCCCGCGGCATTGACCGCGATGTTTTGGCCCCCGGACTTGTTGAACCAGGACGCCTTCTTGACCCCACCAACGGTAATCGGCATATCGGTCAGGGTACTGTTGGTAGGCGAGATCACGCCGTCCATCAAGGCACCGGATACCATGGCACCCTTGACCACGGACCCCATCACGATATCGCTGTTGATGGTGCCCAGCGCATTATCGGTAATCTTACCTGTGGACGGATTCCGATCAACCCCGGCCATTCCGATGACGCCCCCTGTATTCGGGTTCATCACCACGGCGTAGGTCCCGGTGGAGTTTCCGCCGGCGCCAGACTCGGCCGATTTAACCAGGCTTTGCAGCTGACTCTGGAACTTAGAATTGATGGTCAATTGCAGGTTATCACCCTTCTGACCACCATACTTCTTAACTTCCTTCGTGACGGTGTTATTCCCGGCCACTTCGACCTGCTTTTCGGCCTTGGTTCCGCGCAGCACGGATTCATACTCTTGTTCCAGGTAAGATTGCCCCACACTGTCGTTTCGCGAATAACCTTGGGCTAGCAGTTCGTTGACCCGATCACTCGGTAACCCGGTCTTTTCGGACGAAACGGTCCCAATGATGGAGTTCATCGACTTACCGTTCGGGTAATCCCGTGACCAACTCGTCCCCACTTGAACCCCAGGCATCTCGGATAAATGTTCACCAATCTCAGCAATTTCAGTGCTGGAGACACCGGAATCCTTGATGTAGGTGGTGGACAACGCGTAAGCCCCACTCATCTTAGCAAAGATAGCGGCGGCATTCTGTTGGGTCTTAGTTAGTTTAAAGGAAGAATCGTTCTCTAAATAACTCAAGGCCTTGTTGTAGAGCGCCGTCGTCGACAATCCCTTGGTCCCGGAGAGCTTGCTTTCAACCGCCTTCAACCGTTTCGTATCGGTCAAATAGTAATCGATTGACTGCCGGGGCGTGAGGCTACTGGTTGAGACCGTCAAATACTGGCCAAGCTTGTTGGCAATGTCGTACATGCTGGTCGACAACACGTTGACTCCCTTGGTGTAGGAGATCGCCTGATGGGCCTTGTTTCCCACTAAGACTTTCCCGGTGGAATCATAGACCATCCCCCGTTGAACGTTGGTTGTCTCAATGGTGGTATCGGTCGAATTGACCTCCGCCTTAAATTTTGACCCGTAAATCACTTGCAAATACGCCAACTGACCAATCAGCGCCGCAAATAACAGGGCAACGATAATGAATAGGAAGTTTAACCGAAACGGAATCTGCGACTTTTGTGGGCCGCCAGACCGCCGATTACGGTTGCTAACTCGATTATAAAAATTCTTCACAACAGCTCTGCTCCTTATTGTACAGCTACTATTTTACCAAACTTCGCTTGAGACAACTATCCCGCTACCGAAATTTAATGTTTCTATGCTATTCTAGAGACCAGAAAGCAAAATGTACAGGCTCCAAGTTAACTTTTATAATTTCTAAAGATTGAGGTGGCTTACTTGCAAGTTCGAAACCGACGTTGGCGCCTCTCGCCACGCCAACTTACCCTACTCGGGGCTTTTTTAACCCCTTTTATTCTCATGACGGCCTATTTCATTTACCGTCAAATGGCACCGTTTGGGTCGAGTAGCCTGTTAACGGTCGATTTAGGGCAACAATATATCGACTTCTTTGCTTACATGCGGCGGGCCCTGCTTCACGACCCCAGCAGTATCTTCTATTCCTTCGCCAATGGTTTGGGCGGCGAAATGTTGGGCACCTGGGCTTACTATCTCCTGAGTCCTCTGAACTGGATTCTACTGCTGTGCCCCGGCGCCTCACTGACGACCGGTGTCTTCCTCCTGACCGTCATCAAATACGGACTGGCCGGGTTGACCTTCGCCTGGCTCCTCTCAAAGACGACGCAACAGACTGGCCTCAAGGCGATCACCTTCGCCACGGCTTACGCCTTGATGGGATGGTCGATTGCCAACCAGCTGAATATCATGTGGTTGGACGCGGCCTACCTGTTGCCGCTGGTCTTCTATGGCCTATACCTCGTGATGACCACCGGTAAATGGCGAACCTACGTGATTTGGCTAACCATTTCACTGATCGTCAACTACTACATGGCCTACATGATTTGCTTATTCATGATTTTGACCTTTATCTTTCTGGCCGTCGATCGGTACACCGACTTCCGTAGCACGTTGAAGCAGGCTGGCCGCTTTGCCTGGACCTCCATCACCGCCGGATTACTTTCGGCGGTGGTCTTACTGCCGACTTGGTGGTCGCTGGCTCAGAGCAAGGCCCAGTACACGGTCACGTCATTTAAGTGGAAATTCGAATTCTTCCCACCCAAGATGCTGGCCAAGTTCTTCTTAGGCGCCTTTAACTTCGACCAAATGCCGGATGGCACGGCCAACCTCTTCATCGGGGCGATCGCGCTCCTCGGGGCCTTATTTTACTTTGGCAGCCGGCAGATTGCGCGCCGTACCCGGATTACGGCGGCCATAATCACCGTCTTTCTGGCACTCTCGCTATGTGTTCAACCGTTGGATCTTCTGTGGCACGCGGGTCAATTCCCCGTCTGGTACCCGTACCGATTCTCCTTTATCGTCAGCTTCTGGCTGATCTGGTTGGCAGCCCAGGCGTTAACCGATGACTTTGAACCCGGCTGGCTGGCCATCGCGCTTGCCACGGTAATCGTGGCGGCCGGGGCGGCCTACGTCGCACTGAATCTGAAACACTTTAAGTTTCTCCAGCTAAATCAGGTCTTACTGGGGCTGTTCTTCGTGGTGATGGCGCTGATTCTGACGACGCTTCCCATCAAGAATTACTGGATCTACCCGCTGATGTTCTTCGTCATCGGGGTCACCGAAGTTGCCGCCAACGCCTTCACCTCGTTAAACAACATTAGCTACGTCTCTCAGAGCGAGTATGGCAACTACACCAATGAGTTACAGCGACTGGTTAATCGCGTTCAGAAGAAGGATCAGAGCTTCTATCGGATGGGAAAGACCTTCATGCGGACCAAGGGGGATGCCTTCCAGACCGGATTCAACGGTGGTGGTGTCTTTTCCTCCGTCCTCCCCAAAGCTGTTCCCGCTTTTTACGGCAACACGGGGAACCCCGATGGTGATGGTTTTGTGGCCTACAGCAACGGAACTCTGGTGACAGATTCTCTGTTGAATATGAAATACTATTTCCAACAAAAAGAACTTACCGGCGCACTGAGTGGTTCCAGCATGCTACCAGCAACGTCTAACAAGGCCGATGTGGCCGATTACACCAAGATCGGCGCCGACCACTGGGCCACGACCTACAAGAACCCCTACGCCCTCCCATTGGGCTATGCGGCCAATGCCCAGATCTTGTCGTTGAAGAACAAGACGGCCGATCCGGCCCAGTACCAGGCCAACTGGTTGTCAGCACTGACCGGTAACTCGGCCGACCGACAGCTCTACGTTGCGGAGAACTTCGATCAGGTGACCTTTGCTAACATTAATCAACAGACTAAGATTACCGGCGCCATGCTTCAGAAGAAGAATCTATTGAAGCCGGGAAGTATCACGTTGACCATGAAGCCGACGACTAACGATCCGTACTACCTGACGTTTGGCTCAACCGTTAATCCGGATAATGCCACCTTCGTCCTCAATGGCAAGACGCTGAATCAATACAAGACGTACCGCAACACCATTCTCGTCAGCGCGGCCGACCACGCTAAGGGCAAGACCATCAAGCTGACAATTACCTTGAAGAAGGGCTCCCTGTGGCTGGAAAACTTCACATTATACCGGCTGAATGCCAACCTGTTCAAGTCGGCGGTCACCCAGCTCAAGACGCAACCTTGGCATCTCACCAAACATTCCAGCCGTTACTTCAGGGGGACGATCACGACGACCAAGGCCAATGAGGTCTTGAACACGTCGATTCCGTACTCCCAAGGTTGGCACGCAACGGTCAATGGCAAGCCCGCCAAGACCTATAAGACGGTCGGCATGTTTACCGCGGTGAAATTACCGCAGGGGAAGAACACGGTGACCCTGTCCTACTGGCCACCGCTACTGAACCTCGGCCTACTCATTAGTGGCTTAACCCTCGTTATCCTGACGGGCGGCTGGTGGTTGGTTCACCGGCGTCGCTAGTATCATGCCAATCGCCTTACCGTTCGCGCCAGTCAGGCGTTCCGCCTACCAATAGGTAAACGGTCGGCTGCACGCCTGGCGAACTCTGCCACGATTGTAATTTTCACTGAAGTTTAAGACGGGGCCCCCACTAGTAATTGGTGGACTGCACTTAATCAATCACAGTGGACAATCGTCAACGTAGCCGTGAGTGAAGCGAAATCTAGGCTCAGCCGGGGAATTTATCAGCGATTCTTGCTGATAAATTGGTGACTTTGAGACGAGGGCTTTTCGGCTCAAAGCAAGGTCCGAGACCGCTCTATGGCTCGGACCGGCCTACCCCAGCGTTCCAGCCTAGATTTCGCGAACGGCAAGGCGACCAGTCAACGGCAAATTGTCAAGAGATGCTTGATCCGAAGAACCCGCTGCGCACAGCCATCAACCTCAATGAATGAAATGAAAACAAGCGGTCCGCCAGATAATTGGTGGACCGCTTGTTTGGCGTAAACGTCTTTACGTTGAAGGTGCCTAGCTGTGCCTCATATCCTACCGGAAACGGCCGCCAAACACAAGCAAAAGCCCCGTGACAAATCGACCAAGAAAAAAGAGTCTGGCCAAAACTTCCCAAACTCCTGCATTTCAAATCCAGATAGCCAAAACATCCGCCGCCAGGCAACTGGTTTTGCGCTAATCTAAACTACTTCTGATCCAATTCACCGTTATCCTCGTAAATATAGGTCGGCCCATCCGTCTTGGGATCGTAATCAATGGTCAGGTCGTAACCCACGAAGAACCATTGATCCCCTTCAGTAATGTAGTAGGTCACATCATCCTTGGTCTCCGTTACAACAGGATCTCGAGGATGGTCATCCGGCGTCATCCCCAGCGAAAACCCTTCATGCACTGGGGTCTTACCATAGACCTTACCGAAGAAGCGAATGCCACGACCGGTCATTCCCATTTCTTCTCGAAACCATTTACTTGCTGCATCCGTCACCGTAATTTTCATTATCCAAGACTCCTCTTAGGCAGACTATGAATCCGTTTTCATGTTCTCCTCCTTTATAACATGCAAGGGTTGTTTTTGGCAAGTTTCTGACACATTGGCTCATTACTGCAAAAAAAGCCTCGGCAAAACTGCCCAGGCTTTCCGCCGAATCATTATGAACTTATTCCACGTCCAAAACTTTGACGGACATGTCGCCACCCGGCGTATCAAAGGTGACTTCTTCACCCTTACGGTGACCTAACAGGCCCTTCGCAATTGGCGAATCATTGGAAATCTTACCGGACATTGGATCGGCTTCAGCAGCCCCCACGATGGTGTATTCTTCGGGTTCTTCATCGGGTAATTCCTTGAAGGTGACCTTCTTACCGACCGTGATTTCATCCTTGTCGGTCCCATCGTTGTCAATGATTTGGGCGTATTGGAGCATCCGTTCAACGGTGCTAATCCGCGTTTCCAGCATACTCTGTTCGTCCTTAGCTGATTCGTATTCTGAGTTTTCGGATAAGTCCCCGTAAGAACGGGCAATCTTGATGCGGTCGATTACTTTTGGCCGTTGCACCATCTTTAAGTCTTCCAGCTCCTTTTCGAGCTTTTCCTTACCTTCTTCAGTCATTGGATACATTTTATCTTGTGCCACACTGGCCACCCCTTTAAGTTATTTTTTTAAATGTTAACGCGCACGCTAACTTAAATTTTTAATTTGTAGAAAAGGTTAGCCGGTTTACCAGCTAACCCGTCCTATTCTATATGGTTGTATCTGGATTGTCAAAAACTTGTTCATTACCACTGGCTTCAAGAATCGCCCGAATCTTCGTAACGAGCAGGTCAATGGCAACCTGATTCTCGCCACCTTCGGGTACAATCAGATCCGCGTAACGCTTGGTTGGTTCCACGAATTGATGGTACGTTGGCTTAACGGTCGCGAGGTACTGCTGAATGATGGATTCTAGCGAACGTCCCCGCTCATTCATGTCCCGTTCGATCCGCCGAATAATCCGAATATCATCGTCCGTATCAACGAAAACCTTGATATCCATCAGATTCCGCAAGCGTTCGTCATCCAAAATCAAAATACCTTCCAAGATGATGACGTCCCGTGGTTCCTGGTGAATGGTCTTGTTACTCCGCGTGGAAAGCGTGTAATCGTAGACCGGCTTTTCAATGGGCTTACGGTCCAACAACTGCTTGAGTTGTGAGATCAGCAAATCCGTATCGAAGGCCAACGGATGGTCATAGTTCACGGCTGCCCGTTCTTCCATGGTCATGTCCGACTGGTCGTTGTAGTACGAATCTTGTTGCAAAATCATGATGGAATGTCCAATCAATTGATTAAAAATTGCCCGACTAACCGTTGTTTTACCGCTCCCGGAACCCCCGGTAACCCCAATAATAATCGGTCGCTTTTTGTCTGCCAACATTGTCGCCATCCTTTACTTATTATCACTTGCTAATGAACTGGTCTTATCTTGATGCTGTGCGTAAGTCTGGGAGAAGTAAACCTTCCCCGTCTTGGTGTTCGCGATGAAGTAGTAATACCCCTTCTTCTGATCCTTCGGGTGTAAGACCGCATTAACGGACGAGACACTCGGGTTATCAAATGGTCCAGGACCGTACCCCGTGTGAACGTACAAGTTGTACGGCGACTTAACCTTCAGATCCTTGTAGGTCAGCGTCTTCTTGTTCGTCTTCAACGCGTACTGGACGGAAATGTCGGATTGCAGTGCCATCCCCGCATCAATACGGTTCAAGAAGACCCCGGCAATCTTATCCCGGTCCGTTTGCGATACCCCTTCACGTTCAACCAGGGACGCTAACGTCATGACCTCTTGCACGCTACGCTTCTGCTTCTTGATGGTACTGTAGCTATTCTGCAAGTTCTGGTTGGTCTTGGCCACCATCTGCGTCACGATATCTTTCAGGGTCATCTTCTTCCCCGCTTGATACGTGGCTGGGGCCAAGTAACCCTCTAATCGATACCGAACGTGCTTGGCGTCCTTCGCCGAACTGAGGAGTTGCGGATACTTCTTAGCTAATTGGTCAAAGAAAGTCTGATCTTTCATCAAGTTGAGGAATTCAGTCTTGGTAAAGTCCGTCTGGATGGGAATCTCGGCGGCTAACTGATCGACCGTCTCGCCCTCACGGACCAACAACTTTCCGGCCGTACTTTGGATCGGTTCCGCCGACCCACCCTTCTGCAGTTGCTTGGCAATCTGCTTCAGTGTCATGGACGGCTTTAACTGGTAATACCCCGCCTGAAAATTCGTGAACTTATTTGATTTCACGTAATAGTTGAAGACCATCCCGCTCTTCACAACTTTCTGATCCTGCAAGATCTGTCCGATCTTATTGGACGTTGCCCCGAGTGGCACGTGGACTTGAACCACGTTGTTATCCTTCGTATTCATCGGCTTGAGTGCCGTCTGGAAGTAATGATACCCGAAGATTCCGATCACCACCGCTAGCAAAACCAGCAGACTCACAACACCAATCATGATGCGTCGGCCAAACGATCGTTTTTTGCCCGAATCCTGCCTTGACGGTGTGGGCGTATTGCCATTATCCAACTTATTTCCTCCGTTCTATGCCATAGTCTTCTCTATTATACAGAAATTCCCGGAGCACGGAAACCTGAAAGCGCTACTTTGGCAAAATTGTAATAAATCAACGATTGACCCCCACGCGTCGAGGAGCACCGCTGGCCGTAAATCACCGCTTTAGCAAAGACGCGTTCGATTTCCAATTAAGAAATCAAGCGCGTCTCTTCACTTATTATTAACGAATCTGGGCGCCTAAGTCGTCTTCCAGACGCTTAGAAACCTTGTCAAACGCCTGGGTGACGGCATCGTCAACCAACGTTTCATGTTTATCTTGGTAAGTCAACGTGTAGGCCAAGGACTTCTTGCCCTTCGGTACCTTCACGCCGTCGTAAACGTCAAACAGCTTGACGGATTGTAAGAATGCCCCGCCACGTCGTTCGATTAGCGCGACCACTTGGTCGTTCGTGATATCGTCATCTACCAGCATCGCAATATCCCGCGTGATGGCTGGGTAACGAGAGATCACGTCGTATTGGTTCTCTTGCTTGGGCATGTCAATGATGGCCTGCAAGTTCAGTTCAAAGACGTATGTGGCCGCAATCTTGAACTGCTTAGCAATCAACGGGTGAATTTGACCCAAGAAGCCAATCCGGTGACCGTGAACCAAGACGTCTGCAGTCCGACCCGGATGCATTTCCGGCATGTCGGCGTTTGGCACGTAGGTAACCTCACCATTAACCGCCATGTCCTTCAAGTAGGCCGCGACGATCCCCTTCATTTGATAGAAATCGACCGCCTTAGCTGGTTGATTCCAAGCTTCAGGCATCAGTGTTCCGGTAATGGCACCGGCGATATGTTCCTCTTCGCTTGGTCGTTCGTTGCCATCCTCACGGTAGAAGACCCGGCCCTGTTCGTAGAGTGCCACGTCCTTGACCTTCCGTGCGGAGTTGTAGGCAATGTCGTCCAACAAACCAGAGATCACGTTCATCCGTAAGACAGCGTGATCCACCGTCATTGGCCAAGCCAAGTGCGTCGGTTCGCTAGCCTTCATCATGAACATCTGCGCCTTGGCCTCGGTCGTCAACGCGTAAGAGATGGCCTGGTTCAAGCCCAACCCTTCCAGTGAATGCCGCGTAGCACGCATCAGACGTTGCTTGTCGGTCAACGTCCCCATGGTCATCCGACCGGTTGGCAACGTGGCTGGAAGTTGGTCATAACCGTAGATCCGGGCAATTTCTTCCAATAGATCAGCTGGAATGTGAATGTCATTACGCCGAACGGCCACCGTGACCGTTAACGTATCGCCGCTCACTGCGACCGTGAAGCCCAGGCTCTCCAAGATGTGGGAGACTTGGTCCATGGTCAAATCCGTCCCGAGAATCGCATTGACGTGGGTCAACGTGATGTCGATCACGGCGGGTTCGGGGATATGGTCACTGCCCACTACCGTGCCAGTTTGGACCTCACCAGCGGCCAATTCATTCATCATTTGGGCCGCTGCATCCAAGGCCTCCTGAACACCGGCCTGGTTAACGCCTCGTTCGAAGCGTTGGGAAGCGTCCGTATGCAGGTTGTGTCGTTGAGCCGCCTTACGGATGTGGTCGTGTTCAAAGACAGCAGATTCGATAGCAACCGTAGTTGTGCCGTCCTGAATGGACGTGCTCAGACCACCCATAACGCCGGCTAAGGCGATTGGCGCCTTTTCGTCGGCGATCACGATGTCATTTTCATCGAGATCATGGTCATTTTCGTCCAAGGTCGTCAGCTTCTCGCCCGCCTTGGCCGTCCGGACGTAAACGTCTTCGCCGGCAAACTTGTCATAGTCAAAGGCGTGTAATGGTTGACCGTACTTCAACATGATGTAGTTGGTAATATCTACCACGTTGTTGATTGGGCGTAAACCGGCGTTCCACAAGCGAATCTGAAGCCACATTGGACTTGGGGCCAGCTTGACGTTTTTGACTAACCGCATCCGGTATTGTGGGGAGAGTTGGTCATCCACGTGCACGGCCAATTGGTCCTGAATATCGGCACCCGCTTCCTTAACATCAGGATGATCTAACTTAACGGGTTGGTCATAAATTGCGGCCAGGTCATGCAGCGTCCCGTAGAGGCTTAACATGTCTCCCCGGTTGGGCGTCACGTCCAAGTCAATCAGGCTGTCGTTCATGCCTAAATAGTCGTAAACCGCATCGCCCGGCTTGGCATCAGCGGGTAAGACGTAGATGCCATCGACATACTTCTTCGGCACAACATCTTCGCTAAAACCAATTTCTTGAAGCGCACAGATCATCCCGGCAGAAGGGACCCCGCGCATCTTGGACTTCTTAATCTTGACGTTGTCTGCGATCCGGGAACCTGGTAAGGCCACGATGACGTTTTGACCGGCCGCCACGTTCGGTGCACCACACACGATCTGTAAGGGATCGTCTTCACCCACATCAACTTGGCAGATGTGAAGATGATCGGAGTCCGGATGAGCGACCATGGAAAGGACGTGACCAACCACGATCTTCTTGAGGCCGTCGCTTGGCGTGGTAACGCCATCGACTTCCACGGAAGTCCGTTCGATTTTTTCCGCCAGGTCAGCGGGTTTTACGTTTAAGTCTAAATATTCTTTAATCCAATTGTATGAAATCTTCATGGTTGGCGATTATCCTTTCTTTGTAAATTGGGTGAGGAACCGAACATCATTTAAGTAGAAGTTCCGGATATCATCGACACCATACTTCAACATGGCAAAGCGATCGGGACCAACCCCAAAGGCAAAACCACCGTAAACGTCGGGATCAACGCCGGCCATCTTCAAGACGTTCGGGTGAACCATTCCGGCACCCAACACTTCGATCCAGCCGGTGTTCTTGCAGACCTTGCAGCCCTTACCGCCACAGTTAAAGCAGGTAATATCGGCTTCGACTGAAGGTTCGGTGAATGGGAAGTAGCTGGGGCGTAACCGCACATCGAATTTGTCACCGAACAATTCGTATGCCAGCACCTGCAGCGTCCCCTTTAAGTCGGCCATGGTGATGTGCTTGTCGATGACCAATCCTTCCACCTGATGGAATTGGTGGGAGTGGGTCGGATCATCGGTATCCCGCCGGTAAACGACACCGGGGGAAATCATCTTCAAGGGACCTTGGCTGAAGTCGTGCTTTTCCAGTGTCCGTGCCTGCATCGGTGAGGTTTGGGTCCGCATCAGAATTTCCTTGGTAATGTAGAACGTATCCTGCATGTCCCGGGCTGGGTGATTCTTTGGCAAGTTCATCATTTCAAAGTTGTACTTATCTTCTTCGACTTCGGGACCACTCAGAACTTGGTAGCCCATGCCCAAGAAGAGGTCTTCAATCTGATCCACAATCTGTTGGATCACGTGCGGTTCACCCTTGGCCACCGGCGTCCCGGGCAGAGTGACGTCCAACGTTTCCTTGGCTAATTGGGCGTTCAAGACGGCCTGTTCGAGTTCTTCCTTACGCTGCGCCAAGGCATTGGTCAGATCGTCACGGATCTCGTTGGCAAAAGCACCAACCTTAGGCCGTTCTTCGGCATCGAGGTCCCGCATCCCGCGTAAAACTTCGGTGATGGGCCCCTTCTTCCCTAACAACTGGACGCGCACTTGATTAACGTCTTTTAAGTCTGAAGATTTCTTGATATCTGCTAAACCGCGTTGCCGCAATTCGCTGAGTTTATCCTTTAACGACATACGTCATCCTCCATTTTCTCTACTTTTTCTACTTCCACTGGGTACCCTTGTCGCCGCTCAGGCCACAAAAAAAGGCTCCGTCCCCATAACTAGGGACGAAGCTTCGCGGTACCACCCTGATTCAGTCGGTCCCCGCAGGCACCAACCACACTCAGAAGTGATAACGGTCACTCACCGGAAAATCATTCATCGTGTGACCACGACTCCCGATTACAACTCAAGAACTGAATTCACCCAGTAATTTGAAGTTTGCTTCCAGTCTTGGCAAACTCTTCCTGACAAATTGCACCGGCTACTGCTTTTCTATCATCGTTTTTAAATTATTACATGTTATAGACTAGCCGACTTTTCACCGACTGTCAACTACTTCTGGTCCGCCTCAGTGGGGCATGACCACTTGTCCGACCACGCATGAACCGCGGCCATGACATCCTTGAACTCTTCACCCTTCGTCGTTAATTCGTATTCAATCAACGAATTATCTGGGAAAGTTCGGCGAACGATGACGCCGTTGACTTCTAGTTCCTTCAGTCGTTCGACCAAGACCCGGTCACTACAACGCGGAACCTTGCGGGCAAGATCTCTAAATCGTTGGGGCCCCTCATGCAGGAGCACGTCAATGATGAGACCATTCCACTTCTTTCCCAAGAATGAGAAGGTCTGTTCGAATCGTGGACAGAGCGAAAAATCAACGGTTTCCTCTGTCTTCTCTGATGACATCATTTGCATGGTAATTCTGGCCTCCCATCTAAGTTTCGACTGAAACTAGGCGTTAGGCGTAAGCTTTTCAACCCAGGCTTGAACGTGTTTACGCGTTGGTCCAAAGAATTCATGGATTGCTTCGTAATCGTCAACCAGAGACACAATGGCACTTTCCCGATATTTAGGCGTTGCCAGCGTGGCCCCCCACATGTGCTTCAAAATAATATCCTTTTCCATAGGGCTCAGATCGGTCAGCTTTTCAGCGTTTCGGAGCGCTACTCGTGGATGAATGAAGGCATGCGAGCCTAAGTTGAACTTCGTCGTGCGCCAATCATAATAGAATAGATCGTGTAACAAACCACCCCGTGCGGTGGCCCGGGTATTCAAGCCAAGTTTCTTTGCAATTAAATAACTGTTATAGGACACTGAAATAGAGTGTTCCAAACGGGTAGAATGGTGATGCTGGGTGTAATTCGCCAGGCGTTGAACCGGCTCCTTTTCCAACAAATCAGAAACTAAAGCGAGGTACTCGGGGTCATCACGCCAAGTAAGTTTGGTCATAGAATGCTTCCTTTTCATTTAGAATTATGATTTTTAGTCTTTCTCAATTACCCTATATCATACTTCCTTTTAAAGAAAAAGCAATGAAAATGTCCTGAAAGTCGGGCTGATTTACCGTTTCTTAACGTTCAGCCTACTAGCCGGAACATCACAATCCCCGCTGCAACAGCAACGTTGAGCGATTCTGCTTGTCCCTTAATGGGAATGTAAAGATTTTGTGTTGTCAGTTGTTGAAGGTCCGGGGCCATCCCGTTCCCTTCATTCCCCATCACAATAGCGCCGGCTTTCATGGCTGCAACGTCGCGGTAATCCTTGGCCTGAGGATCCAAGTTAGTCCCATAGACTGGCAATTGCCGTTGGGTAAATGCCGTAATCCAGTCGTGCAGGTCGCCTTCCACCAATTGAATGTGAAATTGACTCCCCTGCATGGACCGCAACACTTTGGGCAGGAAGCGACTCGCACTCCCCTGACCCAAGACAACCCCGGTTAGGCCAGCCGCATCGGCCGTCCGGACCATGGTCCCAATGTTACCGGGATCTTGTACCTGATCCAGAAATAACCAGCTCCCCGTGGCCGTGGTTGGATCGACACCAGTATCGTCCGGCATGGGAGCCGTCGCGAAGATGCCCTGCGGCGTGCTGGTATCGCCCAAGGTCTTGGCGATGCTATCCGTCAGTTCGAAGACATCGACATCGGCCGGAAAAGTCGCGGCGTGGGCGGCCAGTTGCTCAGCCGTCCCAATAATGGCGGTGAGGGGAACCTGTGCTTTTAAGGCTTCCTGCACCAGATGCCAGCCCTCCAGCAGATAGGATTGCGTCGCCTTTCGCCCCTTCTTTGAGGTTAAGGCCCGCCACTGCTTGACACGTTTATTTTGACCCGACGTTATTTTTTCTCTCACGTTAAAGCCCTCCACTTGATGTACACGCATTCGTTGATACTGTCATTATATATAGTAGATTTACGTTTTTTCGACGCCACCTGACGACCAAACGGCCGTCAGCAAAAGTCGTACGGTTAATTTTACCATATCACTAGGCAGCCGCGGCACTTCGCGTTATGATTAATCTAAATTTTCCAGCATAAGGGGGAACTTTTTGTGATCACGCAGCATCTCTTAGTCACGGGACAGGTTCAGGGCGTGGGTTTTCGCTGGTCTACGGCCCAATTGGCCCACCAACTCGGGGTCACCGGGACCGTGCAAAACCTGCCAACCGGCCAAGTCGCCATCGTCGCCAGTGGTACTGAGCAGCAGTTGGCTGACTTTGCTCGGCAAATTAAACAAGGCGTGACGCCCTGGGTCGTGGTTCGCGATCTTCAGGTTACGGCGGCCCGGACGCAACGATTTGTTGATTTTCGTATAATCACTAGATAATCATTTGAAAATCACCACCAAATCAAGTAATATGTTTGATGTTAGCGGCGTTTTCGTCGTTTGGGGGCGTGCGCGCTCTACGTTTTAAATACAAAGGGGTTCAAAATTAATATGAAAATCTCCAAGAAAGTCACGGTGACCGGTGCTTTAGCGGCCATGGCCCTCGTCTTGAGTGGCTGTGTGCAGACCAAGAACGGTAAACCGTACGGCTTCGTCTACGACTACTTGGCCGTTCCCGGACAACACGTCATGGACTGGCTCGCCCAGATCTTCGGCAACAGTTACGGCTGGGCCATTATCGTCCTGACGGTGATCGTCCGGATGGTCTTACTCCCAATCATGGTCAAGCAGATGCGGAGCGCCACCGTTCAACAAGAAAAGATTTCGATGGTGCGCCCACAGATGGCCGCCCTGCAAAAACGGCAAAAGGAAGCCAAGACGCCGGAAGAACAATCCGCTGCTGGCCAAGCCATGATGGCAATGTACAAGGAAAACGGTATCAGTATGACTGGTGGGATTGGTTGCTTACCATTGCTGATCCAGATGCCAATCTTTGCCGCCCTGTATGCGGCTATTCGCTACTCACCGGAACTGTCCAGTGCCGTCTTCCTGACGATTCCGTTAGGGAAATCTAGCTGGATTCTCGCCATTCTGTCCTTCCTCTCCTACCTGCTCCAAGCCTATCTCTCCATGTTGGGCATGCCGGAAGACCAGAAGAAACAGATGCGCATTACGTTGCTCCTCTCCCCAATAATGATTCTCTTCTTCACGTTGAGTTCACCAGCCGGTTTGGGGCTGTACTTCTTCGTCGGTGGTCTGTTCGCCTGTGTTCAGACGCTCATCATCAACTTCTACCGTCCTAAGATTCGGCGGGAAATTAAGGAAAAGATGAAGGACCGGCCAGCCCCCGTCGTTGAACCAGTGGTGTCTAAACCCGCCACACCAGCGGCCAAGGCCCAGGCCAGTGCCACGCAACAAAAGAAGAATCGTAACCGGAATGCCGGTAAGCAACAACGACATCATTAATGACCTATTGAATGACTAGTAAAAGTGCTCCCAATCACGAAGACTGGGAGCACTTTTTGTATGCAACGGACTCGGTTAGCCACGACCCCAAGTCCTTGCTACACCACTTATTGGCCATAGCAATCAGCATCCTTGTAACTAACAATGATCATCCCTAGCAAGGCCTACGACATCATCAAATTCTGCCGAACCCCACTCGGTACGTCGGCTTTGTCAACGGCCTCCCAGGTCTCCACGTTTTGTCCCTTCGTGGTGATCTTCAGGTAGTGATGAGGTTTCAGTATCCACTGCGACTCGAAGTGGAGTTTACGAGCCTCCCCACGTTGATTATAGGTCTGCATCTCGTAGACGTACTCGTGCTCACCACCCCCACCGATGTAGTGGCGGATAGGCTTTACCGTCGTCTCGGCATAAACGTCCTCCGTCTTGACCGCTGGGTTCACATTATCAATGGCCAATGCCAGTTCCGACCCATGATTCTTCGTCAGGTTGGGGGTAATCACCGCACCGGCAACTATCAAAACAAGTAAGCCACCACAAAGCAAGCCAAATTTCAGTAAAAATTTCATTTTAATATCCTCCCCATATCAGTTAGTTACTAGAGTAACTAACTAGTTATCTTAGAATACCGGATCCCCCTTAACCTGTCAACCATCAAAATAAAATAGTGCACAAAAATACCCCCACGGAACGGTTATCGTTCCACGGAGGTACGCGTTAAATTATTAAGATTTCGAATCCGTAGCAGAATCATCTTGATCAGATTTCGTCTGATCAGGTGAATCCTCTAGCAGTGCCGACTTAATCCCCGGAATCCCGGTATCGTTGGCCTCGGCCTGTGCGCGCTCCTTCTTTTCATTCAGAACCCGTGCAGCCTCATCCGACAAGATTGGGAGAGAAATTCGGAAGACTGATCCGTAACCCACCGCACTTTCGATGGTAATCTTGCCATGATAAGCCTCAATCAGCCGTTTAGCGATTGCCAAGCCCAGGCCATTACCACCCTTGGTCCGCGAACGGGCTTTATCCACGCGATAGAAGCGGTTAAAGACCCGGTCGCGGTTCTCTTGGGAGATTCCCTCACCGAAGTCTTGAACGGCCACCTCGATGTTCCTAGAGTCGCTCTCGAAGCTCAGGTGAATTTCCTTTCGAGTCTGCGTGTATTTCACCGCATTGTCTAGCAGGATAATCAGAATCTGCTCCAAGTGGTTCCGGTAAATCTGTACCTGAACCGGCCGGTGGACATCATCGTCCAGAATAAATACGAAGTCAGGATGAATCATCTTGAAATTGTCATAGACCTGTTGGACCACTTCACTGACGTTGGTCACCTCATTGGTATAGTTGACCTCGATCTGTTCGGCCCGCTGCAGGTCCAGCATTTCTTGAACCAGGCTCTTCATCCGCTTGGTCTCTTGTAGCGAGGCCTTAATGGATTCATCGAGCACCTCGGGGTCATCCTTCCCCCAGCGATCCAACATCTCCATGTGCCCCTGAATGATGGCTACCGGCGTCCGGAGTTCATGGGAGACATCTTCCACGAACTGTTGCTGCTGGTCCATGTAGCCCTGTGTCGTATCCAGCATCCCGTTGAAGAGATTACCCAGATCACTCAGCTCATCGGTATGGCGAATCTCCGGCACCCGTTTATCCGTCTGGGGATCGTCGCGGACGGCGTGAATGGTCTCTCGAATCGATTCAACCGGTCGTAAGAGAAACGAAGCCAGAATATAACTGAGGATAGCCACCGCCAACCCAGCGATGAGTCCGAGCACAATGGCGACCTGAAACAGCTTAACCTGCGTGGCGCGGTAATCCTTCAGATTATCGGTCACTTGGACGTAGCCCAGAAGCCGATCATTTTCCTTACTGTGGATTGGCATTCGGCCAACCAGATGCTTGCGCTCATTAAGCGTGGAAACGACGATATGTTGCTTGCCCACCGCCTTAAATTTCGCAGTGGTGTCGCCCGTAGAGAACAGTGCCCGCCCCTGCGGATTGTAGACCGTCACCGTTTGACTATCGCGAGCCAGGGTCGTCACCACGGCGTTGTTGTACGGCGCCCCCTGGTCAGAACCACTGGTTTCATCGGCCAAGACGTTGCGCGGACGTAACAACTGATCAACCTGACTATCCGTCAACGCGGCACTCTGATTGCTCAGGCGCTCCACCACGACGTTCAGTGAATCCGCGACGTGGGTCTTCTCCTGACGCATCAGAACCGTCATAAAGCTACTAAAAATTAAAAACACGATGGCCGCAAAGATAACCAGCACTCCGAAAGCCGTGGAAAGCGTCCACTCCCACTTTAAAGAGAAACGAAAGCCCCGCTTCTTTTGGGGTGTTTCTTCTGGCGACGCGTGGTCTTCAATGTTGATTGATTTCACGAACGCATCACGTACCCCGTGCCCCGTACCGTCTGAATATAACTCTTCTGGCCGGCCACATCAATTTTGTTCCGTAGGTAACGCACGTAGACATCGACCACGTTAGTTTCCACTTCGGATTCGTAACCCCAAACCTTGGTTAATAGAACATCCCGGGCCAAGACCACGTTGATGTTTTCCATCAAGGCCAGGAGTAATTCGTATTCCCGCTTAGTCAGGTTGATGACTTCATCGCCCCGGCGGACGATCCGATTTTCCTTTTCAATGGTGAGATCTTTAAATTTAACGGTCGTTTGTTTGGTATTCTTCTGTTCGCCTTCCAAGTGAATCCGCCGCAGCAAGGCCCGTACCCGTGCCAATAATTCTTCAATCGCAAATGGCTTCACGATGTAGTCGTCAGCCCCATGGTCTAACCCCGAAACCCGGTCGATCACGGAGTCACGGGCCGTCATCATGATAATCGGCGTACTCTTGACTTCCCGAACACGACGGGCCACTTCAATCCCGTTAAGTTCTGGCAACATAAGGTCCAGTAAAATAACGTCGAAGTCTTGGGATAGCGCTGCTTCCAGCCCCGTCCGACCGTTGAACTGCACGTTAGTCTCGTAACCTTCATGCTTCAATTCAAGCTCGACGAAGCGGGCAAGATTTTTTTCATCTTCAATAATTAAAATTCGACTCATTGCGCTTTAACTCCTCTGACTAATTAAATGCGTCCACTGCCAACCAAAACCATACCGGTAGCGGACGTCCGTTATTCATTTCAACATTTAATTTTATCATAGTTTCTCATAATTGTATGCGAAAACCACCAGTCGCTTCACATTTATCTATTTTTTACGATTATCTACCGGTCATTTTCAAAGCCGCCGTGTGTGACAACCGGTTGCATACAATGATCAGTCTTGCTTTTGAAAACCCTTTAAATTTTTTCTTTCACATTTGACCGTTTACTTAATAATCCAAGAAAGCGTTCATTGTCGGCTTTGAACAACGAATCACATATTAAGTTTTTCGTTTTTGTTCACATTTTCACTTGAAATTAGGTGAGTTTTTAGTATACTAGGCATTGTAGAAAAAAGAAAAGGGGTCTTTTAAAATGAAAGCTGCTGTTATTCGCGATTCAGTTGACGGTTACGTTGACATTAAAGATGTTACTTTACGTCCCATTACCCATGGTGAAGCCTTAGTTAAGATGGAATACTGTGGTCTCTGTCACACCGATTTACACGTTGCTGCCGGTGATTTCGGTAAGCAACCTGGTCGGATTATCGGCCATGAAGGTGTTGGTCGGGTTATCCAAGTTGCCGATGACGTTGACAACTTAAAGATTGGTGACCGGGTTTCTATCGCTTGGTTCTTCAAGGGCTGTGGCCACTGTGAATACTGCTTGACCGGCCGCGAAACGCTTTGCCGGAACGTTAAGAACTCTGGCTTCACTGTTGATGGTGCGATGGCTGAAGAATGTATCGTTGACGCCAACTACGCCGTTAAGGTGCCAGAAGGCTTGGACCCAATCGAAGCAACTTCCCTGACTTGTGCCGGTGTTACCATGTACAAGGCCCTGAAGACCGGTGAAACGAAGCCTGGCCAATGGGTTGAAGTTGTCGGTGCCGGTGGTTTAGGTAACTTGGCTATCCAATACGCCCACAACGTCTTCGGTGCCCACGTTATTGCCGTTGATGGTAACCCTGACAAGTTAGCCGCTGCTAAGAAAGACGGTGCTGAAATCTTAATCAACCGTCATGACGGTGACGTTGCTGAACAAATCCAAAAGAAGGTCGGCGGTGTGGATAACGCCCAAGTTACGGCCGTTACCAAGGATGCCTTCACGCAATCCGTTAACGCTTTGAAGCCAGATGGCAAATTAGTTGCCGTTGCCTTACCTCAAGGTGATATGGAATTAAACATTGCCAAGACTGTTCTGGATGGTATCTCAGTTCGTGGTTCCTTAGTTGGTACCCGTCAAGACTTAGCTGAAACCTTCCAATTCGGTGCTGAAGGCAAGGTTCACCCTATCGTTCAAACCCGTCGTCTTGACGAAGTGAACGATATCATCGACGAAATGAAAGCTAACAAGATTGTTGGCCGGATGGTTGTCGACTTCACCAAGTAATTCATTTCAAAAACTTCAATACTTCCAAAGAACCCCACGCTGCCGTGTAAGCGTGGGGTTTTGTTGTGGGGTGACATCAATTGCTTGTTCGAAGACTGAGCCCCCTGTATAAAAGGCGCCCCCTCTCAGACCACAGACGGTCTCAAACGCAGGTGATGTTGCTGACTCATTTAATGTCGACCCTTGCCAGCTGAGGATCGGAACGTGTTCGCGACCCTTCACCCCTTAGATCTGCGATTCGCAAATGGCCCTAGAAATCTTCTGATTTCTAGGGCCATTTTTATCGGCTCCTACCAAAAAAAGAGGATCAACCCCCATCGGAGTTGACCCTCTCTGAAAAATTTAGTGAGAAGAAATTACTTCTTCAATGGACTCCATGCCCACTTCGTAAATTCTTCAATATCATGACCTTCGTCACGCGTAACCTTGAAGTGCTTAGCTAAGATGTCATCCATCTTCTTGTCGAAGGCCTTTGCGGCAGCTTCGTCAATAACACCCTTAGCAACTAAGGTGTTCGCAGCATCCTTGGCTTGGTGGAACCGGTCTAATTCGGAGTATACACGCATGTCGTAAGCAGTCGTGATATCACCGTCTTCACGGTAACCATGAACGTGCAAGCCTAAGTGTTGACGTTCGTAGAAGAAGGATTCGATCAAGTCTTCGTAACCGTGGAAGCCAAACAGAACTGGCGTACCAGATTCGCCGAAGAGTGACGTGAATTCAGCATCGCTCAATGCACGTTCGTCGTTCAGAGGGCCGTTCTTCTTTTGAAGACGTTCCAATTCAACAACGTTAACGTAACGCATCTTAACGGCTGGGAAGGCGTCGTTGATCAGGCTAAGAGCAGCCAGAGTTTCGATGGTTGGTTCAACACCGGCAGAAGCAAAGACGATATCAGCATCTTCACCTTCAGCAACAGTGGAAGCCCAATCGATAGTCTTAAGACCCTTAGTAGCCAATTCTTCAGCTTCGTCGATGGAGAACCATTGTTGACGAGGTTGCTTAGAAGCAACGATATGATTCAACTTTTGACGGTCGTTGAAGGCACGGTTGAATACGGCCAAGAGCGTGTTCCCATCGGCTGGAAGGTACTGACGGATAAAGTCAGACTTCTTTTCAGACAAGTGGGTTAACATACCTGGATCTTGGTGGGTGTAACCGTTATGGTCTTGTTGGAATACAGTAGAAGTAGAAACCAGGTTCAATGATGGGTAATCATTACGCCATGGTTCTGCAGCCGCCTGACGGATCCACTTGAAGTGTTGCGTCGTCATTGAGTCGACAACCCGCAAGAATGATTCGTAAGACGTGAACACACCGGTACGACCAGTTAAGGTGTAACCTTCAAGCCAACCTTCAGCTTGGTGTTCTGATAATTGGGCATCCAAGATACGACCTTCAGGAGCTTCGTATTGGTCATTTGGTTCCTTGACCTTACTCATCCATTGACGGTTGGTAATCTTGAACATTTCCCAGAGACGGTTAGACATCGTTTCATCAGGTCCGAAGATCCGGAATGATGATGGGTTCTTCGTGGCAACGCCAGCAAAGAAGGTTGACAGAACGTTCATATCCATGTTCCGGTTACCATCTGGTAATTGGGTCCCACGGTTATCTTCGTTGATGTCGTTAGCGAAGTCCTTCCAGTTAGGTAAGTCAAGCATAGCTGGCTTTTCGCCGCGTGCACGACCACCGTTAGCAACTGGGTTGGCAGCCATCCGCTTGTCACCCTTAGGGGCAAAGTCAGCGACTTCTGCCTTCAATGAACCATCAGTGTTGAATAATTCGGCTGGCTTGTATGAGTTCATCCAAGCTTCGAATTCTGGTAATTCATCAAAGTTGTTTTGGCTCAAGCCAAGCGGAACTTGGTGAGCACGGAATGAGTTTTCAATTGGTTCGCCGGCTGGGTTCTTTTGAGGACCGCCCCAACCCTTTGGCAAACGTGCGATAACAACTGGCCAAGCGGCGATTTCACCGTCTTCGTACCGGCCGTTTTCACGGGCGTCTTTTTGAATTTGCTTGATGTCAGCGATAGCTTGGTCAAATAACTTAGCCGCCTTTTCGTGGTAAGTCATGTAATCATGGATATCGTCGTTTTCGAGGAAGCGAGGTGACCAGCCCAAACCTTCGAAGAACTTCGCGATCTTGTCATCGCTCATCCGAGAGAAGATCGTTGGGTTGGAAATCTTAAAGCCGTTTACGTCAAGGATAGGTAATACGGCACCATCGTTCTTAGGGTTCAAGAACTTGATGGAGTTCCATGCAGTCATAGCAGGACCAGTTTCAACTTCACCATCACCAACTACAGTAAATGCAATTTGGTCTGGGTTGTCTAAAACGGCACCAGTTGCATGGGAGAGAGAGTAACCAAGTTCCCCACCTTCGTGGAGTGAACCAGGCGTTTGCGCAGTCATGTGGGAACCAATCCCACCTGGGAATGAGAACCGCTTGTACAGACGAGCCATACCTTCAAGATCCTGCGTAATTTCAGGGTAATCTTCAGTGTAGGTACCGTCTAAGTACGCGTTCGTTACCATAACTTGGCCACCATGACCGGGACCACCGATATAGAACATGTTCAAGCCGTACTTGTTGATCAAACGGTTGGCATGGGCGTACAGGAACGTTTGTCCTGAGATCGTACCCCAGTGTCCGATAGGCTTAACCTTAACGTCTTCTTTTTTGATTGGTGTGTTCGTTACCGAGAACAATGGGTTGTCCTTCAGGAAGATCATACCACCGGAAAGATACGTTGTAGCACGCCACCAGGCGTCAACCTTTTCCAAGTATGACTTGGAATCGTAATCTACTGCCATGAATTTTACACTCCTTCGTTGAATAACATCCTTCTAAACAATTAACGTAAATCATTAGAGGTTAATTTTGTACTTCTTCATCATACTAAATTTACTCAAAAAGTCAACCTTTTTGTAAATTGATACGGTCCAATTCGCAAAATAATGATTTACACCATTAAAAATCTGGTGAAGATTCACTGTGAATTTAGCCATTTCATAAGCCTGAATCGAACAGAAAACGCTGTGGCTCCGCGGTTTTATGATCGCCGCGCCACGCCGTTTGACAAGTTCTTTGGTTTTTTCACAGTGCGTTGCCAAAAACTCATTTCTGGAAAGATTTTCGCGAAAAAAAGCGTTCTGCAAATTTTCTTAAAAAATCGTCATCTCCATTCGGGTACCGACATTAACCGACCGGACGAGGGGCCGGAACGCCTTTCCATTGACCAGTCTACCAAAGGAAAGGTAATTTCCCTACTGTTATGCTTCGCTTTTGGCAAACTCTTTTAATTTTGGCTAATTATTAAACGGTTAATAAAAAATCGGCCCGTCCGCTAAGGGACCTGACCGATTCTGATTAGCCGACCGTAATTTGCTTCCGGCCATGTTTTTTAGAATGATAGAGGTTCTGATCGACCCGGTTGTAGAAATCCATGGGCGTCTTGTCCGCGGTAAGCATCGCCGAGACCCCTAGCGAAAGCGTCACCTGAATGGCCTGCCCGCGTGTATGAACCGTCAGCTGTTTCACCGCCTCGAAGACCGCCGTCGCAATCCGACTGGTCTGATCCAAGTCGTAGCCCGGCAGTAAAATGTTAAACTCCTCGCCCCCGGTCCGATATAATTTCAGCTTCGAATCCTTGTGGGTCAACACCTCTTGAGCCGTCTCCGCAACCTCCCGTAGAACGGCATCCCCCGCCGAATGCCCATAGGTATCATTGACGTGTTTAAAGTGGTCGATATCGAACATGATCATCGACAGTGGTTCCCCCGTTCGCGTACTCTGCTTGAACAGAAACTTCACGGTATCCGTGTACGACGAGAAGTTTCGCGCGTGTGTCAAAGTATCGTGGCTCGCCAGCCGCTCCAAGCGGGACTTCAATTCGCCATCATGCGTCAGCATATTGACGTACGCGTAGAGCAACAGCTCGAAGATAATCAGGTAGAGCCATTCTTGTTGAAAGGTGGTCCAGCTCAGCGCGAACTTGAATTTCATCCACAACCACAGTACGCCACCGAACGGGGCCCCCACGGCCATGTAAATCATCCAGGCACGACGCTGATCATGGTAGCGGACCCGAATCCAGTTCATCGCCATGAAGAAAACAACTAGAGTCACGGCATACCCCCACGACTCCCAATAGCGCAGGGATTCGTTGAACACCATATAGACCAGTACAATCGGTGGAAATAAGTAGAGTGAGACGTGAATATTTAAGAAGTACGCGCAGAAAATAATGGCAATCAATTGAAAGTTCATAAATTCCCAGGAGATCGGCTTCCCAATCACCGGGATCTGCATGCAGAAGATAAACACCAACACGTAGATCACGCCATACCAGGCATTAATGACGTCGTCGGCAATATCAATGTGTCGGCGATGCACCCACATATCGAGCCAACTAAAGGTCACCCAATATAGGGTAAAAACACCCAGGATAAAGAAAATACTCGAGATAAATGGTGGTACCTGCCACTGCGACCATGTCATGCTGAAACCCTTCTTTGCTTAAATTAAAGCCTAACGTTCCCACCAACTTGGCGGTCTTAACCCGGGTGACCAATGCCCCTGTCACCTATCGACCATCCATGAACCCTTTACTTAATAGTTTACCGAATGCGGACCACTTTGCAAAACCAGCTAAGCGCACCGGTTTCATCGGTTTATCTAGCCAGCGGCCCTAGGTTGTCCCATTGTTATTTTTACAAAAAGTAAGTATAATTTATCATGATATAGATAGTTTCGCCGGGAAACTTATAACATAAATTATACATTAATCTGTTAAACAGTAAAAGGGAAGATCAATTTATGAAAGTTATTATTGTTGGGAGTACCCATGCCGGAATCGCCGCCGTTAAGCAGGTCTTAACGAATTATCCAAATGCTGAGATTACCGTCTACGAACGGCAAAAAAACATTTCGTATCTCTCTTGTGCAACGTATCTACGCATTGAAGGAACGGTTCGGTCCTTAGCCGATACCTTCTATGCGGAACCGGAAGACTTTATTAAACAAGGGGTGACCATGAAGACTCAGACCGACGTCCTTTCCATCGACGCACAGGCCCACACACTGGTCGCGCAGGACCTGCTGACGAAGACCAAGTCAACCGACCACTATGATAAATTAATCATGGCGACGGGGTCGATCACGGCTATCCCCGCCATCACGGGCATCGAGAATCCCAAGGTGCGTCTGTGTAAAACCTTTGACCAGGCACGGGATCTCTGCGCGGCGGCCGCGGACTTTCGCCGAGTCGCCATCATTGGCGGCGGGTACATCGGCGTTGAACTCGCTGAAGGATACGCGCGCACGGGTCATGAGGTCACGCTTATCCAGAAACCACAACAACTCCTAGATGGCTATCTGGAACCCAAACTGGCCGAATCCGTCAAACAACTACTCACCGATCACGGTGTCCGCGTCCTGACGGGGACCCGGGCCACACGCTTCGCCAATACGCCCGATGGGGCCTTAGCCATCACTACGACGCAGGGCAAATTCGTCGTCGACATGGCAGCCGTCAGTGCCGGGATGCTCCCACAGACCGAGCTCGTGGCTGGTCAGGTTAGACGCGCTAAGAATGGCGCTATCGTAAAGGATGACTACATGCAGACATCGGACCCCGATATTCTCGCGGCCGGCGATAATGCCACCATCCATTACAATCCCACGCAGTCCACGGGGTATTCCCCGCTCGCTTCTCACGCTGTCCGTCAGGGCGCTCTGGCCGGCATAAACGCATTTGAACGGCGTGTCCGCACCATCGGCACGCAATCTTCCACGGCCATGTTGGTCTTTGACCATACGGTGGCCTGCGTCGGCATGACCACCCGCGCCGCCAAAGCCGCTCGGTTTAACGTGGCGAGCGTCTGCTATCAGGGCAGTTACCGGCCGGACTTTATGCCCAATGCCTATCAGGTCACGATTGAACTGATCTACAATCGTAACAACCGGCAAATCTTGGGGGCTCAGCTCTACAGTGCCCACGACATCTCACAGGCGGCCAATACCGTCTCCACATTAATGCAGAACCACGCGACCATTGACCAGCTGGCACTGGTGGACATGCTCTTCTCGCCCAACTTTAGCCAACCATTCAATTACCTGAACTTAGCCGGTCAAATGGCCGTGGCTCAGGAACACGGTTACCAGCGTTCTTAAATTTAACCGACACCAACTAGGCGGTTCGGTTTCCTTGCGAAATCGAGCCGCCTTTTTGATCGTTATAAAATTGTCGCCCATCGCCCACCTAGCTTCGCTGTGCGTACAGTACCTTTAACGTCTTCAAGTCTGCCGGTGATAGGTGGAGATGTCCTTGATCGTACGGATACATGACGGATAGCCGACTCTTACTGTGGTCCAAGCCCACCGCATGACCGAGCTCATGGACCGCTACCGACGCCCGAATCCCCGCTTCAGGATGCTCCAGGTTCAGACCGGCTCGTGCCCGGTTGATGGTATAGCTTCCGAGACCCACGTAGCGCCGAATCTCCGGGCCCCCTTCCCCCAACTCTAAAAAGTTCGGCTGCTCGGCACTCGGCCCACGATGATAGGTAAAAAAAGTGACGCCATTCTGTTTCTGCCGCGGGTGGCCCGCCACTAATTTGACGACACCCGTCCGATTGTACACGGTCACAGCCTCTTCAAATATCGGCCGGACGTTAACCGGCACACTCGGCGCAAAATGATAATAGTAAATAGGCTGCAACGGATGTTCCGCAGCGATCTTCTCCACCGGCGTTGCCGCCTGTTGCTGACTTCCCGGTAACCTCGTCTCCAACTGGCGCATCACCCGGTTGACCCGCACTTGCGTAAAATTCCAGTTCTGCGATTCTCCCAAACGGACGATTCCCAGTATCCCCATGACCATAATCGCCAATAATAAACGCCGCTTCCACATGACCTCGCGTTTCCCCCTAAATCACTCGATGATTACTAGTTTAGCCGTCTTATAAGACAAATCCCAGCTAAAGTTTATCAGCGGCGCAAAAATAACCGGCATTGTGATTATTTTTGCGTGCCACCTTATAAACATCATTATATTTTAACACTAGTCCGCGTAACACCAGTCTTGACGGGCGTTCTAACGCTACGGTGAGAGTTTGCTAAAAATTTGGATTGATGTTTCTTAGCTAACAAAAAAGGACGTCCAGAGTCATTTACCCCAAAGCCCAAAATAATTATAGGTTAAGCAATTCAGTCGGCGTCGCTAAAAGCGCCGTCGGATGTTCAGCCCGCAAAGCTGCCGGATCGGCGGCGCCCCACAAGGCCCCGGCCGTTGCCGCGCCGGCACGCTGACCCATCTGAATATCGTACTTGGCATCGCCAATCATCACGGATACTTGTGGATCGAGGCCGAACCGGTCTAATAGGTTCAAAACGCCATCCGGAGCTGGTTTATAGTTCGCCACCATATCCGAACCACACACGGCCACAAAGGTCCCGGTAAATCCCGCCTGCGCCAAATTCCGACGCAACGGCTCGGAGTGCTTACTCGACACCACAAAGAGACGTTTACCACGTTCCCGCAACGTTGCCAGTGTAGCTGTCATCCCGGCAAACGGCGTCATTCCGGTTCGTTCTGCGAGTTGGTACTGCTGGCGAAAGACCGTAAACAAGACCTCCAGATCTGAATCCGTCAACGTTTCCGCAGCCATTTTAGCGAAAGACACTTCGATCGGAACACCCATGTAGCCCACGATAGCCGCACGAGTGGGCACCGTCAATCCTTGAAGCGCGTAGGCCTGCTGCGTGGCGCGGACGGCGGCCTCACTGGAATCCACAAGTGTGTTGTCAAAGTCAAAGAAGAAATTATCCATGGTCTAAATCACCATTAACGCCGACTGAATCGTCGTTAACACGCCGTCGTGTTCGTTGTCCACGCTCGTCACCTGTGTCGCCGCACGTTGGACCTCAACAGGCGCATTGGCCATGGCCCAACTGTGCTGGGCGAACTGAAGCAGCGGCACATCATTGGCGCCATCCCCAAAGGCCATGATCTCGTCGGCAGCCACGTGCCAGCGTTCGGCCAACCACTGAACAGCCGGTAACTTGCCCACGTTCGCCGCAACCACGTCCACGACGCCATAGCCGCTGTCGTGCGCTCGGAGTTGCCCATCAAAGTAGGTATTCAGATCGGCCACTAATTGTCCGCCCTGACCGGGTGCCGTGGACACGCTGATCTTCTTGATTCGGTCGTCTACTGTCCGTAGATCGGCCACCTGTTTGAGATTGTCATAGAATTTTTCCGCCGCATCAATCAGGACTTGGGGCGCACCGGTCTCAGTATATGAACCGTGTTGACCAACCAAGATCACGTAGGCTGATTTGAGGAAATCCTGTTGCCGGTCCACCGTCACGAAGTGGTTAACCTGCTGGGCGCTGAGACTGCCGTCGAAGACCTGTTGGCCCTTTAAATAGATTGAGGCCCCATTCTCGGCAACAATCGCCAGATTATCGGCCATCACCTCATGAAAGAGCTTCTCCAAGTGGGTGAACTGATTCCCGGAAGACAGGACCAGTTGAATCCCCCGTTGCTTCAAGGCCTGTAGTGTCTCCTTGAACAGGGATTGATTGAACGTCTGATCATCGTGTAGCAGCGTGCCGTTTAAGTCGGTCGCGATTAATTTAATTGCCAAAATTTCACTCCTCAACTTTTCGTTAATGTCGTCATTATACCTTTTTTCACCGGGCTTGCACAAAGGGCACCTCGGCCGCGCCACAAAAAAACTCCCAGAAGCCGCGGACTTCATGGGAGTTTCTTTCGACTAAATTTAATTAGTTGTTTGCGTTCTTAACCGCAACGACCTGACGGCCATCGTAGAAACCGCAACTTGGGCAAACCATGTGTGACTTACGTAATTCACCACAGTTTGGGCAAGGAGTTAAATTAGGCGTCGTTAACTTGATGTGACCACGACGCATAGCTTTTTTCGTCTTAGACGTTTTCCGTGCTGGTACAGCCAAAGAAAACACCTCCTTCAAATAAAATTATATCCACTAGTGAAAAAATTTTTAAGGCTTACAAAGGAGATTATTGATCATCCTGATCAGGGAAGAAATCCTTTAACTTTGCAAGACGTGGATCAACTGGTTGATTTTCTTTCTCGACCGCTTCAAGGTTCTCTTCGGAAACGACCTCCCAGTCTTGACCGGTTGGCATCGCTTCGCCTTGTTGCTCGGCGTTAGAAAGAATGTGCATCGGAATCTGTAAAATAATGTTATCGCCGACGGCCTTGTCTAAATCAATCTGGTCATCGGTCACCACCATCACCACATCGGTCTTCTCAAACCGTTGGACAGCAGTTGGATCAGAAACATAAAATTCCGTCATTTTGAAATTAACGGGGAAATCCACCGGTGCTAAAGACCGGCTCGACGGGACCTTTAAATCCGCCGTTACCTGGGCAACGATGACGACATCGCCGCCCCCCACAACTGAGGCAAGCCCCTTAGCGTGGACGGGACCAATATCTAAGACCTCGTTACCATAACGTTCCATCAGATCCGCCTTTAAATTCAAGGTTTCATCAAACATCAACGGATCATTACGGTGGTTCTTTCGCAGTTCGGTCAACGACCATTTCATCGCAATCCCTCCAATGCAACGTGATAAATTATACCTGTCCAAAAATGTGATGTCAAGGTAATTTCCTTGATAGTCACTCTGAAAGCGTTATTTTTACGGGAATCCGTCCATAATCCTGCGGAATTCCCGTAATCAGCGTGCGTAGCGCCCCCAGTCGATCATCGAGAGCCCCGGGGCCCTTCTGCCAATCGCGGTCGGCCCGACTCACCAGTGGCAAGTCAACCTGCTTCTTAATCTGATGCAGGTAACGCTGACCGGCCGGTGAATAGCCCAAGACCCGCAAGTAGCGTGGCGTAACCTGCATTTCTGCAGGCTTCATCTGCCCCAAAAGATAGGCCGACTGCCGCTGGAGACGCGTATAGGTGTAGCGCTTGGTCTTTACGGCGTGCATGAACTCAGCAAACGTGGCACTGGTCAATGCCGCCCGCTTCAGGCGATACTCCACGCCCTCCGTAATCTGATACATCTGGCGCAGATCGGCCACGTCGCCACTCACCAACTGATAGCGCAGGTACGGCCAAAAGTCGGTCCAACTGGTCAATTGTGCGGCCCGAAGTTGGCGCAACGTCGTCTCAGGAACGACCGGCTGCACAGCCGCCCAGTTCGCCGCTAACGCCGCCGTTCGTACCGCGGTGGCACTGGCGAATGGACTGGCCGCCGCAATCGTCGCGTCATTGTGCTGACTCCCTTTGCGTGCCAGTGCCAGAAGTTCTAGCGGATTCCCTTGGCGACGATTGGCCAACGCATAGAAGAAGCCCAGAATGTCATTGGCCGCATTCAGCGTAATCCCCGTCTGGTCGCGCAAATAGCCTTGAAACAACGAAGCGTAGGTCTGGTCGAACCGCCTAAATGTCGCCGGGTCCTGAGGTAAGTTGGCCATCAAGCGGTCGACATCCATCTCGGGATGTTCACTGCCAAAGGCCAACCACCGACACTTCAACGCAGCCACTAGGGCCACGCCGCCCGCCGCAAATAAGTGGGCCGGCTGGACGGCCATGGCCGTGGGGAGTTCCACCACGAGATCCACGCCCCCAGCAATGGCTGCCTGTGCGCGTTGCCATTTGTCCATGAGGGCCGGCTCACCACGTTGTACCCAATTACCACTCATCACCGCCACGACGACATCAGCACCGGTGATTTGCTTCGCCTGAGCGACCTGATACGCATGCCCGTTGTGAAACGGATTGTACTCCGCAATGATGCCTACCGCCTGTAGCGCCATGTCTATGCCTCCCGCGTAACCTCAAAGAACCAACGTGTTGTCTCCGGTGTGACTTCCGCCTCACCGAAGTCTGCGCTGACGCGTTGTAACGTCAAACCTGCCGACTTTAAGGCCGCCTGATAATCCGCGAGCTCGTAGGTCCGTTCGTGGTGTAGCTCCGTCACCTTGTGATAATCGCCGGTCTCTTCATTTTGAGTGAAGAACGTCAGGTCATGTTCTGCCGCATGCGGTTCGTCTTCGATGCCATAACTGGTCCAGATAAAGGCCCGCGTGTCATCGACGTAATTATACATGTACCCCGGATAAACGTCATCCGTTTGGTGCGGCGTAATCACGTCAAAGAGAAACTTGCCGCCCACCGTCAGATGGTCGTGCACCTGTCGAAAGGCCGCGGTCACAGCCGCCAAGTCCGGTAAATAACAGAAAGAATCGGCAAAACACGTAATGGTCTGATAATCGCCAATCATGGTTAGGTCCAGCATGTCACCGGCCATCAGTGGCATCGTCACCTCGGCCTCCTCAGCGTGTTTGGCAGCGAGCGCTAACATCTCCTCAGAGAGGTCCAAGCCACTGACCTGGTAGCCCTTCTGCGCCAGTAGGACGCCTAAACGCCCACTCCCGCAGGCCAGGTCCAGGAGTTCACCATCAGTCGGTGCGACACGTTGGGCGACAAAATCCAGCCACTGGTCGTACATGGCTGGATCAAACAATTCGTCGTAAAGCTCGGCAAAAGACTGATAGATCATGCTTCAGCCTCTACCCACTGTGTCAAATCAACTTCTGGCGCGTCAGACCACAACTTCTCTAAGTTGTAGTGACTCCGTTGTTCCTTTTGGAACACGTGAACAATCACGTCGCCAAGGTCGATCAGAATCCAGTTGGCACTGTTCTTGCCTTCAACATCCTTGATGGTCACACCCTTGGCGCTGACCTGATCTTCAACCTCGTCAACAATGGCTTGAATCTGCCGGCTGGAGTTGGCGTCCACAATCAGGAAGTAGTCGGCCATCAGGCTAACCTTCCGCATATCTAAAGCGGTCATATCTTCAGCCCGCTTACTTTCCGCAGCCTTGACTGCGATTTCTAAGACTTCTTTGCTATCCATGCAAGTGCTCCTCTCGATTTTTGGATCTTCATTTCATGTTGTTTATTTAGCGTGGTAACGGGGAACCCAGGCATTGTACGTTTCCAGCGACTTGGGATAAACGGGCAACCCGTTTTCGACCAAATACTGCAACGTATGCTGCGCCTGAAAAGCAACCCCGGCCCCTAGGTCTTTGGCCGTGATTTTCCGTGCCTCATCGACACCCGGAAAATCTCGAGCTGGTTCAATGTAGTCGGCCATATACACGATCTGTTCCAGCGGCGTCATGTAGACAGCGCCGGTCGTATGGTGGCGAACCGCATTCAAGACGTCTTCATCATAAATGTGTAGCTCGCGCTTGATCAACTCGGCGCCCACGACCCCATGCCAAATGGCATTGCCGTAATTCAACAGATCGGGATCGAGTCGGTACGCCTTGATGGCGGCAATGAAATCGTCATCCGGTCGTTGCTTGGCGTAGTCGTGAATTAACCCGGCAATGCTGGCCCGTTCGGCATCTACGTGATTGGCGGCAGCCAGCTCTAGGGCCGTCTGCTCCACGCGTAACACGTGATGGAACCGTTTAGGACGCAGTTGTTGTGCGATCTGATCGATTAATTCCTGACGGGTGCCGGGAAAGATATTAGCATGGTACGTTAACTCAGTCACGGTATAACAGATGCTCCTTTATATAGAGATCCACCATGGTTGGCACCAGATAGCGGACCGATTGCCCACGACGAATCTGATCACGAATCATGGTTGAACTAATCCCAATGTTAGGCACGTCCACCCACAGCACGGGATACGGTGATTCCCGGGTAAACCCTTGCCGGCAGACGCCCACAAACTGGACCAACTTGACGAGCTCGTCAATCCGGTACCATTTTGGCAAATAAGCCACCATATCCCCACCAATAATGAAATAATACTGGTTTTCGGGATGTTCGCGGGTCAATTGGACCATCGTGTCGTAGGTATAGCTCTTGCCACCCCGTTGCACTTCCGTCAATTCCAGCTTAAATAAGGGGTTATCCTTAATCGCCGCTTGCACCATGGCCACCCGATCGGCGGCTGGAATGGCGAGCTTGCGATCGACATGCGGTGGTTCGGCATCGGGCATAAATAACACCTGATCAAGTCCCAACTGTGTCGCAACTTGATCGGCAATGACCAAGTGACCCAAGTGTGGCGGATTAAAGGTCCCACCAAGAATCCCAATTCGGCGCTTCTTAGCGGTGGCCTGCATCTGCGTTGCCACCTGCGTACTCGTTTGCTCTGAGATTTTTACCACGACTGCCAGACCTCCTACATATTTTCAACGACTGATGAAATTCTCTGATTTTCTTCATCCGTTGCGGGCCGGTAAAGGACCAACACGCGACCAATTGTTTGAACGACTTGAATATCCGTTCCTTGTTCGATAAAGTCCTTGGTCTCATCAACCGAAGCTTCCGCACTCTGTTGGAGATTGATCTTGATTAATTCGCGTTTCTCCAAGGCTCCGGTCAATTGATCCAACCAAGCCTGCGTCAATCCATTCTTCCCCACGGAAAATAAGGGGTGCATGGCGTGTGCGTGAGCACGTAAGTATCTCTTTTGTTTCCCTCGTAACACGTTGTTTTCCTCCATTTATCTAAATCATTGCGCGCCGGACCAATACGCCGACGCCTGCAGGTGCCCAGCCGGTCACGTTCACGCCAGCTGGAACCGTAATCCAACCTAGGCCTTCAAAGACCAGGTCGCTCTTAACAGTGGTTTTAAATTCATGCGCAACCAACGGTGGAAAATCATCCTTGTTTTCCGGTTGTGGCGGCGTCAACAACTGACCCAATTGCCGGTCATAGAAGTCGTCCGCATTCTCCAGTTTGGTGCGGTGAATGTAAAGATTATTTTCAAAGTAAGCGATGAAGCCACTCTTGGGTCCCTTAGTGTAATCAAACCGGGCAACCCCGCCGAAGAACAACGTCTGTTGATCGTTCAGCTGGTAAGTCTTGGGCTTGATCTGCTTTTGTGGGGCCACGATCTTGAGATCCTTACCATACAAGAAGTGAGCCATCTGCTGGTTCTGAATAATCCCTGGGGTGTCGACCAGCACGTGGTCATCATCCAGTGGTAGTTCAATCTTGTCCAGCGTGGTTCCCGGGAAGCGCGACGTGGTGATCAGGTCCTTGACCCCGGTATTCTGCCGAATAATTTGGTTAATCAGCGTGGACTTCCCAACGTTGGTCACCCCAACCACGTAAACGTCGCGATCCCCCCGGTACTTGTCGATCATCGTCAGTAATTGATCCACTGACTGATTCGTCTTGGCACTCAGGAGTGTCACGTCAATTGGGCGCAACCCCTGCTCGTTAGCCCGTTGGCGAATCCAATCCTTCAGCTTGCTACGCTTCAGAGAACTTGGTAACAGGTCTTCCTTGTTACCGACCAGTAAGATAGGGTTCTCACCCACAAACCGGTGGAGTCCCGGAATCACACTACCGTTGAAATCAAAGATGTCGACAACGTAAACAATCAGCGCGTTGGCATCTTGAATCTGGGTCAACAAGTTCAGAAAGTCATCGTCGGTCAGGCCGACCGGCACAATTTCATTGTAATGCCGCAAACGGAAGCACCGTTGACAATAAACTTCTTCCTTTTCCATGCCCTTATCCAAGGCCGACTGAGGCGTATACCCCGGCGCTGTCTTGTCCGTTGTTTGAATCTCTGCCCCACACCCAATACAGTGCAGAGCCTCACCGTCAACTAAAACGGGTTCAGTGTGTTTTTCGTTCATTAAGATCCTCCTGCCAAGTTAATTCTGGGTACGCATGCCGCAAACGCCACATGACGACTTTTTCTAATAAGCGATTGCCCTTCGTAATCCAGGCGTCCGACTTCAAAATCGGCTTCACCAAGACACTGCGCACACCACTTCGATGTGCCGAAAGCACGTCCGTCATGAGTTGGTCACCCACCATGATGGCTTCCTCACGGCGCAAATGCCACCGCCGTAACGCCCGCCGAATCCCCCAAGTCAGTGGCTTAAGGGCCCGATGAACGTAAGGCAGATTAAAAGGTGCGACGGCTCGGTCGACCCGCGCGCGGCTATTGTTGGACACCACAATGACCTGGATACCGGCCATTTCTAACATCGTTAGCCAATGCCGTAATTCAGGTGTGCCATCGGGATTATTCCAAGCAATTAAGGTGTTATCCAGATCGGTCATCACAGCCTTAATGCCGTGAGCTCTCAACTGATCCGGTGTCAAATCGTATATATTTGTAACCATCCACGTTGGTTTGAATGCGGAAACCATGCGGGTGACTGCCCCCCTTCGTCCGTTTGCCGTTACCGGCTGTCTAGCTTTTCATTATACGCAATTTTCGCGAATTTTACCACTCGTAACGACTGGAAATCCGTTTCTCTCGGCAATCGGTAAGAACCGGACTGCCTGGGCGCTGGCGTACCGACAGCGTCGCGTTTAATCATTTAACAGCCACTTGAAAATTTGTGTAGTCGGGCAGGTCCCTGCGCTTAGAAATCGAAGCGACGCCTGCCCGGCTACACCACATACAGTGGCTCTGGCCAATTTCAGGTGGCCACACTCAAAGTTTTCTACTTCGGAAACTTGCAGCTTCTGAAACGTGTTCGGCAAGGCAGGTCCCTGCGCTTAACCCCATTAAGCACCGGCCCGGTTCCTAGTCAATTACTATTGCTTTTTCTAGTTTCAAGAAGACACACTTAAAGTTTGGTTCTAAAATATCTGTTGTTGGTAATCAACTTAATTGGTTACTGGCAGCGGATATTTTTGTATACTGTATAGAGTAAAAATGGGTACAAAAAAGGGATATAGTCGCAGATCTATGTCCATCCACTACCACATTTCAAGAGAAAGAAAGTGACTATATCCTATGTCCAATGATACTAAAATTATTCTGGGGATAAAAGACCCTAATATCAAAAAACTGAAAATAATGAATCCCTTAGAAGTAAAGGGACCACTCAAGGTACAGGCACTTTTAGACTACCGTCCAAAAGCTTGTACTAAATGTGGCGTTTTGAACCAGAAGAGCATTATCAAATACGGTTGGCGTTGGACCACGGTTAAACTCCCACAAGCCGTTGAACGAGACGTTAAACTTCACCTTAAAAAACGTAATTTCAAGTGTAAGCAATGCCATCAATACTTTCTGGCAGAAACGTCGTTAGTTCAGCGAAACCACACCATCTCTAACGTCAGCCGGATCTCGTGTTTAGTAAAGCTCAGTGAGACGGTTTCAATGCGACATATCGCAAACGAATTAAACATTTCGAGTACGAGTGTTTTACGAATCATGCGTAGCTACCAACCGGATATTAAGACAAATTACAGCTGGTTGCCAGCAGTTATTAATATGGATGAAGTCAAGTCTACCAAAGATGCCAAAGGTGCAATGAGCTTTGTCTTTATGGACGGTATGCGAAACGAATTTATCGATATCCTTGAATCACGAACCCTGTATGATCTCGAAAAATACTTCAATCGATATACTAAGGCTGCGCGAGAAGGCGTGAAAATCATTGTGACAGATATGAATTACACGTATCCGCAATTGACAGAAACCGTTTTTCCAAACGCGATTGTGGTAACCGATAGGTTCCACATCGTGAGTTCTATAATGCGTGGTTTCAATCGTGTGAGAGTTCGTATAATGAAGTCCTATGCCAATTCAAATATCAAACATAAGATCTTAAAACGATACTGGAAACTACTCTTAAAACCTAATGAAAAGCTGAACTTCAACGTCTATCATAATTTCACTCATCTCTCAGGAATTAATACTGAGAATAGTACGGTCGATTACATTCTCAGCTTCAATGATGAATTACGCCAAGCGTATGAGCTTTTACAGACCGTCCGGCGAGCCGTCAAGTATCGTCACACGTCCAAACTAGTAACCATTCTAGACAAGAAGAATGATTACTCCGAAGAGCTTGAAACACCGTTAAATACGTTGAGAGAACACCAAGAATCTGTGTACAATGCGCTAAAATACAATTATTCTAATGGACCAATGGAAGGTATCAATAATAAAATCAAAGTAATCAAGCGAGTCAGCTACGGATTCGGTTGTTTTAGTAGCTTTAGATTAAGGATTCATCTAGTATTCGGAATTAAAAAGGCTGCCTAATCATAATACGATTAGGCAACCTCAGACAGCCGATTACCAACAACAGTTGACAAAGAGCCTAAAGTTTCCACTTCACAAGCTTGCGGCCTCTGAAACGTGCGCGGTTGGGCAGGTCCCTGTGCTTAGAAACCTAAGTGACGCCTGCCCGGCGAAGCCGAACAGAAGCCCCTTAGCTCCCTAATGCTCAGGACCTAAACGCCCGCCTTTGCACTCTAATAAAAAAGGACCCCGCTATCCGCGAAGTCCCTTTCTCATTAACTGAATTAAGCAGCCAATGCAGCCTTAGCTTGTTCTGCTAAAGCAGTGAATGCAGCAGCATCGTTAACTGCCAGATCAGCTAACATCTTACGGTTAACATCGATGTTGGCTAACTTCAAACCGTGCATCAACTTGCTGTAGCTCAGACCGTTCATCCGGGCTGCGGCGTTGATCCGGGCAATCCAAAGCTTACGGAAATTACGCTTAGTAGCTTTCCGGTCACGGAAGGCGTATTGACGACCCTTCATGACTTGGTCCTTAGCAACCTTAAATAAACGGTGCTTTGAACCACGGTAACCCTTAGCTAACTTTAAAACCTTCTTGCGACGTGCGCGTGTAACAGTACCGCCTTTAACTCGTGGCATAATCTTTTCCTCCTAAATCAATTCAAACATTATGTCGACATTTCGTCGACCCGAAAAATCTACGACTCGCTTACTTTTGTAATAATGAACGGTAAGTCTTAAGAGTCGTTTCGTTCATCATCCGGGTACCACGAAGGTTCCGGCGTTGCTTCTTGGTCTTACCGTGGAAACGGTGAGAGGTGTAAGCATTGGCACTCTTGATACCGCCCTTAGCAGTTACTTTGAAACGCTTAGCTGCGGCGCGGTTAGTCTTCATCTTTGGCATAATACGTAATTTCCTCCTTAAATCGGCAGCTAAAGCTACCCAATCAATTCACACTATTTCTCTGCGATGGGCGAAAGCATTAAGAACATGCTCCGACCGTCCATCTTAGGCCGTTGTACAACCGTTGCGACATCCGCCGTTTCAGCTGCCATACGATTTAACACTTCGCGACCAATGTCTTTATGGGTAATTGCCCGACCCTTAAACCGGATTGAAACCCGAACTTTTTCACCCTTAGCCAAGAACTTCTTAGCGTTCTTCAGCTTGGTGTTAAAGTCGTTGGTATCAATGGTAGGACTCAAGCGAACTTCCTTGACACTGACCACTTTTTGCTTTTTACGCGCTTCACGTTGCTTCTTTTGCAACTCGAACCGGTACTTCCCGTAGTCCATGATGCGGGCTACTGGTGGCTTAGCTTTCGGTGCAACCAAAACTAAATCGAGGTTTGCGTCTTCGGCGATCTGTAAAGCTTCGCGCTTGGTCTTAATGCCCAATTGCTCGCCGTCACCAGCGATAAGCCGTACTTCACGTGCTCGAATTCCCTCGTTGACAATCGTGTCGTTTGCTATGGTAATCCACCTCCAAAATAATCTCCGAGAACTGCAGAATCTCACCCACAAAAAATGCGGGAACCTTTGATGATAATCAAACGGCTCCCGCAAGAAATCCAATCAAAACAATCGGATTAACGTGCATATCCAGCCTAGCAGCGTTAGCCACAAGGCGAGAAGCGGAAGCCTCTGCTTAATTTCTCAACTTAACCATCATACCAGCTAGTTCAGAACATGTCAACAGTGTTTCGTCAGTAATATATTTGTGACTGTCAAACAACGAACAGGCCCAACTGACACACGTACCTGACTTCAACCAGCTCCGAGACAGCAAAAGGGCCGAGGCATGACCCCGACCACCTTTGCATCAATTCTCTTCTATTCTCTGGTTGTTCGCCAGAAGCATCAAAGTCCTAGTCTTCGCGACTGTATGAAGCGATGTCAGCCAAGATTTCCTTGACGAAGGCGTCACTGCTCATGGAATTACTGTCTTCTTCCCCATACTTCCGGACAGAGACAGTACCATTAGCCATTTCGTCTTCACCCACAACCAACGTGTATGGAATCTTGTGTGTTTGGGCGTCCCGGATCAGGTAACCCATCTTTTCACCACGCTTGTCAACGTTGACTCGAACGTCAGCGGCCTTTAATTCGGCAGCTAACTTGTCAGCGTAGGCCCCATGCTTCTCTTCGGAAACTGGGATGATCGTGACTTGCTTAGGTGCCAACCAAGTTGGGAAGGCCCCCTTGTAGATTTCAGTCAGGTAAGCGGTGAACCGTTCCATCGTTGAAACCAAGCCACGGTGAATCATAACTGGGCGGTGTTCTTCACCATCGGCACCGACGTAGTGTAAGTCGAAACGTTCTGGCAACATGAAGTCTAATTGAATAGTAGACAACGTTTCTTCATTCCCAAGGGCCGTCTTAGTTTGGACATCCAGCTTAGGACCGTAGAAAGCAGCTTCCCCTTCGGCTTCAACGTAAGGTAAGCCCAAGTCATCCATGGCACCTTTCAACATCGTTTGTGCGTTGTTCCACATTTCATCGTCATCGAAGTACTTTTCCGTGTTCTTAGGGTCACGGTAGCTCAGACGGAACGTGTAATCCTTAATATCGAAGTCGCGGTAAACCTTGACCATCAAGTCCAGGATACTCTTGAATTCATCTTGAATTTGTTCTGGGGCAACGAACGTGTGGCCATCGTTCAAGGTCATTTCACGAACCCGTTGCAGACCACTCAGGGCACCGGACTTTTCGTAACGGTGCATCATCCCTAATTCAGCAATCCGCAATGGTAATTCGCGGTAAGAACGGATGTGGTGGTTGTAAATTTGAATGTGGCTTGGGCAGTTCATTGGCCGTAATTCAAGTTGTTCGCCATCACCCATGTCCATAGGTGGGAACATGTCTTCACGGTAGTGGGCCCAGTGACCGGACTGCTTGTACAGATCCAAGTTGGCCAGAACTGGCGTGTAAACGTGTTGATAACCGTTAGCGACTTCCTTGTCGATGATGTAACGTTCGATCGTCCGACGAATGGTTGCCCCATTTGGCATCCAGTAAGGTAACCCGGCACCGACCTTAGGATCAACGAAGAACAGGTCCAATTGGTTCCCAATAACCCGGTGATCACGTTCACGGGCTTCTTGGCGCTTAGCTAAGTCGGCATCCAAGTCGGCTTGCTTATAGAAGGCCGTCCCGTAAATCCGTTGTAGCATTGGGTTTGAGGACTTACCTTGCCAGTAAGCACCGGCAACAGAAAGTAACTTGAACTTCTTCACGTCACCCGTGTTGGCCAACTGTGCGCCATCACTCAGGATTTCGTGGTCGCCAACCTTTAAGAAGTTGACTTGGTCGCCGTCAACGGCCTTGATTAACGCCGTCGTGTAAGGATCGTCCTTGGCCTTGGCTAAGGCATCGTCCTTGCTGACCGTCGTCCGTTCGATGTCGAGCTTGTCGCCCACCAGCTTTTCGACGATAACCGCAATGGCATCCAATTCGTCAACACTGACTTGTTGGTCGTCCTTGTCGGTATCCACGTAGAAGCCATCTTCGTCAGCGCTCACTTCGCCCAAACGAATGGCTGGGAATTCCTTCTTCAAGGCAATCCGTACCAGCGCAGCGGTCGTGTTCCGCAGAACAGTTAAGCCGTCGGCATCGCTCTTCGTGACGATTTCAATGCTACCGTCATGGGCGATGGGCGTCAGGTTGTCGATCAATTCGCCGTCCAGCTTGGCTGCAACGGCCTTCTTGCCTAAGCTAATTGAAATTGACTTGGCAACATCTTCTGGCGTGGTGCCAGCAGCGAATTCTTTAATGTTGCCATCTGGAAATTTAAGTGAAATACTTGCCATAATTTTCAATCTCCCTTATTGATTTTGGGCCAAACAACGAAAAATCCCCAGTGCCAAAGAAGACACTGGGGACGTCATTAACGTGGTTCCACCCGATATTTTTCACGAGACTACTCCCGTGAACTCTAATCGTCGATAACGGAACGAACCGGCCGGAAATTTCCTCCCGACAGCTAGAAAAGTGGTAATGCCTGCGGGCGCTAAGTTGGCTTCCAAGCAAGGCCAACTCTTCCTGTGAACGTCTCCGCCAACACCATGTCTTTCGTCATAGCTCATGTGGTTTCATTGACTATTAAACACTTGCGACTAATTATTGTCAAGCACTGACGGCCAAAAATTCACCGGAAAGTTTGGCCACTCACCGGACTACTGTGGCCGCCGGTTGACCCCTACCATGGTAATCTCACGAGCCAAGAAGCGAATCCGTTGCATCAGCCGCTGGGCCTTCAACGGTTCGTCATCCCCTCGCGTCGAAATCCGCAGGTGTTCCTTTTCTAACTGTGCCATAGAGAAGTTGGAACTAAAGAATGTCGGTAATTCCTCCTGCATTCGGTATTCCAAGATGACCCCTAACACGTCGTCTCTGACCCAGGCCGACATGGCATTGGCGCCAATATCGTCGATCATCAGGATCGGTGCTTTTTTCAAGGCATCGAGCTTCTCCGCCACGCCGTTTTGGGCGATAGCGTTCTTCATTTCCACCGCAAAGCTGGGGAAGTGAACCAACGTGGTGGAGAAGCCATCCGTTGCCAACTGATTAGCGACGGCGGCTAGAAGATAGGTCTTGCCTACGCCAAAACTCCCAGCCAGATACAGGGCCTGGTGACGGCGCTTAGGATTAGCCTCGTAGGCGTCAATAAAGTCCAAAGCCGCCATCAGAGCCTCAGCACGATCCTCATCCTGGTCAAAATGCGCCAGTGAGGCGTCGCGAATATTCTTCGGCATCGCGACGGACTTCACCCGCTGACGTAACTGTTGCTGGGCCTGCTTCTCGAGTGTATCCGCCGTGGGAACGTAGGCCACGTCGATCAGGTGATTGGACACGATCAGTTGGGGTTCATAGCCCGTCGCAAACGTGCTACCACCCTTCGCTAGCTTCTCACGCTCCGAGACAAACTCATACAATTTGGCCGCCGAACGGGTCATGACATCGTCCGCAAGCTCGGCTTGATGGTCCTGATAGAACTTCGTCACGGTCGGATCGTCGTAGACCTTCGCCATCAATTGGCGATAATTGTCATTGAGATGCCGCTGATTCATCAGTTGTTGCATGGTCTTACTTAAATCTTCCATCTGCTAGTCCTCCTTCCCTTTGCTCCGTTCTTCTAAACGCGCAATCCGTTGTTGTAATTGTTTTTGTTGATCCGTTGAGAGCTTAGCCTTGCTGGTTGCTTGAGTGGCGCCACTCGGCTTCTTCGCCCAATCCGGCAGGGTCTCCTTGACCGTGGGCTGACGACGCGATCGCCGTGGTTTGGCCGCCGCCTGTTGCCGCTCCCGAATCTTCTGAATGGCCAACTGGGGTGTGTTAATCTTTGCCTTGCTCCAATCGTTAGCAATCGTATCCAGTAAGTTTTTATTCAACGTCGGTCGGTCTTCATCAACCAATACGTGGTAAATCATCAGGTTCAACACAGACTCGGGAAACAGTTGACGACTGACCAGATCGCGGACGATCCGCTGCTCACCGTCCGTGACGAAGCCCCCCGTGTTCTGTTTGATCCCCTGGAGAAAGGCCGCCGGTGCCGTATGAGCCGCCACCTTAATCAAGGCCTGTTCGGCACTAGATGCCCCCTTAACGTCGGTCGAAGTTGGCGCAGTAGCCGCCGCACTCGGCGCTTGTCGGTGTTGTAACCCGAAGGCCTGAGCCACGATCCGCTTGAACTGCTCCGGATTGAAGATATTAGTTGCTAAATCGGTGGCTTCACCGATATAGCGAGCCATGGTCGGTTCGTCTAAGCCGTAAGTCGCGTGCTCGGTCAACAACAGCTGGCGATACTTACTGACCGCCCGTGTGTCTACGAAAGACCGTTCCAGTAGCTCGCCCAGTAACTTGAAATCAAACTGCACTTGGTCCGCCGATAAATTGGGACCACTGGGCGTCGACTGGACATCGCGATTACTGGTAATCACCGCCGGAATATCCCGCAGTTCATCCCCATCGACATGGAAAACGTCCAGAAAGTTCTTGGTGATATTTTGTTCGTGTTCACCAGACCGGACCGCTGGCGTATTCGTCTTGACCAGTGCTTGGTAAAGGTCTTCACCGACCACGCCCAGTAACTGTACGCTTAACAGGTCGTCTTTGAAGAAGGCCTGTGGCGTCAGCGGTGCGTGGAGCTCATACACGAAGCTCGACAGGTCACCCTCGGTCTTCACCCGTGTTGTTAAGAGTCCCGTGGCCTCTAACCGCAACCGGGCCGCGTAGAGATGGGCTAAATCCAAGCCAAGCTCCGCTAGCAAAATGGCGTGGCGATGGTAACTTTCCCGCTCGGGTAGCCAAAAAAGGGCCGAAAAGAGCCCCGTGGCACTCGGTCCAATAATCGGCTGATAGAGCTGCGTTAGGGTCTGCCAACTCTGATCGGTCAAGCGATCCACCAACCGAACCATGAAACCAGTCTTCGGCTGCAATTGGTGCCAGGAATCCTCCATGCCCTATTTCGCCTCGCTTTGCCGATGGTTCCGGTCCTTGGCCTTCGCCTTATCCTTATCCATCATGTCTTTTAATTCGTTAAAGAAGACGCCGGTATCCTTGAATTGCCGGTAAACACTGGCAAATCGAATATAGGCAATCTCATCCACATCGACCAATCGGTTCATCACATACTCCCCGATCAACTGACTGGAAATCTCGTTGACTCCCAGCGCACGGATTTTGTTTTCGACGTCATCGACAATCTTGGTCATGACGTCCATCCCCACCGGACGTTTCTCCGCCGAACGGATGATTCCACGTAAAATCTTTTCACGATTGAATTCCTCACGCGTCCCGTTCTTCTTAATTACCAACAGCGGTGTCACTTCAACCCGCTCAAACGTCGTGAACCGAAAGCCACAGCTCTCACACTCACGGCGCCGGCGGATGACGCGCCCATCGTCGGTCGGTCGACTATCGACGACCCGCGATCCATTATGATGACAGTGCGGACACTGCATTTTGGTCACCTCATTTTTTCATTGGTTACGTTTATCTCGCTTCATCGACTGGCCACCATCACGGGGTCAGTTTCCCCACAAACATTCAGATCAATTGTCAACGATCGCTGATGATTCGCCCAAATGAGTGGTGTCAAGCCATTTTACCACTTGTTGGCGCGTTTCGGCAATCGTTCCCGCATTATCAATGACGATATCCGCCAAGGCAACCTTCTTGGCAATCGGCCACTGCTGGTCTATCCGCGCCTGAGCGGCCGCTTCAGACAGGCCGTCGCGGGCCATCAAGCGTCGCCGTTGAATCATCGGCGTGGTTGCGACCACCATCACGTGGTCCACCAGATGAATCAGGTAGCCCACCTCATAAAACGTCGGTGCATCAATCATAATCGCTGGAACTTGTTGCTCACGGTACACGGCCAACTGGCGGTTAATCTCGGCTTGAATCAGCGGGGTGGTAATGGCCTCTAACCGGCGTAATTCGGCCGGTTTGCCAAAGACCAGTTGCCCCAACTTGTGACGATCTAAGCCCCCATCCGTCAACTGATACGCGGAGCCAAAGGTCGCTAGGACCTGTCGGAGTCCCGCCGTGCCTGGAGCCACCACCTCACGGGCAATAACGTCCGCGTCAATGATGGTTAACCCGGCTTGTTTCAGCCAGGCACTGACTGTCGACTTACCCGTGGCGATGCCGCCGGTTAGGCCCCACACCTCAGTCATGGGCAGCCTCTTCCGCCGCCTTGCTGGGATACGGCTGACAGTGCGGACAGAAGTGGGTTCCACGCTGAGCGACCTTGATCTTAACAATCTCGGTTCCACAGCGCTCACAGGGTTCCCCCTCATGACCGTAGACGTGCAGACTGTTCTGAAAATTCCCCGTCTCACCAAAAGCCGTGGAGAAGGAGTGCACGGTCGTTCCGTGGCCCTGGATGGCGCGGGCTATCTCTTGAATAATGTTCTTCCGCAACGTGGCCAGCTGGGCCGTCGTTAGGGTATCCACTGGCGTCAGCGGATTAATCTTTGACAACCACAGGACCTCATCCACGTAGATGTTGCCCAGACCAGCAATCCGGGACTGGTCCAGCAAGAAGGGCTTAACCACCTTGTGGGACTTGCCAAAGATTCGTTGCATGTAAGCCAGCGTTAGGGTTGCCTCGGTGGGCTCCGGGCCTAATTTACCCAGCGATGGCAATTCGGTGTCTTCCGTCCCGGTCTCAACCAGGCGCATGCGGCCAAATTTCCGGGTATCGTTGTACCGCAAATCCCGGTGATCCTTCAGGTAAAAGATGACGTGCGTGTGTTTCGGCACCGGACTCCCCGCCGGCTGGACGTCGTACTTGCCTTCCATGCGCAGGTGAGAGACCAGCGTGAGGTTGCCGCTGAACCGGAAGAGCAGGTACTTCCCGCGCCGGTCAATCCGTTCAATCTTGCGGTCAATCAGGTCGGCCGTAAAGATCTCAGCATCCGGTCGAACCATCTTCGGATAAAATACCGCGACGTGGTCGATCGTCGCCCCACCGACGAGGCTTTCTAAGCCGCGTCGTACCGTTTCAACCTCTGGTAATTCTGGCATACGTTCTCTCTCCTTTTGCGACTACTTGTTTTGCGACTACTTGGCGTCGTACCAAGTTGGTCCATAATGACTTTCAACCTTCAGTGGAATCTCCAAGTCAATGGCGGAATCCATGACGCTGGGCACGAGCTTGGCCAACGTCTCGATCTCCTCGGCCGGGGCCTCGAAGATCAGTTCATCGTGGACCTGTAGGAGCATCGTGGCCTGTAGGTCCTTCAACGCGTCTTCCATTCGAATCATCGCAATCTTGATGATATCGGCGGCACTCCCTTGAATCGGCGTGTTCATCGCCGTCCGTTCGGCAAACGACCGTTGGTTGAAGTTTCGCGAGTTAATATCTGGCAAATACCGCCGGCGGTGCGCGATGGTCTCGACGTATCCCAGTTCATGCGCTTGTTGCACCATACGTTCCGTGTAGGCCTTGACGCCGGGGTACTCTTCGAAGTAGGTGTCGATGAAGTTCTTCGCTTGCTTTCGCGTGATGCCAATGTTTTGGGACAAACCAAAATCACTGATCCCGTAGACAATCCCGAAGTTCACCGCCTTGGCCTGCCGCCGAATGTTCGGCGTGACCTCGGCATCCGGCGCCATCTTAAAGATTCTCCGGGCCGTGGCCGCATGGATATCCTCGCCCTCCCTAAAGGCCTCCTGCATGTTGGCATCGTGGCTCATGTGGGCCAGCACCCGCAGTTCAATCTGCGAATAATCAGACGAGAAGATCTGCCACCCCTGATGACGGGGCACAAAAGCCTTGCGAATGGCGCGGCCCTCTTCGGTTCTAACCGGGATATTTTGCAGGTTCGGATCGACCGAGGACAGTCGGCCCGTCTGCGTCAACGTTTGAAGATAGCGGGTGTGGACCTTCTGATCCTCGGGGTGAATCACCTTGAGTAGGCCCTCCACGTAGGTCGACTGAATCTTGGCAATCTTACGGTAACGCAGAATGTTTTCGGCAATCGGCGCATCGGCGGCCAATTTCTCCAGCACGCCAACCGCAGTTGAATATCCGGTCTTGGTCTTCTTGATGACGGGCAAGCCCATCTTCTCGAACAGAATGTGCCCCAACTGCTTGGGGGAGCCGATATTAAATTCTTCACCAGCCTCTTGGTAGATGGTCTGTTCAATCTCGGCTAATTGCTCGGTAAACTTGCTTCCCATGGCCTCCAGTTCGCTGGCGTCCACGGTAATCCCGGCAATTTCCATCCGGGCGAGAACGAAGCTCATGGGCAGTTCAATCTCACGATACAATTTGGTCTGTTCGTTTTCGTCTAAGCCCTCGAAGAGTTTTGGCCGCAGCTGTTCAATGGCACGCGTCTTGCGGGCCAAATGTTTGAAGAAGACCTCGTCATCCTCGGGAATGGCGCGCTTGGCCCCCTTGCCATAGACGTCTTCGTCAGTCGCAACCTGTTCGTAACCGTGTTCCATGGCGACTCGTCCCAGATCGTTACTGTTGTCGTAGGTGTTCAACAGGTAAGAGCACAACAGAAGGTCGCAATCTACACCAGCTAAGGTGAGACCTAAGCGATTTAAGCCCACGTACGTCCGCTTGGCGTCAAAGACTTGTTTGGCCACGTCAGACGACGTTAGAATGGTCTTTAACGGTTCCTGCTGTAAGAGGCTGACATCGCGGCTGACCCACCACTGGTCATCATCCCCAATGGCAAAACCGGCAAAGTCAGACGTATGATAGTTCTCCTCCGGCATCTCTAGGTAAAATTCACACCCGTCGGCGGTAAAGTCAGGCAAGGCCGCAACGTTTTCGGCCGTCAAGACTGTGTAGTCGATGTCCTTGAGCCCTGGAGTCGCGGTCGGTGTCTCCCCCTCGAAGTCCATCTTGCTCAAAAACGTCCGGAAGTTCATGCGTTGATAAAAGGCAATCAAGTCATCGCGGTTCGGCCCGGCATAGACCAGGTCAGCCACCTTTTTTTCGACCGGGGCCTCACGATTGATAGTTGCCAGCTTCTTGGCCAATAAGGCCTGGTCGTGGTCGGCCACCAGGTGCTCCTTGAGCTTCTTGGCAGTAATGTCGTCAATATGGTCATAGATGCCCTCGATGCTGCCGTACTTGCCGACCAGGTCGACGGCGCGCTTGGGGCCTACACCGGTAACCCCGGGATAGTTGTCGGAATTATCGCCCTGAAGGCCCTTGATATCAATGATCTGTTCGGGCGTCACGCCCATCTTTTCCTTGACGTAGGCCGGAGTGTAACGCTCAATCTCGCTGACGCCCTTCTTGGAAATCGCCACCGTGGTATGATCATTGGCCAATTGTGTGAGGTCGCGATCTCCCGTCACGATGGTCGTGGTAAAACCTGCGGCCTCCGCCTGCTTAGCCAGCGTCCCGATAATGTCGTCGGCTTCATAATTAGGGAGCTCGTAAGTCTGAATACCCCGTGCGGCCAAAAGTTCCTTGACGTAGGGAAACTGTTCCGAAAGTTCTGGTGCGGTCTTGGCCCGGCCGCCCTTATAATTGTCATACATTTTTGTCCGGAACGTGACCTTACCCGCATCAAACGCCACTAGGGCATGCGTCGGGTCCACGTTCTTCAGCATGGTCTCCAACATCGTGTTGAACCCATAAATGGCGTTGGTGTGCAGTCCCTCACTGTTGGTGAAACGCCCTAACGACGTGTATAACGCGTAAAAGGCCTTGAAGGTCACACTGTTGCCGTCGATCAATAATAATCGTTTGTCCGCCATAATTCGCTCCTCCCGAGTGGCTTATCAGCGGCCACTCGCGTATTCTGCTTACATTTTACCAAAGATGGGCGCAAATCCGAAATGAAAACCGACTTTACGTTGATTTTCCTCAAACTAGCTTGCCACGCCTTGCCGCTCCCCAGTTGCCCGTGTCTGCTGGGCAAAATGTCATTCGATTCGAAACGATTTCAATTCGATAGCCGTCTTTCCTGATTGTATTATACATAATCCCACAAATTAGGCATTCATCGTCTACCCAAGCTGAATCGAATGACCTAAGCAATTTTCATGCCAGCCTCGCAACTTCACTGATAGCCAGTTTCTTCACTGGCCACACGGTTTAGCTGTTAGATACAAAAAGCGAAGTACCAGCCTTTGCCGATACCTCGCTTGATCCTTTCAGTAACCTGACGATTAGTCTCTACCGCCAAATAATCCGAAGATTTGTAAGAGTTGTAAGAATAAGTTAACGAAATCCAAGTATAGTTGTAAGGCCCCGTTGATGGCCAGTCCCGTGCTGGACACTTGGTCACCATACTTGAGGTACATCTTCTTCATCCGTTGCGTATCCCAAGCCGTCAGGGCGGCGAAGATAATCACGGCGATGAAGGAGAAGATCATGGCAATCAGTGAGCTCTGCAGGAAGATGTTAATCACCATGGCCACAATCAACCCGATTAAGGCAGCTGAAGCTTGCGTCCCGATTCGCGTCAAGTCTTTCTTGGTCGTGACCCCAATCGTTGCCATCGTCAGGAAGACGGCGGCACTAGAAACAAAAGCGGCCGCAATCGAAGTCTGACTATAAATCAACGTGTAGATTGAGAAGACGGCCCCGGTCACCACCGCGTAGACCATCAAGCCAACAAAGGCAACCGTTGGACGTTTCATCGATTGTCCGCTAATCACGAAGGGTAAAACAAACCACACGATGAGGGGCAGAATCATCGATCCACCACTGAGGTTTTGTAAGGTCCCGCTGAACTGGGTTGCCATAACAAAAGCCGTCACAGCAGATACCAGCACAGACAAGCCCATCCACCCAAACATCTTAGTCATGAAACCATTCAGGCCGACCTCGGTATTAATCGTTTGACGGGGTTGCTGTTCATAGTTGTTCATTGAAACGCTCCTTTTTTGTCCAAACTTTCCCAGCTGAGTACCGTCCAATTACGGCACAACTTCTGGGTTTATTAGAGTATATTCTATCAAATCTCTGACCAAATACAAGTAATCTGTCGCGGACAAGCCCAGCAAAAAGGGGAGCGACCCGCGTCGCTCCCCTGCAAAATCCGAATTATTAAGTTTCTATTGCGGGCAATTATTTACCGGCGCCACCTTCATTGTCGGCTTCACCGCTTGCCCAAACCTTGTTGGCATAGATTGAGTTGAAGAGTAAGGCAGCTTGTAAGGCAACTTGAGACAGGTTGGCCCCTAGCGTCCCAATGCTTGTCGCCCCAATCAGAATCTGCACGGTCAGGATGCTCCAGTACAAGACGTTGGCGATGTTGACCACGATCCACAGCGACCAATTTTCCTTGTACTTCAGGATGTAGAGCAGTTGGGCGATGATGCTGACCACGAAGTTCACGGAATCGAAGTACGGCAGTTGACCGTTTAAAGCGGCTAAGACCACCCAACCGATGGCCCAGGCTACGAACGCACCGATGAAAATCCACCGCCGCGTATTCCGCTTGAACGAATGGGTGGCCTCGTCATGGCCCCACATGTACCAGCCGATGGGTTGTGAAATAACATAAATAATATCCATCGCAAATGACCCATAGGCGTGGCTAATCCAAGCAACGTACGTCATCGCCAGGCACTGCACCAGACCAAAGATAAACGAAATTTTTCGGCCCTTCATACCATAGACCAGGCACAGCACCCCGCCAACCCCGGAGACCATCCCGATGAAACTATCGGGTACGATCATGTAGACCACCAGTTGCAGCAGAATCAAAATTGTCACGTAGATGACTTCAAACTTCTTCCAGTTGGTAAAGAGCTGGTTGTACCACCAGTTGTGTTGTTTAACATTGTCCATCGTAAACTCCCCTTTGACTATTCGTTGGTTTTAAAGTGACTGATCACTCAAAATGTTTAACGCTAACTTGATGGAATCCGCTTCGCCTTGGGCCATCAGATCATCCCCATTGGATAGATCGCTAACGCCCGCCGCGAGGTCACCTTCATAGAGCACCACATTATTCAAGATCGACAGCGTTTCCATTCCCCGTTGACGACCGATGACCATCAAGGCCCCGGACTCCATATCGGCGCCCAAGATCCCCTTGTCCGACCAAAAGGCCTCGTTCTTGGCGTTGTCATCCATGTAGAAACCGTCATGCGAGCGAATGATACCGTAATAGGCTTCCGGCGCATAGTAGTGGGCCAACGCCAGCAACCGAAAGGCCGGTACGGCGGGATAAATGTTCGGCACGTATTTGCCAGTCAGGCCGTCATCTCTGACCACCCCTTCGCCGATAATCAACTTACCCAATGCAATCCCCGGTTGCATCGCCCCGGCCGAGCCCACGCGAATGACCTTCTTAACTCCAACGTTGTTGAGTTCCTCCACGGCGATGCCGGCGGATGGCGCCCCGATCCCGGTGGACATCACCAGCACGCGTTTACCCTGATACGTCCCCAGAATGGACTTGTACTCGCGGTTAAATGCCCAGTCCTCGACATCTTCTAAGTATTGACGACTCCGGTCAACGCGCGCCGGGTCCCCCATAATGATGGCGCTATCCGTATTAATCGTCGGTAACAACTGTGTATGTGGTTCTGGTTCCGTCATGTCTATCCCTCATTTCTTAAAATGGTCAACAATTGCGGCAAGTCCGTCACGCGAATGGCCGACTTGTCGATTGCAATGACGTCTAAGTCGCGGAGTTGCTTGAGAATTCGATTGAGATTACGGCTTGACGTATCAATCTCGTTTAGCAGGTTAGCCCGCGTCACCACCTGTTTACGCCGCGTCGCCCAGATGAGATAGGAAATCGTCTGGTCCAGTGCCGAGTGCAGACTGTAGCGTTCCGTACGATTGGTTAGCGTGTAAATCTGGTTAGCCAAATTATAGACTAGTTCCTGGGAAAAATGGTGATCTTCCGTCAACCAAGTTTTGAACAGAACATTGGAAATCTTCAGCACGGTCACCGGCGTCAAGTTAACCACCGACGCACTGTAAGGCTTGTCCAGTAAGGCTTCTTGTTCCCCGACAAACGCGCCCGGCTCGTAAATATCCAACACTACGGCCTTGCCACCGGCTGACGTTAAGTAAATCTTAACCTTTCCTTCGGCCACAATATAAGTATTGTCATATTGCGAACCTTGTAAAAACTGAAAAGTACCGACCGCATAGCGTTCAATCTGAAACGCCCGCACGATATGTAGCGGACACGTCCGCAACACTTGCTGTAAGACCGGTTGTTGGTCCATTAGTAGTGACAAATCCTCCATCGTCACGTCAACAACTCCTTATGTAATAAGATTAGCAAAATTCAGCGAAGATCCCAATGACGGGAGTCTCTAAATGTATCCGCTTTCACGTGAAAATTATCGGCTTTTTAACTTTTTTCGGGACACTTGTCCTCGACAACTCGCCTAAACGGCGAAACCGGATTCATATCTATTTATAGCAGATTTTTAGCGCCCGTCAACTAAAGTTAACAGGCAACGTCGTACCCGGAACTGCTGCGATTATAACCTGCCTTCGCTGTCACGACTAGCTAGGGCTGACCGCCTTACCGTTCGCCAAATTTGGCCTGGATCGCGGTGGGCAGGACGGGACAAGCCAAAGAACGGTCTTGTTCCTCGCTTTGAGCCGTCAGCCCGCGTCTCAAAGACGCCATTTTCCAAGCAGAACCCTTGGAAAATCCCACGGCTGAGGCCAAATTTGCCTCACTCACGGCTACGTGAGGCGTATCCAATTAAACCGGTCGAGCATCGCTACTTCAGCGATGTAATTATCTATTTGGTGGCTTTCATCTTCCGTAACCGGAGGCAGCCAGAGATGGAGGTAGCCGTGACAGCGGTATTAGCTGACGTTCTGAGTCAGCTTACAGCGCGAGACGTGTTTGGAGACTGGCGAATTTTGCTAGGCTTCAAACCGAGCCGGAGGACCGCTTCTCAGGCCACAGGCGGTCCCCACAGCGCCGGAATCTCTGGCAGCCGCAGGTGGTGTTAACTCGTTTAATGGCGGTTAACCTTGCCAGCTGGAGGCTGGAGCGTATTCGCAAACTTTCAACCTTTGGCCGCTAATCTAAAAAATGCCCACCAGCCAGCGCCAGTGGACACACGTATTTAACTTTAGTTATTCTTCAATGATAAATGACTCAGTAATTCTTCGTAGGACCGTTCATACTTCTGAACGTCCCCGGCTCCCATGAAGACAACCACGGCATCGTGGAAGTCCAGGAGTGGCGACATGTTGTCGACCGTCAGAATCTCGCCACCCTTGGCAATCTTAGCGGCCAAGTCCTTACTGGAGACGGCGCCTTGCGTTTCCCGTGCGGAGCTAAAGATGTTGGTCAAGAAGACCTTATCTGCCAAATTAAGGCTCTTGGCGAAGTCATCCATCAGGGCAATTGTCCGGCTGAAAGTGTGGGGCTGGAAGACCGCGATGATCTCCTTATCCGGGTACTTCTGCCGTGCGGCGTCCAGGGTAGCCTTGATTTCGGATGGATGGTGCGCATAGTCATCGATGATGGTCATGTCGGCTAATTTCCGTTCAGTGAACCGACGCTTAACGCCCTTGAAGTCGGCCAATTCACGCTTGATTTCATCCATGCTGACCTTTTCGAAGTAGGAAACGGCAATCACGGCCAGACTGTTCAGCACGTTGTGTTCCCCGTACAGATGAATCTCGAAGTTGCCGAGGTTCTTGCCGCCATGGTACACGTCAAAGGTTGAGCCAGTCGTCGAACGCTTGATGTTCTTGGCTTGGAAATCGTCGCGGTCGTTGGTCCCGTAGTAGTAGACCGGCACGTCCGTCTTTAATTTCCGTAGCTCCGGATCGTCACCCCAGGCGAAGATCCCCTTCTTCACTTGGTTAGCCCAAGTCTCGAAGGCGCTGTAAACATCGTCGATCCCCGTGTAGTAATCGGGATGGTCGAAGTCAATATTGGTCATGATGGCATAATCGGGCTTGGTTGCCAGGAAGTGCCGCCGGTATTCATCGGCTTCGTAAACGAAGAACCGGGCATTCGGCGTACCTTTACCGGTCCCATCACCGATCAGATAAGATGTTGGGGCCACGCCACTCAGGACGTGAGACAACAGACCAGTAGTGCTGGTCTTCCCGTGCGCACCGGCAATCCCGATGCTGGTATAGCCTTCAATCAAATGACCTAAAAATTCATGGTAACGGTAAACGGGGAGCCCCATGGCGCGGGCCTTCTTGATTTCCGGATGATCATCCGTGAAGGAGTTACCGGCAATCACCGTCAACCCTTCGTGAATGTTGGCTTCGTCAAAGTCCATGACTTTGATGCCCGCCTTTTCCAGGCCACGCTGGGTGAACGTGTACTGGGTAATATCTGAACCCTGAACCTTGAATCCCTTATCATGTAAAATCAGGGCAAGGGCACTCATCCCTGATCCTTTAATTCCAACAAAATGATAAACCGTTGCGTTATCCATTAAATGATCCTCTTTTCTACTCTTTGCGGTTCGGCCACAGGACGCCATTAACCATACGAGTGACTCTTTTTCCATTCTAGCATATCCCCCCACCCCTTAAAAGCCAGAGTGCGTTTAAAACGAGGTGAGGTCTATTCACTTTACAATGAAGAAGGTGCATCTTTATCGTGCGGCTCCGGTAAGTTCTTTCCTAAATCGTCCGGCGTCAGATAAACCTCGCGTGGCTTGGAGCCGTGTTGTGGGGAGACGTAGTGGCGCTGTTCCAGGTCATCAATCAGGTTAGCGGCACGGTTGTAGCCAATCGAGAAGACTCGCTGTAGCTTAGACGTTGACACCGTCTTTTCCTGAGCGATGTAGTCGAGAACCTTCGGTAACAGTTCGTCTTGGTTCTCCTCGGCGGTCTCCCGTTGTAGGAGTCCCTTGGGTTCAAACGCGTAATGCGGTTTACCCTGCGTCCGCACAAAGTCAGTGATGGCATCGACTTCGGATTCAACGAAGGCCCCTTGCAGCCGCATCGGCTGACTGGCCCCATTGCCCAGATACAACATGTCCCCGCGACCCAGCAGGCTTTCGGCACCCGCCGTATCCAGAATGGTCCGTGAGTCAATCTGGCTGGACACCATGAAGGCGATCCGCGTTGGAATGTTGTTCTTGATGGTCCCGGTCACAATGTCCACGCTAGGCCGTTGGGTGGCGACCAGCAAATGAATGCCGGCGGCCCGCGCCTTTTGCGTAATCCGGACGATATAGTCTTGAACTTCGCTAGCGGCCATCATCATCAGATCGGCCAGCTCGTCGATAATAATCACGATGTAAGGCATCTTCAAAGACGGCTCGTCATTGGCATCGGCACGATCGTTGAATTGCTCGATGTTCCGAACCCCCGCCGCGGCCAACTTCTCGTAGCGTTGGTCCATCTCGGTAACCACCCATTTAAGGGCCGCTGCGGCCGCCTTCGGATCGGAGATGACGGGCGACAAGAGATGTGGCAACCCATCATACGGCGCCATTTCAACGGCCTTGGGGTCAATCAACAAGAGCTTGACCTGGGCCGGCGTTGCCTTGTACAGAATTGATAGCAGCAAGGAGTTGATGAACACACTCTTTCCGGAACCCGTGGCCCCGGCGATTAAACCGTGCGGCATCTTCCGCAGATCAGTGACTTGCGGCTGCCCAAATAAATCGACTCCGAGTGCCACCGTCAACGGTGATTCACTCTTCTTAAAGGCTGGTGAGTTCAAAATTTCGGAGAGCATGACCGGTCGGGACTTCACGTTCGGAATTTCAATACCGACCGTGGTCTTCCCGGGAATTGGGGCCTCGATTCGAATATCCTTGGCAGCTAAGGCCAACTTCAGATCATCATTTAAATTCGTAATCTTATTGACCTTGACGCCGAGCGCCAAACTAATCTGGAACTGTGTCACGGTTGGACCCACCGTCCAGTCGGTGACGTGGGCGTCCACGTGAAAGGCACTCAACGTTTCGTCCAGCACCTCGGCTTGGTGTTCGATCCATTCGTCTAAGGCTTCCTCGTCGGGCACTACTGGCTTAGGGAGTAAGCTAACGTCTGGGAAATGATACCCGCGGGCAGGCTGCTCCTCGGCTTCTTCGGCCGCAACTGCCGGCGTGCTTGGCCGGTCAAATAGGGCCAGATTCCGCTGGTCGTTACCCTCTTCTTGCATGATATCCCCAAGAGAATGTCCCAGACCGCGAGCCGGTTTGGCTTTGGGTTTTACGGACGCAGTAGCTGACGACGCAGGTTGATCGGCCTGCACACGGTCCAGCAATTGATTCACTTCGGCTGGCCGTTGGGCGGCCGTGGATGTCGCAGACGAGGCGGTTACGCTGCTAGACGCGGCCGCAAAAGTTGCCGTGTCAGGCGCCGACTGGGGCTTCAAATCGGCAACCGATGTCGACACCCGTCGTGCGGACGAATCGGCCGTAACCGCTGGCTGATGGCTGGCAGACGCAACGCTAGCCGGCGTACCAGCAGCCGAGCTCACAACCAAATGAGCCGTTGAGCGCACAACGGCCGCTGAACTGACCGGACTGGTGGCTGACGCGGATGACGCTGCCGCAGCCGATGATTCGGTAACAGCAACACGACTTGGCGCCGTCGCAGAGCTTGCGGCGACTGAGCTGACCGGTGCAGCGCTGTCAGTAGCCGTTGAAGTTGCTGCCGAATGGACCGCTGATTTAACCGTTCCCACGGGCAAATAATCCCCTGCCCCACCGATCGTCGATTCGGGTTGCGGCGCCACAGATTGCGGTGCATTGGCTTCGGCTGAAGCCGCGGACTGTGGGTAGAAGACTTCCGTTGGGGCCGCTACAGAACCAGACGTAGCGGGTGCCGATTGCGTCGACTCCGGTGTTGACTGAGCTTCAGAACTAGCCATCGCTTCAACCTTAGCCGGCGCCTCAGCAGAAGCACTGACTGCAGATGACGCGGTCGTTGAAGCCGTTGTTTCTTCGACGGTCGCCGCGACTGAACTGGCAGTAGCCGCTGGTTCGACCGGCGTAGCTTTATCAGCTGGATCTGGTTGAGAAGCTTCCGTCGCCGTAGCTGATGTTGCTGACGGGACACTTGTCGCTTCAGGCATCGGGGTCGGTTGGGCTGGCGCAGACGATGACTGGGCCGGCTGACTGGCCGAACTGGCCACCGTTGGCGTGGTCGGTTCTTCGATTTCATCGGCCGCACCAAAAAGAAGAAAACTTTGATCGGTTTTCTTCAGACTGGCAATTAATCGGCGATATCGGCGGCGCGATTCCGAGGTTGGGCGTGACCAGTGCAGTTGCTTTGGAATTGGCGTAACCTGAAATGGCCGATAGTTTTCGGCGGAACTGCTCGGTGCCGGCTGCGTATCGGCGGGCTTAGCTGTAACGGACGCCGCCGATTGTGGACGTTCCGCTGGCCGGGACGGTGTCTGTTGGCGTTGCTGGCGCTGGGTCTCCCGCTGTTCACGTAGCCGTAACCGGTCGTTGCGTTCCCGCCGCTGTTTAACGGAACGTTGGGCCCGTTCGGCCGTGGTATCTTCTAATTGTTCGGGGCTCGGCTTTACCGCAAATTTCCGGAAAAAGGCTGGTCCATCATAGTGCTCCATGTTTCTTCCTCCTTGACGGGTGCACACCGCACCTGCCGAATTTCAACGCTATGGGAGGAGACGCCGCTAAAAGACGCGACTGGTTAACTCATTCCCTAATCCTATTTAAGGCTAGCCCACTGTGGCTAGTTTGGATGATTTTTCAATTCATGTCAGATTGCTTTAGGCCTACAGGTAGCGTGACCGCGCGGACTCTCCGTCATGTTGACGGGACCGGGTCACTGTGATTAGTACGACTAACCAATTCGCTAAGAGTGGTTAAAGTCAATCTCCCCTATTGTACACAAAAAAGCGGGTTGCCGACAAGGGCAAACCCGCTTTCGTCATATTTCTTAAGCAAATTCTTAGGCCGTAAAGATGGTTTGACCGCGTTCAAAATCAAACGGTTCGCCAACTTCATAGTCATCCGGTAAGATTAGGGCACCTGGCTTTTGCGGCGCGTTGGCTAAGCCCAACTCGCGACCAGAGCAGATCATCCCGTCACTTTCAACACCCCGTAAAGCACCAGGCCAGATAATCAGACCATTCGGCATCATGGCACCAACCTTAGCAACCACGACCTTGATATCGGTCTGCATGTTCGGTGAACCACTGACGATCTGTAAGGACTGGTCCTTATCAACGACCGTTTCCGTGACCAACAAATGGTCGGAATCAGGATGTGGCGTGGCTGACTTGACGTAACCCACGATAAACTTGGATTCCGTTTGGGCCTCCAGTTCACCGTTGAACCCGGCTTCTTCCAAAGCGGCGTTTAAGGCGGCAACATCATCAGCGGTCAACATCACTTGGCCATTGCCACTGATGTTGGGCAAAATCTTGGAGATCGCCAAGAAGTTGTAGCCGAGTGTCTTTTCCGTTTCGGTATCGTAAATTCGAGCGATACCATCGCGAACGGTGTGCGCCTGTTGGGCCGTATCTTGCGCAACGATAACAATCAAAGTGTCCCCTAATTCTTGGGGATTGTAACTAGCAATTAACATGTGGGATCCTTTCCAACGGTTTTAATCGGCGTTAGTTGCCAATGAATTGATAAATTCTTCAACTTCAGCCTTAGTCTTACGGTCTTTGTTCACTAACCGACCAATTTCTTCACCGTCTGAGTAGGCAATGAAGCTCGGGATGCCGAAGACGTTCAATTCGACAGCCAGGTCAATGTTTTCGTCACGGTCGACCGCGATAAACTTAAAATCAGGATATTCAGCTTCGATGTCGGGCATGGCTGGTTTAATGAAGGCGCAATCCGGGCACCAAGTAGCGGAGAAGAATAACATGGTCTTGCCGTCTTTAACGACGTCTTTCAGTTCAGCAGCTGACATTTTGGGTAATTGTTCCATGAGGTAAGCACTCCTTTATTTAAGTTTTAAAAAATACACAAACATCATTATAGCAATGTGGCCGAGGGATTACAAAACTTTAGCTCCTGATTACCGGAAATGGCGAAAATGCAACGATCTTCGCTCGAAAAGAGAAGTGACCGAACTTTCCCAACCCACTCCGACCCCCATTTTTATCTAGACCAATTTCAAGCGACTGATCGCGGCGCCCAAGGTTTTTAAACGGTCCAATCTGGCCATTCAAAGTTTTCCCAACTTTTCTGCCTTTTTACGGGAACTTCCCAGCAAACATTGTTATACTAGGGGCAGATAGAACGTTTACACGTCTTACAAAAACAACTGCTAAGGAGGCGGTAGGATGACTGCTAGAAATGGACAACTTTATCAACTGAGCCTTACCGGTGTACTCGGGGGCCTCATGGGCATATTCATCACGCGCTTCTTTGGTGGCGGCTCACGCCTGAACCCCGACAATATTTTGGAACGGGTCAAGCATCAGTTCCGCCAAGAATCTCCCATCGAAGGCGCCTGGATTGAAAAACATGCGGTACCTTTCCAGAAGTTCGCGGTGAAGTCCCGCGTCTACTACGGCGGCATCACCCGCTACGAGGATGATAAATTGGTTCAATACCAATTTGTTGCCGATGCCAATACTGGTAGCGTCCTCGATATTCACCGTCTTTAAAATTTACCTTGCGTCAACTCTGCGGTCCATCGTTTAACGATGCGGCCGTTTTTTTGACTTAACTTTCCGAGGACTTTTGTATTCTCCTTTCGCGTCGTTTGCCTATACTCGGTGCTGAGACCGCTTAGCACTCAGTAGCTGACGATTCCAAGGAGTTGACGACAATGAAATGGACCATCAACAAGCAATTCTTCAGAGACTATCATTTTTGGCTAGGTGTCACCAGTCTGAGTTTATTTTGGCTCAATTCTTCTACGCGCTCGTTATTGGGTCTCACACTTAGCGCGCTACTCTTCACGGTTGGCTTGAACGCCCTCAGCATCGCTCTTCTTCGGCCCGACCATTCTGGACGATGAAGCCCCAAACTCTAAGAAAGACTTAAGCCACCGATAGATATGCAACAAAATCAGCCTAAATTACATTAGTAATAACTGAAGGTTGAAAGTTTGCAAACACGCCCCAGTCCCCAGCTGGCAAGGTTTACCGCAATTAAATTAGTCATCAACACCACCTGCGGCTGCCAGAGATTCCGGCGCTGTCACGGCTACCTCCACCTCTGGCTACCTCCGGTTACGATGGCTGAAGACCACTGGATACGCGGCAACATCGCTGGTGTGGCAACGTTCAGCCAGTTTAACCGACACACCTCGTTTAGCCGTGAGTGCGTCAAATTTGGTCTCAGCCGTGGGATTTTCCAAGTGTTTTGCTTGGAAAATGGCGTCTTTGAGACGCGGGCTGACGGCTCAAAGCGAGGGACAAGACCGCCCTTTGGCTTGGTCCGATCCTTCCCACCGTGATCCAGACTAAATTTGGCGAACAGTAAGGCGGCCAGCACACCACTACCCTATTATAGTGGGCGTTATCCTTGTCACACTAAGGATTCTAGCTGTTTCCCAGCTTTCAACCTTTAGGTAATAAGTAGCCCACTCAAAAAGGCCGCCCGCAATCGGACGACCCTTTTCTGAACAAAACCTAAATGTGTTTAAACTTGGTGGAATGATTCTGCAGGTCGGTGCGCACAATCAGCACGTCGGTCACGGCATTGGCCACCACCGCGCTCGCAGTCGACCCCATCAACATCCGTTCGACCACGTTGGAGCCAATCGCCCCAATCATGATCAGATCGGCCCCGTACTCTTGCGGTAAGGTCTTGGCCAAGTCGATGTTGGGGTGCCCGTAAAATACGGACGTCTCAACGTGCTTAACGCCAGCTTCCTCCGCTTGTTTCCGGTATGCGTCGACGGTCTGTTCCGAACGTTGGCGGGCCTCATCCATAACCTCTTGATCAACAAAGCCGAAACCGACCTTGGTATTGTTGCCGATTCCCACATAATCGCCACCCGTCATGATGGTGACAATGATCAAATCAGCTTCGTTTCTGACAGCAACCGCAATGGCTTTTTCCACCGCGCGTTTAGCTTGCCGGGAACCGTCCACCCCCACTAGAATTCGCTCGTAGCGTTCGGACATCTTTACCACTCCCTTGTGGGTGCTTCTCGCAACCCTATTTCGTTAACTCATAGGTCGCCTGCCCATAAATGGACATCGCCTTAATTAAATCATCTTCTGGTTGAAATTCGTCGGCTTGATGCATGGTGTCGGCCGTGCCGGGGAACAATGCCCCAAAGGCCACGCCACGCTTCATTAACCGACCGTAAGTGCCACCACCCACGACTTCCGGCTGAGCGGTCGTATCACCGGTTTGTTCCCGGTAAACGTCCATCAGCGTCGTGACGATGGGATCACTTGGGTCCACGTAATGTGGAACCATTTCGCGACCCTGCTTGATTTCCACATTCATCATCTCAGTCGCTTTCTGCAGGCCAACTAAGATTTCGGCGGCACCAATCCCCGTTGGGTAGCGGAAGTTGGTATTGACCAGACCACCCTTATCGGCGGTAAAGGTCATAATCCCCACGTTCATGGTGAGGTCGCCCATAACTGAATCGTTAAAGTTCAAGCCTAGTTTATGCGCCCGTGAATCGTCGTGTAAGGCGTCCGCTAAGAATGACAGGAAGTCCTCGGCGTCCCCACCAAAGTCGTAGCTCGTCAAGAAGGTAGCCAGATACGTCCCGGCGTTAATTCCGTTCTTGGGTTCCATCCCGTGCGCGGCCTTACCGATGACTTGGAAATGCAACCCATCCGCAGCCTGTTCAACCGTCCCAGTGACCGGTGCTTGATCCACAAAAGTCGTGAAGTCGGCCATCATCTGATCGGCATCGGCGGTGGTTACCGTCGCTTCGGCATCCCGCGGCACCATGTTTTCCCGCAGACCAGCATCGAATTCATGCAACGTCGCCGTGCCACCGTTGGCCCCACCAAAGTGGCTTTCAAAGGTCACATTACCTTTTTCACCGTTGATTAACGGGAATTCGGCATCGGGTGAGAAGCCCAAGGTTGGTGCAGGTTCTAAGTCGAGGTAGTGGTGCATCCCCGTCCAATCGCTTTCTTCGTCAGTCCCAATGATGAAGCGAATCTTCTTGGTTGGCTTGATGCCTTGATCCTTCATCATCTTTAAGCCGTAGTAGGCAGCTAGTGCTGGTCCCTTATCGTCAGACGTTCCCCGACCATACAGGTTGCCATCCTTTTTGGTTAGCGTGAAGGGATCGGTGTGCCAGCCCTTACCACCGGGCATGGTGTCGGCGTGACCCAGAATGGCCAGCGTCTCATCACCCTCACCATATTCCACGTAACCCACTAAATTATCGAGGTTCTTGACCGTGAAGCCGTCGCGTTCAGCTAATCCTAAGAATGCGATTAAGGCTTTGGCCGGACCGGGTCCGAGGGGATAGTCTGCGGTTGCCTTGGAATCATCGCGGGCACTGTCGATGCCGACTAACATCGTCAGGTCAGCGACATAGTCCTCGCGGTACTGTTCAGATAACTGTTGCCAATCAATTGCCATGATTGGACCTCCTTATAATTTTTTCGGACCACAACACTGTCCAAAGTATACTTAATTTTAATTCTAGCATAACGTAGCCGAATTGTAAGCCGTTTTCCACCACTAAAATGCTATACTGAAAGCGAAATCAATTTTGAGGAGGAATTCACATGGAAACGCTCTCGCAATCCATTCTCACCAAAACCATCCGCCAGCGCCCCGCTGACAGCTATAAGGGGACTTACGGCCGGGTCACTCTCATCGGAGGCAACCGCAACTTCGGTGGTGCCATTCTCATGGCGAGTGCGGCCGCCGTATACGCCGGTGCTGGGCTGGTTACCACTATTACCGACGCCAGCAATCAAACCAGTTTGCACGCCCGCCTACCCGAAGCCATGTTCGCGGACATGAACGATCATGAGCAAATCAAATCTTTGACCACTTCAGCCGATGTGGTCGTGATTGGCCCGGGATTGGGCACTGATGCGGCCGGTTTGCAGGCCCTCAACACCGTTTTCGACATCCTTAAGCCCACCCAGACGATCGTTATCGACGGTTCCGCCATCACCCTGATCGCCCAACACCGGCTCCCACTCCCAGACGCCCACCTGATCTTTACCCCCCATCAGATGGAATGGCAGCGCCTCAGTGGCATCGCCATTGCCGACCAAACGGTAGCCCGTAATCAACCCGCGGTGCAGCAGCTAAACGCCACGGTCATCGTCAAGTCCCACCGTACGCAGATCTACACGCCCACGGCCGTCTACGAAAATCCGCTGGGAACCCCCGCCCAGGCAACCGGCGGCATGGGGGACACCTTGGCCGGTATGGTCGGCGGTTTCGTCGCCCAGTTTGCGGATCGCACCGACGCTGTGCTTGCCGCGGTCTATAGTCACAGTGCCATTGCCGAGGAACTCGCTCAGCGGCAGTACGTGGTCTTGCCTCACCAGATTATTGATGAACTGCCCCACTTCATGAAGACCCACGAGGCATTAGTCTAAGTATCGTGAATGTAGACGACACCGCGTCGCCTGCCACGTTAACAGCTGAAACATGCGTCAAAAGCCAGCCGAATCTGATAAAAAATGGACAACAGTCTATTTGGCTGTCGTCCATTTTCATTTATCTTACTACCTGAAGGTTGAGAGCTTGCGAATACGTTCCAGTCCCCAGCTAGCAGGGTTTACCGCCATTAAATGGCCGCTTGCGGCTGAAAACCACTGGATACGCGGTGACATCGCTGACGTGGCAACGTTCAGCCCGTTTAACGGATACACCTCGTTTAGCCGTGAGTGAGTCAAACTTGGTCTCAGCCGTGGGTCATCGGCTCAAAGCGAGGAAAAAGACTGCCCTTTGGCTTTTCCCGTCCTGCCCACCGCGTTCCAGACCAAATTTGGCGAACGGTAAGGCGGTTCGTCAATCGTGTGGTTCAAGGTCCGTGTCTAGCGGTCCGTTCAAGTCATCAATTTCGATGGGAAATAGCCCCCGATAGGATGCCACGGACAGATCGACCGGCAACTGCAGTGGGCCATACGCTACGCGACTGACCGGGCCATTCAAGTGTTTCAGATCCAGCAGAATCGTCAGTGCCGCCGTGAGGTCACGCGTCCGCACCGTCACGTGAGTCAGCTGATGCACATCATCCGGCACCACGTGAACCCATTCAAACGTGAGGTCGCTTTCCAGACTCGGCAACTGGGTCACACTCCCGCTGAGCTGACAGCGTAAGGTGCTGACCCACTCCTGAGCCTCGACGTCGGCCAGAAAATGGTCATCGTCGCTGGCAATCACTAATCCGGTTGCTTCTTTAGGAAGATCGGCCAACGCCTTTAGCGGTCGCACCTGATCCAACGCATTAAGTAAACTGCCCAGACTGTGGGCACTGGTCGGGTCCATACTCAGCTGAAATCCAATCGGCTTATTGAACAACAGATACTGCGGTTGCCGCCCCGTGACGGTCATCCCATCCACACGGACTTGGTCGGCCTTCGCCACCGTTGCCAGAGGCGAATCGATGGGTGCGTCATTGACGGTAACCCGGCCCTGCCGCAATAAACGCAAGATCTGTCGCGGCGTGCCCTGCCGATGATCGTTTAAATAACGTTCAATATTCATCGCAATTGCCTCCTAACGAATGTGCAACCGCCGCCGTAAGCCGGCCACGCGATCCCCAATGATCGCATCGGCTAGGCGACTCTTTAACATCAGATAAACGTAGAAATAGCCCCCCAGAACGGCCGCAATCGCCGTCACGGTGAAGCTAATCACCCGGCCATTGCTACCGAGCAGACTGCCCAGCATCACGACAACCCGGGCAATCGCAAACGTCCCCAGAGAAGCCAACAGGATGCCGTTGGTCTTCTTAGCAATCGTGGCGTAATTAATCCCAAACTGCACGTCCAGCGAATGAATAATCAGGTAACAGGTTACCAGTAGACCAATTCCGGTCGCCACCAAGGGACCGAAAGCGCCCAGGAAGTAGACCAGTGGCCACTGAACGATAAACTTCACCACGGTACCGACCGCAAAGTAGTGGACAGCCCGCCGATTTTGCGAGATTCCTTGCATGAGTGCGGCAACCACCGTGTACAGTCCCAGCAGGATGGACAGATACGAGGAAAACGCCAGAATTGACGATCCCAAGGCCTCCTGCGTTTGCCCGTAGAACACAATGTTCAACGGACGCGCTACGGCCGCCATTCCCAACGCAGCTGGCAACATGACGAATTCAAACATCAAGAAAGCATTGGTCAACTGGCCGGAAATTTCCCGCTTATTGCCACGGGTGTAAGCCTCCGATAACAACGGCACGACGGTAACGGCCAGTGCCGAGGAGAGGGAAATGGTAATCATAATTAATTTGTTGGCATTCACGCCAAACAGCGCGAACAAGTCGTTCAGGTAGACGTCCGAGTAGTGACCGGCCAGGTGCATGATGGGGGCAAAGGTGTACTGGTCAATCAACTGGAAGATGGTAATCCCGGCCCCTAAGATGATAAACGGCACGGCCTGCGCGATAATTTCTTTGTAGAGTTGCTTAGCCGGCACCACGAGTTCTTCGTTACTGCCCGCGACCAAGCCACGGAAGTAATCCCGCCGGCGCCAGTAGTAGACGCCCAAGACAATCAGGCCACACAGGGCTCCGACCGCAGCGGCCAATGTGGATTGCGACACGGCGGCTACCCAGTCGCCCTTCATCACGTCCATGATGATAAAGGCCGTTAGTAGCATGTAGGCCACCCGGGCAAGCTGTTCGGCAAACTGAGATATAGCCGAGGGGGCCATCTGTTGGAAGCCTTGGAAGTATCCCCGTGTCAGGCTCATCGTGGGAATGATGAGGATGGCCCACGCCAACGAGTGCAACACAGGAATCAGGTGCTTATCGCCACCGGTAAATAACGGTGCGCCCAAGAATAGTAGCAGGGCAATGCTGACTCCCGTGAGAACGGCAATGACCAGTCCTCGCTTGTACAACCGCACACTGATGCCGTATTCATTCAACGCGTTATAGTGGGCCACCTGCTTGGCAATGGCAGACGGCACCCCTGCAATCGCCGCAATCAAGAAGAAACTATAGATGTTATAGCCCTTCCCGTATAGCGCATTGGCTTGCAGGAAGAATGAGCCGAACCAGATGCTCCACGGCACAATATAGATTGCCCCGAGAATCCGAGAAAAAATACTCCCGGCCGTCATCCATGCGGAGCCCGCGACCATTTGATCCTGTGCACTCACGGTTTGATTTCCTGTATGATCAGACCTTGCCGACATTTGACACCCTACTTTCACTTTTTAAATTCAACGTCACCTAAGCTGGCGAAAACAGCCAGCTAATCAAACTAACATTATACCATAGCTTCAAACGTACAAATATCAGGTTTCGGTAAAGATTTAGAAATCTTGGTGGCCGAGTCAGCCCTTTGCTTACCGGATGCCCCGAACAGTGGTATGCTGGAGATAGTCAAGAAACAGATTATTCAAGGAGGAATGCCATTATGACGCAAACGGCAACTCCGGAGATGCAGATGTCCCCGGAAAGAGCGAAACAGGTTGTGCGGATGACCAAAAGCATTCGGCAACATTTTCCAGAGTTAGCGCAGGTACCGGACGCACAGTTAATTTATGCAACCTGGCGTAGTTTTAAGCGGATCGACCAGACCAATGATAGCGATTATCAAACGATGGCTGACGTTTTCTTCCACGAATTTGACCGTCATTTGCTCAACTACCAGTTCTCGAAGGCTGGCGAAGACGATATTGTTCGTCAACGTTTCTTCGCTATCCTGACAGAATTACTGCAATAATTACAGCTTGTGCACCCTCGTCGACCGGTTGGTCCGCGAGGGCTTTTTGGTTTATCCGGGCAATCGTGTCCGGCGTGCAAAGACAACCGTGATGATTAAATGGTCAATCCCCCAAACAAAATTCTTAATTTTAAGGACGCATGCGGTATACTGGTTACATAGTCATTGGTTGCGTGACCAACCCACTGACCGTAAAAGATTTAAAGTGAGGCGATTACTTTGCGTTACTTAGCATTATTAGGTAGCCACGAGCGGCACGGCATTACCGCAGGTTACCTGCAGGCCGTCCTCGATGGCTTGCCCGATTCCGCGGAAGTCGAGACGGTCTTCCTGCGCGATTACGAGATTTATCCGGATACCAAGGAAAAGTCCTGTCCGGCGCTCGATGAGATTGAGGCCAAGATGGCCGCCAGCGACTTCTGGATTGTCTGCGCACCGACGTACTGGGGCGGCATGTCCGGTGTGATGAAGCAGTTCTTTGACTGCATGCGGTTCCGTCTCGTGCGGATGACGGCACAGGCCGATACTCTGCCCGGAAAATATAAGAACAAGCACTATCTCAGTATGACCACCTGCTTCATCAGTTCTACGGAAAACTTCTTCACCGGCATCACCGACCAGACCTTCGTCACGATCGACCGCGTATTGACCGGCGCCGGCCTGATCAAAGTTGGCGAGTTCGTCGGCACGGGCACCTGGGGTACCCACGCACCACGGGAAAGTAAACTGACCGAGTGCCACCGACTCTCCCAGAAGATTGCCAACCGACCACGAAAGGATGATAATACCTTGAAACGTTACATACTGCTCTTCTTCATGATTGCTGTCATGGCTCTAATCACCATGGGCTTACAGGCGTGGTGGTTCGGCGTCTTTGCGGCCGGGAAGTTCTGGCTGACCTACGCCACGTTTGTGGTGATTTTCTACGTCTTGTTAGCCAGCATCCTACACTTCTTCACGTTCGTGCGGCACCGGCGTCGGTAGGCTTTAGCTCAAATGCCTTTTGGTCTAGCGTGCGCTTAAGTCGCACTTAGCCCAAATCCAATTGACGACTCCTGTTCATTATCTCCCGTGCCAACATCATACCCAACTAAAAAGGGCTCTTTGTCAACTGTTGTTGGTAATCGGCTGTCTGAGGTTGCCTAATCGTATTATGATTAGGCAGCCTTTTTAATTCCGAATACTAGATGAATCCTTAATCTAAAGCTACTAAAACAACCGAATCCGTAGCTGACTCGCTTGATTACTTTGATTTTATTATTGATACCTTCCATTGGTCCATTAGAATAATTGTATTTTAGCGCATTGTACACAGATTCTTGGTGTTCTCTCAACGTATTTAACGGTGTTTCAAGCTCTTCGGAGTAATCATTCTTCTTGTCTAGAATGGTTACTAGTTTGGACGTGTGACGATACTTGACGGCTCGCCGAACGGTCTGTAAAAGCTCATACGCTTGGCGTAATTCATCATTGAAGCTGAGAATGTAATCGACCGTACTATTCTCAGTATTAATTCCTGAGAGATGAGTGAAATTATGATAGACGTTGAAGTTCAGCTTTTCGTTAGGTTTTAAGAGTAGTTTCCAGTATCGTTTTAAGATCTTATGTTTGATATTTGAATTGGCATAGGACTTCATTATACGAACTCTCACACGATTGAAACCACGCATTATAGAACTCACGATGTGGAACCTATCGGTTACCACAATCGCGTTTGGAAAAACGGTTTCTGTCAATTGCGGATACGTGTAATTCATATCTGTCACAATGATTTTCACGCCTTCTCGCGCAGCCTTAGTATATCGATTGAAGTATTTTTCGAGATCATACAGGGTTCGTGATTCAAGGATATCGATAAATTCGTTTCGCATACCGTCCATAAAGACAAAGCTCATTGCACCTTTGGCATCTTTGGTAGACTTGACTTCATCCATATTAATAACTGCTGGCAACCAGCTGTAATTTGTCTTAATATCCGGTTGGTAGCTACGCATGATTCGTAAAACACTCGTACTCGAAATGTTTAATTCGTTTGCGATATGCCGCATTGAAACCGTCTCACTGAGCTTTACTAAACACGAGATCCGGCTGACGTTAGAGATGGTGTGGTTTCGCTGAACCAACGACGTTTCTGCCAGAAAGTATTGATGGCATTGCTTACACTTGAAATTACGTTTTTTAAGGTGAAGTTTAACGTCTCGTTCAACGGCTTGTGGGAGTTTAACCGTGGTCCAACGCCAACCGTATTTGATAATGCTCTTCTGGTTCAAAACGCCACATTTAGGACAAGCTTTTGGACGGTAGTCTAAAAGTGCCTGTACCTTGAGTGGTCCCTTTACTTCTAAGGGATTCATTATTTTCAGTTTTTTGATATTAGGGTCTTTTATCCCCAGAATAATTTTAGTATCATTGGACATAGGATATAGTCACTTTCTTTCTCTTGAAATGTGGTAGTGGATGGACATAGATCTGCGACTATATCCCTTTTTTGTACCCATTTTTACTCTATACAGTATACAAAAATATCCGCTGCCAGTAACCAATTAAGTTGATTACCAACAACAGATATTTTAGAACCCTAAAAAGTGTCAGCCACCTCCCAATTAGGAAAGTGACTGACACTTTGTTTTAACTTACTCACGGCTACATGATAGGTATCTTGACCGAACGTGACCACGCCAACGATGCCGCCGCGTATTTAGTGGTTTTCAACCACCTTTTACTTAAATTTAGTTAGCAACAATGTTGACCAGCTTACCTGGTACGACGATTACCTTGCGAATCGTCTTGCCATCAGTATGGGTCTTCACCGTGTCATCGGCCAAAGCTTGGGCTTCGATATCGTCCTTGGCAGCGTCCTTAGCAACCTTCAAGTGGGCCCGGACCTTACCGTTAACTTGGACCACCATTTCAACCACGTCTTCGACCAATTGCTTCGGGTCATACGTTGGCCATTTTTCGTAAGCAATCGTTTCGTCGTGGCCCATCAGTGACCAGAGTTCTTCGGCAATGTGCGGCACGATTGGCGAGATCATCTTGACAAAGCCTTCCATGTACAGCAATGGCAAGCTGTCCGCCTTGTAGGCTTCGTTGACGAAGACCATCAATTGCGAGATCGCCACGTTGAAGCGCATGGCTTCCATGTCTTCGCTCACCGTTTTTACAGTCTGGTTGTAGATCTTGTCTAACTTACCATCGTTAATCATCGTGACCCGATCACGCAGGTGGTTGTTGTCATCGATCAATAACCGCCATACCCGGTCTAACCAGCGACGAGAACCGTTGATACCTTCCGTGCTCCAAGGCTTGGAAGCTTCCAATGGTCCCATGAACATTTCGTACAACCGCAGGGTATCGGCCCCATCTTTCTCGACAATTTCGTCGGGATTGATGACGTTGCCCTTGGACTTGGACATCTTTTCGTGGTTGGTCCCCAGGATCATCCCCTGGTTAACCAGCTTCTGGAAGGGTTCCTTGGTCGGCACAACGCCCAGATCGTAGAGGAACTTATGCCAGAACCGTGCGTAGAGCAAATGCAAGACGGCGTGTTCCGCTCCACCGATGTAAAGGTCAACCGGCATCCAGTATTTCAACTTGTCGGGGTCGGCAATGGCTTGGTCATTGTGCGGATCAACATAACGCAAGAAGTACCACGAACTCCCCGCCCACTGTGGCATGGTGTTGGTTTCCCGCTTTCCTTTACGCCCATTTTCATCCACGACGTTCACCCAGTCATCCAGGTTCGCCAGTGGACTTTCACCCGTTCCGGAAGGTTCGAGTTGCTTAGCTGCCGGTAGCTTCAATGGTAATTCGTCTTCGGGAACCAGCGTCGTTTCGCCATCTTCCCAGTGAATAACTGGAATGGGTTCACCCCAGTAGCGTTGACGAGAGAAGATCCAGTCACGCAACCGGAAATTAACCTGCTTATGGCCGGCCTTGTGGTCTTCTAGCCAGTCGATGGCTGCCTTGATGGCCGTCTGCTTATCCATGCCATTCATGAAGTCGGAGTTGATGTGTTCACCATCGCCGGTGTAAGCGGCCTTTTGAACATCGGTATCATCATCTCCCGCAATCACTTGGGTAATTGGCAGATTGAATTTCCGAGCAAATTCGTTGTCCCGGTCGTCGTGCGCCGGTACAGCCATGATGGCCCCAGTCCCGTACGAAGCAAGGACGTAATCCCCAATCCAGATTGGCAGCTTCTTGCCGCTCAGTGGGTTAATGCCGTAAGCCCCAGTGAAGACCCCGGTCTTGTCCTTGTTTAAATCGGTCCGTTCCAAGTCGGACTTGCTTTCGATTGCTTCCTTGTAGGCCTTGACTGCGGCGGCCTGTTCCGGCGTCGTAATCTGGTCGACCAAGGCGTGTTCTGGTGCTAAGACCATGTAAGTGGCCCCAAACAACGTATCGGGACGCGTCGTGTAGACTTCGACTTTGGTATCTTCCTGCCCAGCCACTGGGAAGAAGACGCTGGCGCCTTCGGAACGGCCAATCCAGTTTCGTTGCATTTCCTTAATGCTGTCGGGCCAGTCGAGGTCGTCCAGGTCGTCGATTAACCGATCGGCGTAGGCTGTAATCTTCAGGACCCACTGACGCATTGGCACGCGGTAGACGGGGTAACCGCCCCGCTCCGTCTTGCCATCCACGACTTCTTCATTGGCCACAACAGTTCCGCCCATGAAGTCGGGTGCCCAGTTGACCATAATCTTGTCTTCGTAGGCCAGCCCCTTCTTGTAGAGTTGTTCGAAAATCCATTGTGTCCACTTGTAGAAGGATTCGTCGGTCGTGTTGACTTCGCGACTCCAGTCATAGGAGAAGCCCAGCGAACGAATCTGTCGCTTGAAGTTCTTGATGTTGTGGGCCGTGAAATCCTTAGGGTTGTGCCCGGTCTTTAAAGCATACTGCTCGGCTGGTAAACCGAAGGCGTCCCACCCCATTGGATGTAAGACGTTGAACCCCTGCATCCGCTTTAAGCGGGCCATAATATCGGTTGCCGTGTACCCTTCTGGATGTCCCACGTGCAGGCCTTGACCTGACGGGTAGGGGAACATATCCAATACGTAATATTTAGGCTTGCTCTGGCTGTCACTGGTCTTAAACGTGTCGTTAACGCGCCAGTAGTGTTGCCACTTGTGTTCAATTATCTCGTGTTTGTAAGCCAAAAACTTCGCTCCCTTTCTCAATTAACGTCGTGCCACAAAAAAAGCCCCCAGCAACCCAAAAATGGGCTCCTGCAGGGCGTCTAAGCGCGGTACCACCTACATTTCCTCGAAACCAATTCGAGGCTCATTCCGGCTGATAACGTCGCCAAACGCCCACCTTGCGGCAGAAATGACTCGGAGATAAGTTCGTCTCTGGGGTAACGGATTTGCAGCGACCATCCGCTTTCTAAATACTCACTAAGACTACTACTTCTCGTCAACGTCTTGAAGAATCAAATTGCTTTAATCTTAGCAAACCCCTTTCAGAAAAGCAAGGGGCTACGGGGATTCTTCGGAACTAATGGTTAGAAGATCCGGGCTTGCATTGATAGGCTTGTGGATACCGGTCGCCTTGCCGTTCGCTAAATCTGGGCTGGAACGCTGGGAAGGCCGGACCGAGCCAAAGGACGGTCTCGGTCCTTGCTTTGAGCCGGAAAACCACCGTCTCAAAGACACCCATTTACCAGCCAAAACCGCTGGTAAATGCCCCGGCTGAGCCCAGATTTCGCTTCACTCACGGCTACAATGACGTTTATCTTCAGCACTGACTTAACCCATTGCACTAGCAAGCTACGAGCTTTGAATTAATTTTCCCACTTATCTATGATTTATTAGAAGTTGCACCCCACCACTCACTGCCTCCACTTAATTGGCAACTCCCACTTGCCTGGTCCGAGCAAAATGCTCCTGGAGAGCCACAAATTTGGCGTACTCTTGCAAACAAGCTGTCCTCGGTAATCGTCGTATCGGCAATCACTCAGCCATACTCCCACTCTAAAACCTAACGACCCCAACGATGTGCTATACTAATGGAAGTGCTTCAATTTAACGACTGGCGCCGCTCGTTGGTCGCTTTGACTGCCGATAACGGCCTAACCTTAACTTCTCAAAAGGAGGCAACACCCTTGCCACCCATTTCTAAATTACGCTGGCGGTTCACCATGGCCGCCGGTATCATTTTTCTACTGGACCTGATTGGCGTCGTCTACCAGCAAAGCTGGCTAAACGGCTTCGACCAATTCGTCATCGGTCTGGTTCGCCATCCGCTCTCACACGCCACGACGTCCACCATTATCGCCGTGACCAACTCCGGCAATCCCCAACCCGTGACCTGGATCACGTTAATCGTCATGGCCGGCTTGGTCGTGGCACGCCGATACCGCGGCGCCCTCTTTCTCGGCTGGAACGTCCTGATCTGGGCCGGCGTGGGCAACAGCCTCATCAAACACGTCGTCCGCCGCGATCGCCCCACCGTCGACCGTCTCGTTGCGGCCAGCTCGTACAGCTTTCCCAGTGGCCACTCGATTACGGCCATGCTCCTGTGGGGCACCCTCATCGTTCTTCTAGGCTGGACGCTACGTCAACACCGTTACTGGCGTTGGCTACTGGTTGGCCTGCTGAGTCTGTGGATCGTCGTCATTGGCCTGTCACGGGTCTACGTCGGGGTCCACTACCCCAGTGACGTGGTCGCCGGCTGGTCATTAGGCTTTGTCCTGCTAACCGTCACGCAATGGTATTTAACCCGTTATGGAGATGAATTATAGTGAATTTACCCAATGCTTTAACCTATAGTCATACCTTACTCAGTGACTGTGTGGGGACCGGAGATACGGTGGTCGATGCCACGGTCGGCAACGGCCACGACACCCTTTTTCTGGCCAATCAGGTCGGCAGAACCGGTCACGTCATTGGCTTTGATATTCAAGCGGCCGCTCTCAAAGAGACCCAGACGCAGCTCGCTTTGACGGGACTGGCCGCGCAGGTCGAGCTCCACGCAACCGGCCATGAACACGTCGGCGAATTTTTGACCGCTGACACGTCCATTAGCGGGGCCATCTTCAACCTGGGCTATTTGCCCGGTGGTGACAAGTCCCTGATTACGCGGCCCAACACGACGCTGACCGCTGTTAAGGCCCTATTGGCCCACTTACGGCGAGGTGGCCGCATTATCTTAGTCGTGTACTCGGGTCATCCCGGTGGGCAAACGGAACGGGAGGCCGTGGTCGACTTCTGTCAGCAATTACCGCAGAAAACCTACCAGGTCTTACGCTACGGCTTCATTAATCAGATTCATCATCCGCCATTCCTCCTGGCTATTGAACGCCGTTAGCGAATCAGACTAAAGGAACCTTGTCCTTTTAACCGCTAACCAAATGAACATGACGAAGGGCCTGGGAAAACATCCCAGGCCCTTCTTGTATCCTACTGAAAGTTGAAAGTTTGCGAATACGCCTCATATAGCCATGAGTGAGTCAAATTTGGTCTCAGCTGTGGGATTTTCCAAGTGGTTCTGCTTGGAAAATGGCGTCTTTGAGACGTGAATTATCGGCTCAAAGCGAGGGAAAAGACCGTTCCTCAGGCTTTTCACGATCCTGCCTACCGCGATCCAGACCAAATTTGGCGAACGGTAAGGCGGCCAGCACGCGACTACCCTATTATAGTGGGCGTTATCCTTGTCACACTAAGGGTTCTAGCTGCTTTCTAGTTTTCAACCTTTAGCATCCGATTTAATTTAACGGGTAGCCGTTCCTATTTCTCTTAGTTACTTCTTCATCGACTGCCGCTTGGGGCTGACCCACGTGCCAGAACCGAATCCCAGAATCGTCTTGAGCGCCGGGATAAAGGTCATCACCACCGTAATGGGATTAACCATCCAGTAGAACAGCATGTATAGCGGCGCGAAGAAGAGGTATTTTAGCTTGGCCCCGTGATGGTCCAGTAAAAGCGCCGCCAGCAGTTGCATGAAGCCCGCAAACATCTCAAACGTCACAAAGATAAAGGAAATCACGATCCCGTGAATAACGCGCTCATAGTCACCGGTGAAGAGAAAATACAGCATGAGGCCGACAAAAGCAATCGACGTGATCGTGAAGAAAAACGACCAGATGATGGACAACGTGGAATCCACAAACATTGACCACTGGTAACGGTGTTCTACCGGATGCCGGAGAAACTTCTTGATATTGGTCAACCAGACTTCCGTGCCGCCTTGCGCCCAACGTTTCCGCTGGTGGTAGAGGTCGCGAATGGTTTCCGGCACGTTCATGTGGAAGATAATATTGGGCGCAAACCGCGGCACTGCCCCCAGCATCTGGTGATCCCAGGCGATACTAATGTCTTCGGTGGCGCGATTCTGGCGAAAGCCACCAACATCGATGAGAAATTCCTTTTTGTACAGCGTGTTGGCGCCGCTATAGGCGTACATCGAGTCATTCACCGCAGTTTGACTGCGCTTAATCACCCCGACAATACTGGTAAATTCGACCGTTTGAGACTTTCCCAATAGGGTCGAGCGGTTCTGTACGTCCATGTTGGCCGTCACCGCCGAAGTATTCATGTCGCGGTCCCGCATGAAAAAATTCATATATTTCAGTAAGGCATCGGGCTCGGGAATCGTATCGGCGTCGTTACTGAGAATGTAGTCACCCTTGGCAAAGTACATCCCGATATTAAAGGCGTGGGCCTTCCCCTTATTCTTAAGGATTTCGACCGTCCGTAAGCGTGGGTACTTCGCCTGTAGCCGGGTGATAATTTCTCCTGTCCGGTCGGTCGACCCATCGTTCATGACCAGCACCTCATAGTTGTCATAGTTCAATTCTTCAAATAAATAAGTGATGGTCTCCTCAATCATGACCTCTTCGTTATGGGCCGGAATCATGATGGTCACCATTGGCTGGTATTCCACAGGAATGTAGCGGGCCGCATCGTCACGCTTATTGGTCTTGAGGAAGCGATAGGACAGGGCGCCGGCGAACCAGAAGAACGACCCCACCACGGGATAGAGGCACAGAATCAGCAGAAAAATGTTGAAGACGGTCTTCCCCACGGTCGCCCGCAAGAGACTATCGATAAAAATATTGGTCACGAGTTGCCTCCCTATTCGTCCAAATCATCGAGGTCATGTTGCTCATAGAGCTGGTGAATCTGATCCGTATCCAAGTTCTGTTCCGGCTTGACCTGGTAATGGCGGACGTTCTCGCGGAATTTCTGATCGCCGAAGCGTTGGTCCATGAACTTTCCTAATTGATCCTCGCGTTTCCGCTGATTAATGGGATTGAACGTCGGCCACTGCTCAACGACCCGATCGCGCTTGCGGTTCTGAATGATCGTCATCCCCACCGCAAATAACGAGACCAAAACAAAACAAAATAGTAGGATAATCCCAATGAATTTAATTTCAAAAATCCCTTCATTGTAAGACCACAGGTGAATGATGCGGGGATTGTACGACGCCCAAAAGGACAACACGGTAATCACGATGGGGACAAAGACGCAGACCCACCCCAGAAGGCCCACCAGCGTCTGGCGAATCTTTAACCCCCAGTGTCCCTTCTCAAAGTAAGCATCGGTATACAGTTGTTGGCGATTCTTCTTAGCCATGACGACTCCCTTCGTGCTGATTCACTGGCCGGGAGAAGAGATACCCCTGCCGCGTCTTAATCTTCAACTGGTCCGCCAATTGTTGATCCGCCTCATTCTCAATCCCCATCAGAATCAACTCAATGTGGTTCTGCTGGAACAACCGGTTCCAAAACTGGAGGTTCAGGTCCAGCCACTCGTTGGGGTCCGTCTTCCGAAAGCTCCGCATGGAACACTTCAACGAATCCACTTCGGGTAAAATCCATTCAATATTTTTTAAATTATTCAGCGAGGACCCGACGTTATCAATACCAAATTGCATGCCATAGGTTCGGGCCTCCCGGATTCGTCGCCGAAAGACGCCCCGCTTGTGGCGGGGTTGGTCAGGACCGACCGTATACTCCACGGCCAACTTCATCGGTGCAATCCGTGACAGTGCCCAACGGACAAAGTACCGAAAGTCCGGGCTCGTAATCTGGTCAAATTCCAGATTAATCGACAACGTGATGGGTTCTTCCGGTAAGGATTTGAAGGTATCCGTTAGTAGAAAAATCACGCGCTGCAAAGGCAACGAATCCAGCTTCTGCGGTAGCGTCCACGAATCATCCCAATTGTGTTGCCGCAAAAGACACTCATAGCCGGTAGTTGCGCCACGAAAATCCACCTGTTTTTGAATAAAATAACGTAACTCAATCTCGTGATTTTCCAAATAGTTATTGCGGCTCTTACGCGAATACCAGTAATAAATCACAATCGTCAGCACGACGATGACGGCCATCGCCGCCGACGCCCATAATAAGACGCTTTCTAACTGCGCGAGACTCATGGGCCACCTCCTCGTCGAGGCACCACGGCCCCCAGATTATTGCCCAAAAATTATCCAGATAATTCATCAGATAGTTGATTTGTCCGATAAACTATTATAGCAGGTTTTACTGAAATTTCTAGGGGGGACCAGCCCCTTAGGCGTCGCCCAGCACCGATTTCGAAAAAAGCGAGTTGAAGTGAACCCCTCGAATTGGAGTAAATCCAACTCGAGGGGTTTTACTATGTTTTCAGCTAAAATAAAACAACAAGTCTTAACTAAATATCTTCAAGGAAAATCGCCACAAAAATTAATGCAAGAGTATGGGATCAAAGGCTCCGCGACCATTTATCAATGGTTAGCCAATTTTAAATTGTTTGGTATTCCGGGCTTGGAGAACCATTCAGAGAAGACTTTTTACGACTATTCCTTTAAAATTAAAGTCATCAAATGGCGACAGACTCATCATGCCTCATATCCAGCTACAGCAAGCCACTTCCGCCTAAAGAACCCAGTTACAATATGGGATTGGGAGCGAAAGCTGATTGAAGGACGTTTGAAGCCATTCAAAGGACGGTCTTTAAAAGTGACAGACAAATCAAAGGATTCTAAAACACTCAAACAACTTCAAGAAGAGAATGAAATTTTACGCATTCGGGTAGCCTACTTGGAAAAACTCGAAGCCTTAGCACAGAAAAAATCTCAAACCAAGAAAAAGCCCAGCTAATCACTGAGCTAAGGTGTAAATTCAACGTCAAATTAGTTGTGGTATTGAAAGCGGCCAAGATGTCGAGCAGTAGCTATCATGATGCTTGTCATCGTAAGTATCAAAACACCTCTTCAACGTTAGTTGAAGAGGTCAAAAAGATTCGACAAAACAATCCAGACTATGGTTATCGCACTGTAACCTTAGCACTTAGGAATAAAGGCATACTGGTCAATCATAAGGCGGTTTTGAGAATCATGCGCGAAAATAATTTATTGTGCACTGCCTTTAAACGGCAAACAAAGAAGTACAACTCGTATAAAGGTACTGTCGGTAAAATCGCTAGAAACCGTCTAAACCGCAACTTTAAGACCAATCGCCCTTTTCAAAAAATCGTGACTGATGTCACCGAAGTGCGTTGGGGTCATCAGACCGTCAATGAACGTGCATACTTCACTGCCTACATTGATCTTTATAACGGAGAAATTCTTGAGTGGGCAATTAGTCAGCATCCAACAGTTAAATTCGTCACTGATCCCTTAGAACGCCTTATAGTAAGAAGACCCAAAGTGCCTTATCGAATGACTATTCACTCGGATCAAGGATTCCAGTACCAGAACTGTCGATATATCAGTATTCTCAAAGAAGCTCGAGTCTTTCAAAGCATGAGCCGCAAGGCCACATGCCTTGATAACGCCGTAGCAGAGAGTATTTTCCACATTCTCAAGGTAGGGACTGTTCATAATCACAGTTATAGCAGTTATCAAGAGCTTGCGGCAGCAATAACCGAATACGTAGATTATTACAATTACCACCGGATAAAAACAAAATTGGCCGGCATGTCCCCGGTAAAATACCGGGAACATGCCAGCCAATTAGTAGCTTAGAAATTCACTCCAATTTATGGGGTTCACTTCAAGTCTCCCAGTGGGAGGCTCGCTTTTAACCGATTATCGACGGTATTAGGGCCTGTTCTCAAACTATTTCAATAGAATCATGATGGCGCAGATGTATATGGTGGACAAGAAGCTGGTAGCTAGCTTATCGTAGCGTGTTGCGAAGCGTCTAAAGTTCTTCATTTGATTAAAAAAGTCTTCAATCAGGTGACGTTCACAGTAGGTGAAATAATCACAGTCCCAAGGATCTTTGGCATTCTCTTTTGGCGGAATGGTATAGGTCCCATGGGCTGATGTAATTTGGTCTCTTAGCTTTTCGGCACCATATGCTTTATCCGCAATCACGTTTACGTTAGTCAAATCAACAGTTTCAAGTAGTTCAGGTGCCGCAATACTATCGTGTACCTGACCACCTGAAAGCAAGAATTTTAGTGGGTTGCCCAGTCCATCTACTAACGCATGAACCTTGGTGGTAAGGCCACCTCGGCTTCGTCCTATGAATTGGTTGAACTCTGCATTGACTGCGTTTTTTTAGCACCGGTAGCTTTTTGATGAACCCGAATACTGGTTGAATCTAAGCTGATGTTCTCCATGTCTGGATCTTGAGAAAGTTCTTCAAACATTTTTAGAAACAGACCGGAATTTGACCAACGTTGAAATCGGCTGTAAATTGCCTTCCAGTGACCGTAGCGCTCGGGAACGTCACGCCATGCCGCTCCGCTTCGCATCAGCCAGAGAATACCATTGAAAGCCGTTCGGTTATCAATGGTGGCTGGTCGACCGGTACGATAGGCTGGAAACATTGGTTCAATGCGGTTCCACTGTTCGTCAGTTAGTTCATAGCGCTTTGGTATAGTCATGATGTACTCCAATCCGTTTTTGATGGAGTATACCAGAAATCAATGTTTAGGAACAGACCCTAGTCACTCAAAAAGTGAAACCGCGTCAGCTCTAATGCACTGTGTTCCATAATTAACTTGCCGTGTTCCGCCAAGACGTCCGGGGCAACCTTGGTGCTGTCGCCGTACTCGTACGCCACGGACAATTCATCCTTAATGGATTCACGGGAAGATTCGTTGACGAAGAAAATTAATTCCAAATAGTAAACGCCCTTGTATTGGTACAGGTTTGAGGCCGCATTTTCCAGCCGCAATACCCGAGCTAGGCTAATCATGTCTTCAAACGAATGCAAGCGAATCACCCGCGTTGTGGTCGGTTGGCCCTCATCGTTGAGGTAATCCTCAATATCATTTGAATCGCTGGTTGTCGTTGACTTGTAATTTGAGAAGTAATCCTTTTGCCCATCTTTTTCCAACAAGTGGGCCTTAATCTGGTCCGACACTTGATCGGGGTGACTGCTATCAACGCTAGCATCCGTGATGTTCACGTCCGTAGCACTGTCCTCATCTGCATTTTTACTGATAAATAACTCAAGACCATTGCGATTTGGCAGCACCTGGAAGGTGACCGCGTCGTTATCTTGAAATTGGTGGTCAACATCAACCTCCTCTAAAATGCTATAGAAGAAGCCTTCGATTTGTTTGTGGTTGCCCAATAGATCCAAAACGGTGATACCGCGCTCGCTCAGATCATCGTTGCCAATAACCACCCGAATCGTATTTTCATTGATTCGTTCCATTTCCATTGAATAACACCCCTTTCTCGTGGGTTGGGTATTGTCCTTGTTTCTCATTCTAGCCATTTTATTTTACTTGTAAAGTAATCATAACAAAAAAACCGGACTGCAAGTAATATTCTCTCACAAATCCAGTTAGATGCAACTAATTAAGCTTATTCGTTACCATTAACCAACCGTTGTGCCCGTTGCAGTTCCAATTCCCGGACTTTCCGCGGCAAGAACCGCCGAATTTCCTCCTCATTGAACCCGACTTGCAGACGGCGATCGTCAACCATAATTGGTCGACGTAAAATGCCTGGATTTTGGCGAATTAATTCATATAATTTGCGTAGTGGTAAATCATCAAGATCAACCGTCAAATTCTGGTAGACACGTGAGCGCTTCGAGATGATCTCCTCGGTACCGTCCTCCGTTAACCGTAAAATTGTCTTAATCTGGTTAATCGTTAAGGGCTCGGAGAAGATATTCTGTTCACGATACGCGATGCCATGTTCTTCGAACCAAATCCGAGCCTTGCGGCAGGACGTACAACTGGGTGATGTGTAGAGCGTGACTGTCATAATCTTTTCCTCCCTTTGCGTGGTATAAATGATTTAATAAACCCATTATACAGCATTCCGGCGAAAAGAAAAGACTTTTTTGAAAGTCAAGTTATAAACAGCACCTGTCCAAACGTATATTAATTGTGGAAACGGTGACGATAGGTAATGTATTAGTCTATAATCCGGTTACGAGCAATTAATATTTTGCGAATTAAATGCATTAGATTTTATAAATAGATTGTGGCTTAACCACTTGTACTGGAATCGACTTACCGGCGGCCGCCTGAGCCTCGGCTTCCAGCTGCGCCAAACTCCCCGTCTGTGGCAGATGGGTCAGCAACAGTTGGTGAACCCCCGCCTGCTTGGCCAACGTTCCGGATTGCGTCGAGGTAAGATGCCAGGCCGTTCCCTGATGGTCCGCATAAAAGTTGGTATCCGCCAGTAAAACATCGGCATCACGCGCCCAGTCGGTTAGCCCATCAAAGGCCGCCGTATCTGCCGTAAAGGCCAGCGTCTTGCCGGTTGCCGTCTCCGTGATCCGTGGAGCATAGGCGGGAACGGGATGGTGAGTCGGCAGGAAAGTCACGGTGAGTGGTCCTAGCTGTAGGGTCTCCGCTGGATTATAGGCCCGACCCACCGTCGAATTGGGCCACGTCAAGCTACCAAAGTTCAGCGGATCCGCCGTATGGCCGTAGATGGGCAAGATCGGTTCCGCTTTTTCTCCCTGTGCTAACTGCCATTCATACTGCAAGACCCCGAGATCGGCGGTATGGTCGTGGTGGTAGTGGGTCAAGAGCACCGCATTTAATTGTAGCGGGCTGAGTTGCTTTTCCAAAGCCAGCAGCGCCCCACTTCCGCAGTCCAACAGCAGGTGGTAGTCCCCACTGGTAATTAAATAGCTACTCGTGCCAATGCCGTTATGCGGGTAGCCCCCGTAACAGCCCAATACAGTCAATTGCATCGAATCATCCTCTCAAATTTAGTCTACTGTTAGTGTAGCGCGTGGCCGGCGGAGTGTAAACGTTTCGCATTTCCCTAGAAAACCCTTTATAATAGAAGTGAAACCAGTCAGGAGGGATCGTCATGCTTCATCAATTATCATTAACGTTTGGTAGCCGAGATTTACTCGATAAAATTGTGAAACAGAACCCTGATCGCCAGTTTGTTCTGTTAGCTGCCACTGGTGGCGCCAAGGACTTACAATTGCTAGATATTTCGGGACAGGATAGCGTCTTCACAAGCCATCTGGATTACCAGGTTAAGATTGCACACGGGCAACCCGATTGGCACGGCTTCTTTAGCTTCAACTATTTCACGCTCGATGTCGAAAGCGCCAAGGTCTTCGAGGGCGAGGTCAATAAGATTGCAGCCGAACCACTACCAGCCGGGATGACCGCCATGTTCGTCTTGTCTAAGCTCAAGAATAGCGGTGAATACATCCTGATGACCATCTGGGACACCAGCGATGCCTTCATGATTTGGCGTCGTTCCAATCGCTTCTCGCCGTTTACCAAGTATGCCACGCAACTCAATAACTTTCACGCGGCGACCTATCAGTTGGCGCCGGCTAAAAAGCAAGCGCACCACTCAACAGAAGATTAACGCTAGCCCTTCAGCGATGGAGGGTTTTTCATTTGGCCGCGTTTTGCGTTACAATGGGCGTATTCTTCAATTTTAGAAAGTAGGCGATGGTTTGCTTAACCCCACACAGAACGCGGCGACCCATAAGATTTCTCCGGACTTGCCGCTAACTGCCGAACAAGCAGCGTTGGTTCAGCGTATTCTGGACTTTACCACTCACCATTTAACAACGGCGGGACCGGCCCTCTTCACCCTCTACGGTGATGCCGGGACTGGCAAAAGCGTGGTGCTCGCCCATCTCTTCAACCAACTCCAGGTGGCGGCCCGGACGCAACGTACGGGAGCCTTGGCCCAGACAGAAAATTACTTTCTGGTCAATCACCCTGAGATTCTCAAGGTCTACCGAGAGATTGCCGGTGCGCACCCCCATTTGTTGAAGAAGGACTTTCAGCGGCCCACCTCGCTAATCAACCGTATCGCCAAAGGTCAGGCACACCCAGACGTCTTGGTAATTGACGAGGCCCACCTGCTCCTGTCGCAGGCCGATCACTACAATAATTTTTATGGTGAGAATCAGCTAGGCTCTCTCATGGCCGCGGCCAAGGTTATCATCGTCGTTTTCGATGAAACGCAGGTGCTACGCATGAAGAGTTTCTGGACGGAGGCACGGCTGGAAAAGCTCATCGCCCCCTATCCCTATGACACCTACCGGCTGACCCACCAATTTCGCATGCACGCCAGCGACGACCTGGTGCGGTGGATTAATGACTTCACGCACCAACGACTCCATCCGCTACCTGCCGATGCGGGCACTAACTACGATCTGCGTGTCTTCGATGACGCCGAGCAGATGCGGCAAGCCGTGGTGCGCCGCAATCAAGAGGTCGGTTTGTCCCGGGTGGTGGCGACCTCTGGCTATCCGTCGACCTTAGATGGCGGGAAACACTACGTCACGGAGGGTAATTTCCACCTACCGTGGGATCAGTACAACTATACCAGTACGCCCTGGGCAGAGTTGCCGGAAACGATCAATGAGGTGGGCTCCATTTACACCTGCCAGGGCTTCGACCTGAATTACGTTGGCATTATTCTGGGTCCCCCGGTGGGCCTTGATGAACACAATCAGTTGGCCATCCACCTCGACCGCTACACCGACGTCGAAGCCTTTAAGAAGCGCGCTGATCTGACTGATCCCGCAACATTGAAGCAGGTTAAGCAACAGCTGATTCTTAATTCCATCAATGTGCTGATGAAACGCGGCGTCCGAGGCCTATACCTCTACGCCCACGATGACCGCCTGCGTCACTATCTTCAGCAACGAACAGCCTGATTCGCTAAAAGCGGTCGGTATGGTCCTCTTACCATGCCGGCCGTTTTTGACTGGGCAGTCGCGCCACATTCTCGCAGTGCAGACCAAAAAGGCTCTTTGTCAACTGTTGTTGGTAATCGGCTGTCTGAGGTTGCCTAATCGTATTATGATTAGGCAGCCTTTTTAATTCCGAATACTAGATGAATCCTTAATCTAAAGCTACTAAAACAACCGAATCCGTAGCTGACTCGCTTGATTACTTTGATTTTATTATTGATACCTTCCATTGGTCCATTAGAATAATTGTATTTTAGCGCATTGTACACAGATTCTTGGTGTTCTCTCAACGTATTTAACGGTGTTTCAAGCTCTTCGGAGTAATCATTCTTCTTGTCTAGAATGGTTACTAGTTTGGACGTGTGACGATACTTGACGGCTCGCCGAACGGTCTGTAAAAGCTCATACGCTTGGCGTAATTCATCATTGAAGCTGAGAATGTAATCGACCGTACTATTCTCAGTATTAATTCCTGAGAGATGAGTGAAATTATGATAGACGTTGAAGTTCAGCTTTTCGTTAGGTTTTAAGAGTAGTTTCCAGTATCGTTTTAAGATCTTATGTTTGATATTTGAATTGGCATAGGACTTCATTATACGAACTCTCACACGATTGAAACCACGCATTATAGAACTCACGATGTGGAACCTATCGGTTACCACAATCGCGTTTGGAAAAACGGTTTCTGTCAATTGCGGATACGTGTAATTCATATCTGTCACAATGATTTTCACGCCTTCTCGCGCAGCCTTAGTATATCGATTGAAGTATTTTTCGAGATCATACAGGGTTCGTGATTCAAGGATATCGATAAATTCGTTTCGCATACCGTCCATAAAGACAAAGCTCATTGCACCTTTGGCATCTTTGGTAGACTTGACTTCATCCATATTAATAACTGCTGGCAACCAGCTGTAATTTGTCTTAATATCCGGTTGGTAGCTACGCATGATTCGTAAAACACTCGTACTCGAAATGTTTAATTCGTTTGCGATATGCCGCATTGAAACCGTCTCACTGAGCTTTACTAAACACGAGATCCGGCTGACGTTAGAGATGGTGTGGTTTCGCTGAACCAACGACGTTTCTGCCAGAAAGTATTGATGGCATTGCTTACACTTGAAATTACGTTTTTTAAGGTGAAGTTTAACGTCTCGTTCAACGGCTTGTGGGAGTTTAACCGTGGTCCAACGCCAACCGTATTTGATAATGCTCTTCTGGTTCAAAACGCCACATTTAGGACAAGCTTTTGGACGGTAGTCTAAAAGTGCCTGTACCTTGAGTGGTCCCTTTACTTCTAAGGGATTCATTATTTTCAGTTTTTTGATATTAGGGTCTTTTATCCCCAGAATAATTTTAGTATCATTGGACATAGGATATAGTCACTTTCTTTCTCTTGAAATGTGGTAGTGGATGGACATAGATCTGCGACTATATCCCTTTTTTGTACCCATTTTTACTCTATACAGTATACAAAAATATCCGCTGCCAGTAACCAATTAAGTTGATTACCAACAACAGATATTTTATAACCACCAAAAAAGCCTTCCCCAACAAGGAAGACTTAACGGACGGTCCGTACGAGACTCGAACTCGTGATCTCCTGCGTGACAGGCAGGCGTCCTAAACCAACTAGACCAACGGACCAAATATTGCGGGAGTAGGGTTTGAACCTACGACCTTCGGGTTATGAGCCCGACGAGCTACCAGACTGCTCCATCCCGCGATAATATTAAATTGTGAAACAATGACCCGTACGGGATTCGAACCCATGTTACCGCCGTGAAAGGGCGGTGTCTTAAACCACTTGACCAACGGGTCATAACTAAACGGAGAAGGAGAGATTCGAACTCTCGCGCCGCTTCCGCGACCTATACCCTTAGCAGGGGCACCTCTTCAGCCACTTGAGTACTTCTCCATAATGGGCCTAAATGGACTCGAACCATCGACCTCACGCTTATCAGGCGTGCGCTCTAAACCAGCTGAGCTATAGGCCCATATAAAGCGGGTAACGAGAATCGAACTCGCGACAACAGCTTGGAAGGCTGTGGTTTTACCACTAAACTATACCCGCATTATTATGAGATATACTTAATGGCGCGGGACGGAATCGAACCGCCGACACATGGAGCTTCAATCCATTGCTCTACCGACTGAGCTACCGAGCCATTTTGCCATTTAGAATGTTGTTATGGTTGCTACACCCTACTGAAGAATGTAACAACGGTCCGTACGAGACTCGAACTCGTGATCTCCTGCGTGACAGGCAGGCGTCCTAAACCAACTAGACCAACGGACCAAATTGCGGGAGCAGGGTTTGAACCTGCGACCTTCGGGTTATGAGCCCGACGAGCTACCAGACTGCTCCATCCCGCGATAATATTAAGGAACAAAGGAGGATGAGAGATTCGAACTCTCGCGTGATTTTACTCACCTGACGGTTTTCAAGACCGTTCCCTTCAGCCAGACTTGGGTAATCCTCCATAAAACAAGTACAATAGTCCTTCTGGTAATGGACCTTGTAGGACTCGAACCTACGACCGAACGGTTATGAGCCGTTTGCTCTAACCAACTGAGCTAAAGGTCCAGTCCAAGTCCAAATCGCGGCGGGGGGGATCGAACCCTCGACCTCTCGGGTATGAACCGAACGCTCTAGCCAGCTGAGCTACACCGCGAAATGTTAAATAAATATATTTTATTTAATCGGGAAGACAGGATTCGAACCTGCGACCCCCTGGTCCCAAACCAGGTGCTCTACCAAGCTGAGCTACTTCCCGTTAAATGCACCCAGTAGGAGTCGAACCTACAACCTTCTGATTCGTAGTCAGACACTCTATCCAGTTGCGCTATGGGTGCAAAACGCTAATTAAGTTTGAAGCCTAATACCTCTCGGTATTAAGCGGAAGACGGGATTCGAACCCGCGACCCCCACCATGGCAAGGTGATGTTCTACCACTGAACTACTTCCGCAAAATCAAATGCCGACTAGAAGATTCGAACTTCCGACCCCCTGTTTACAAGACAGGTGCTCTACCAACTGAGCTAAGTCGGCATAGTCAGTATCATTCTGTATCAAATTACTCAACACCCGAAGGTGAATGAGCCGTGACAGTCTCGAACTGTCGACCCTCTGATTAAAAGTCAGATGCTCTACCAACTGAGCTAACGGCTCAAATGGAGGATACAGGGCTCGAACCTGTGACCCTCTGCTTGTAAGGCAGACGCTCTCCCAACTGAGCTAATCCTCCAAATCGCGTGGCAACGTCCTATCCTCGCAGGGGGCGATCCCCCAACTACTATCGGCGTGCTAAAGCTTAACTTCCGTGTTCGGCATGGGAACGGGTGTATCCTTTAGGCTATCGCCACCACACTACTGAGAGCTTATTCTCTCAAAACTAGACATCATCAATTACTTTCCAACGGAAACAACCACGTTTTCAACTTGGTTAAGTCCTCGACCGATTAGTACTGGTCCGCTCCACGCCTCACGGCGCTGCTACTTCCAGCCTATCTACCTGATCATCTCTCAGGGGTCTTACTTCCATATAGGAATGGGAAATCTCATCTCGAGGCGAGTTTCACACTTAGATGCTTTCAGCGTTTATCTCATCCATACATAACTACCCAGCGATGCGCCTGGCGGCACAACTGGTACACCAGCGGTATGTCCATCCCGGTCCTCTCGTACTAAGGACAGCTCCTCTCAAATTTCCTACGCCCGCGACGGATAGGGACCGAACTGTCTCACGACGTTCTGAACCCAGCTCGCGTACCGCTTTAATGGGCGAACAGCCCAACCCTTGGGACCGACTACAGCCCCAGGATGCGATGAGCCGACATCGAGGTGCCAAACCTCCCCGTCGATGTGGACTCTTGGGGAGATAAGCCTGTTATCCCCAGGGTAGCTTTTATCCGTTGAGCGATGGCCCTTCCATACGGTACCACCGGATCACTAAGCCCGACTTTCGTCCCTGCTCGACCTGTCTGTCTCGCAGTCAAGCTCTCTTCTGCCTTTACACTCGACGAATGATTTCCAACCATTCTGAGAGAACCTTTGGGCGCCTCCGTTACTTTTTAGGAGGCGACCGCCCCAGTCAAACTGCCCACCTGACACTGTCTCCCACCACGATTAGTGGTGTGGGTTAGAGTGTTCACACAGCGAGGGTCGTATCCCACCAGCGCCTCACTCGAAACTAGCGTTCCGAGTTCTACGGCTCCGACCTATCCTGTACAAGCTGTGTCAACACCCAATATCAAGCTACAGTAAAGCTCCATGGGGTCTTTCCGTCCTGTCGCGGGTAACCTGCATCTTCACAGGTAATATAATTTCACCGAGTCTCTCGTTGAGACAGTGCCCAGATCGTTACGCCTTTCGTGCGGGTCGGAACTTACCCGACAAGGAATTTCGCTACCTTAGGACCGTTATAGTTACGGCCGCCGTTTACTGGGGCTTCATTTCTGGGCTTCGCCGAAGCTAACTCATCCACTTAACCTTCCAGCACCGGGCAGGCGTCAGCCCCTATACGTCATCTTACGATTTTGCAGAAACCTGTGTTTTTGATAAACAGTCGCCTGGGCCTTTTCACTGCGGCTACACTTGCGTGTAGCACCCCTTCTCCCGAAGTTACGGGGTCATTTTGCCGAGTTCCTTAACGAGAGTTCACTCGCTCACCTTAGGATACTCTCCTCGACTACCTGTGTCGGTTTGCGGTACGGGTAATTAATCACTAACTAGAAGCTTTTCTCGGCAGTGTGACATCTGGCGCTTCCCTACTAAAATTCGGTCCTCGTCACGCCTTGTCCTTAGCGATAAGCATTTAACTCATCGCCAGACTTGACGCTTGAACACACATTTCCAATCGTGTGCACACCATAGCCTCCTGCGTCCCTCCATCGTTCAAACATGATTAACTAGTACAGGAATATCAACCTGTTATCCATCGCCTACGCTTCTCAGCCTCGGCTTAGGTCCCGACTAACCCTGGGAGGACGAGCCTTCCCCAGGAAACCTTAGTCATTCGGTGGATCAGATTCTCACTGATCTTTCGCTACTCATACCGGCATTCTCACTTCTAAGCGCTCCACTAGTCCTTGCGGTCTAGCTTCGTTGCCCTTAGAACGCTCTCCTATCACGCGACCTATTGGTCGCATCCACAATTTCGGTAACATGCTTAGCCCCGGTATATTTTCGGCGCGGGATCACTCGGCTAGTGAGCTATTACGCACTCTTTAAATGGTGGCTGCTTCTGAGCCAACATCCTAGCTGTCTATGCAACTCCACATCCTTTTCCACTCAGCATGTATTTAGGGACCTTAATTGGTGGTCTGGGCTGTTCCCCTTTCGACGGTGGATCTTATCACTCATCGTCTGACTCCCGGATATAAATCTGTGGCATTCGGAGTTTATCTGAATTCAGTAACCCATGACGGGCCCCTAGCCCAAACAGTGGCTCTACCTCCACGATTCTTAACTCCGAGGCTAACCCTAAAGCTATTTCGGAGAGAACCAGCTATCTCCAAGTTCGTTTGGAATTTCACCGCTATCCACACCTCATCCCAGCATTTTTCAACATACACGGGTTCGGTCCTCCAGTGCGCTTTACCGCACCTTCAACCTGGACATGGATAGGTCACCTGGTTTCGGGTCTACGTCAATTTACTGAAACGCCCGTTTCAGACTCGCTTTCGCTACGGCTCCGGTCTTTCCACCTTAACCTTGCAAATTAACGTAACTCGCCGGTTCATTCTACAAAAGGCACGCTATCACCCATTAACGGGCTCTAACTAATTGTAGGCACATGGTTTCAGGAACTATTTCACTCCGCTTCCGCGGTGCTTTTCACCTTTCCCTCACGGTACTGGTTCACTATCGGTCACTAGGGAGTATTTAGCCTTGGGAGATGGTCCTCCCGGATTCCGACCACGTTTCACGTGTGTGGCCGTACTCAGGATACTGAACTGAGGGTCAACGATTTCATCTACGGGGGTATCACCCTCTGTGCCGAGCCTTCCCAGACTCTTCGATTATCATTGACTTTGGTAACTCAAATGTTCAGTCCTACAACCCCAAAGAGCAAGCTCTTTGGTTTGGGCTATTCCCCGTTCGCTCGCCGCTACTTAGGGAATCGATTTTTCTTTCTATTCCTGTGGGTACTTAGATGTTTCAGTTCCCCACGTCTGCCTCAACTCAAGTATGTATTCCCTGAGTTGTAATTACTGATTAAAGTAATTGGGTTTCCCCATTCGGAAATCTCCGGATCAAAGCTTACGTACAGCTCCCGAAGCATATCGGTGTTAGTCCCGTCCTTCATCGGCTCCTAGTACCAAGGCATCCACCATGCGCCCTTCATAACTTAACCTAACGATTACGTCGTAATCGCTGATTAATTGAGTATTAGCGATATAAACTAATTAAAAAACTCAAAAATACGCAGTTGTTTCTCGGTTTAATTATCTTAATAATTAAAGGAAAATAATTGATAATATCTAGTTTTCAAAGAACAAGTTTGAGAGGTAAGCCCCTCAAAACTGACCATTGTTTCGACAAAGTATGTGTAGCCTCCGTATATTCCTTAGAAAGGAGGTGATCCAGCCGCAGGTTCTCCTACGGCTACCTTGTTACGACTTCACCCTAATCATCTGTCCCACCTTAGACGGCTGACTCCCGAAGGTTATCTCACCGGCTTTGGGTGTTACAAACTCTCATGGTGTGACGGGCGGTGTGTACAAGGCCCGGGAACGTATTCACCGCGGCATGCTGATCCGCGATTACTAGCGATTCCAACTTCATGTAGGCGAGTTGCAGCCTACAATCCGAACTGAGAACGGCTTTAAGAGATTAGCTTGGCCTCACGACTTCGCGACTCGTTGTACCGTCCATTGTAGCACGTGTGTAGCCCAGGTCATAAGGGGCATGATGATTTGACGTCATCCCCACCTTCCTCCGGTTTATCACCGGCAGTCTCACCAGAGTGCCCAACTGAATGCTGGCAACTGATAATAAGGGTTGCGCTCGTTGCGGGACTTAACCCAACATCTCACGACACGAGCTGACGACAACCATGCACCACCTGTCATTCTGTCCCCGAAGGGAACGTCTTATCTCTAAGATTGGCAGAAGATGTCAAGACCTGGTAAGGTTCTTCGCGTAGCTTCGAATTAAACCACATGCTCCACCGCTTGTGCGGGCCCCCGTCAATTCCTTTGAGTTTCAACCTTGCGGTCGTACTCCCCAGGCGGAGTGCTTAATGCGTTAGCTGCGGCACTGAAGGGCGGAAACCCTCCAACACCTAGCACTCATCGTTTACGGCATGGACTACCAGGGTATCTAATCCTGTTTGCTACCCATGCTTTCGAGCCTCAGCGTCAGTTACAGACTAGACAGCCGCCTTCGCCACTGGTGTTCTTCCATATATCTACGCATTCCACCGCTACACATGGAGTTCCACTGTCCTCTTCTGCACTCAAGTCTCCCAGTTTCCGATGCACTTCTCCGGTTAAGCCGAAGGCTTTCACATCAGACTTAAGAAACCGCCTGCGCTCGCTTTACGCCCAATAAATCCGGACAACGCTTGCCACCTACGTATTACCGCGGCTGCTGGCACGTAGTTAGCCGTGGCTTTCTGGTTAAATACCGTCAACTCCTGAACAGTTACTCTCAAGAGTGTTCTTCTTTAACAACAGAGTTTTACGAGCCGAAACCCTTCTTCACTCACGCGGCATTGCTCCATCAGACTTTCGTCCATTGTGGAAGATTCCCTACTGCTGCCTCCCGTAGGAGTTTGGGCCGTGTCTCAGTCCCAATGTGGCCGATTACCCTCTCAGGTCGGCTACGTATCATTGTCTTGGTGGGCCTTTACCTCACCAACTAACTAATACGCCGCGGGTCCATCCAGAAGTGATAGCCGAAACCACCTTTCAAACAAAAACCATGCGGTTTTTGTTGTTATACGGTATTAGCACCTGTTTCCAAGTGTTATCCCCTGCTTCTGGGCAAGTTACCCACGTGTTACTCACCAGTTCGCCACTCACTTCAATGTTGAAATCAGTGCAAGCACGTCAATCAACGGAAGCTCATTCGACTTGCATGTATTAGGCATGCCGCCAGCGTTCGTCCTGAGCCAGGATCAAACTCTCATCTTATAGATGATGCTTGAATAGCTCATCGATTGTTGTTACATTTTTTAAAAGCGAATTGACTTTGCAAATATTGTTTGGGTTTGATATAAATATCAAACCGCCCTACACATATTTGGTTTGTCGAAACAATGTTCAGTTTTCAAAGGTCTACCTAAGTGATTACCGAAGCAATCAACTTAATCATCATATCATGTTGTTAAAAACGTGTCAACATCTTTTTTCAACTTCTTGAATATTTATTCAACATCTTAGAAATATCGGAAGACGCCTGAAACGCGCCTTGACAACATAAATCATTCTATCAGTTGCGGTTTAACACGTCAAGCATTAATTTCAAATTTGTATGACTATTCAATAATTTGTTATTTATGCATTGACCGTCTCAAACAGCAACAGGTAATATCTTATCAATCATCCACCCATTGGTCAAGTCTTTTTTCAAAAAATAAAAACACCCTCATTATGAGGATGTCTTCTCTTGGTTTAAATGACGTAAGGCTTCAGTTTTCCAGCCTGCCAAACGGTCACCTATCGGCTTGAAGCCAATGTTAATCCGATGATTCGTCCAGTAGTGCCGGTGTTGATGCTCGTCTGGTTCCGGGCCAAAATCAACGTGTTCCAAGCACCGCAACGATAAACTAATCTTCCCGGTAAACTCATCGATGTCGAGCACCACGACGTTGACCTCTTGGTTGACCTTCAAATAATCGTGAATGTCTTTGACATAACCACAGTGGCATTCCGAGATGTGAATCAAGCCTTGACGGTGACCGCCAAGACTCACAAAGGCCCCATACGGTTGAATCCCCGTAATCCGCCCCGTCACTTTCTGTCCAATCTTAAATGTCATCGTCTCGCCTCCCTCTGCATACTGGGTCCATCATGCTTTATTCCTGAACGGTTACTTTATCCATCGTTACTGGCGTCGTTGGTTGGTCACTAGCATCCGTCTTCACGGCAGCGATAGCATCCACAACGTCCATGCCATCGGTCACCTGGCCAAAGACCGTGTGCCGGAAGTCCAGCCATGGTGTCCCACCGCCCTGATAAGCCTCAACGATTTCCCCAGGGAAGCCGGCGTCTTTCATTTGGCTCTGCATCTGATCGGTCATGTCCTTATCTTGAACAATGAAGAACTGACTACCATTCGTATTAGGACCCGCGTTAGCCATGGATAAGGCCCCACGTAGGTTGTATAGTTCGGGTGAAAATTCGTCTTCAAAAGGCTGACCCCAGATACTTTCACCGCCCATCCCCGTACCGGTTGGGTCGCCACCTTGAATCATAAAGTTAGGAATTACCCGGTGGAAAGTCATCCCATCATAGTAACCAGCCTTGGCGTGCGTCACAAAGTTTTCAACTGTCTTTGGTGCTTGTTCGGGGAAGAGTTGCAGCTGAATGGTCCCCATGGACGTTTCAATCGTTACTTGTGGACCCCTGGCGTTAGCCAAATCAATTTGTGGAAACTTTGTCATAATTATCCTCCATATTCTTTCAAAACATTATCTAATTGTCTATTATCACCGCCAAAGGGGAAAAATGCAACTGAAGTCACTGGTGTATACTAGACCTACCTCATTAAATAGAGAAAGGGAGTTACATCTACTATGATTAAACCATCTACTGCTTACGGTCAGCGGACAATTGACCTTCTTCACGAACGTGGGGTCGAACTGACCGACATCGCCGACCTGGTCGTTTATCTCCAAAAAGACTTCATTAAGGACTTAACCCCAGAGATTGCCCTGCATAGCGTCCAAACTGTGTTGAACAAGCGTGAAGTCCAAAACGCCGTGATCACGGGCATTCAGTTGGACATCGCCGCCGAACACCACGCCCTCATGGAACCCCTACAAACAATTGTCGAACGTGACGAAGGTCTCTATGGTGTCGACGAGACCATGGCACTCTCCATCGTCGACCTTTACGGCTCCATTGGCTTTACCAACTATGGCTACATTGACCGAACCAAGCCAGGAATTCTGGCCAAGCTAAACGCCCACGAACCGGGGATTATACACACCTTCTTGGACGATCTGGTCGGCGCAATTGCCGCTGCCGGCGCCGCCCGACTGGCTCATGACGATGCCAACGAACAAGATACGCCGTTCAAATAATTATCACAATTTCGTTAAGCTTCGCTGGACCTGCTGACATTGAGATGAAAAACTTCTACAATGTGGGTATTATCAAATAACAACTAAGGAGCACCTAAATGGCCTATTTAATTGATTTCGTTCTCCACATCGACGATCACTTGGTAAATATCGTCAATACCTTTGGTGGGTCCACCTACCTCATTTTGTTTGCCATCATCTTTGTGGAAACTGGTGCCGTGATCCTGCCCTTCTTACCAGGGGATTCACTGCTCTTCGCCGCGGCGGCCCTGGCCGCTAATCCAGCGTACGGCCTGAATATTTGGCTGTTCGTCGCCATCTTCTTACTGGCGGCCCTCGCTGGTGATTCGCTCAACTTCTATCTTGGCGGTCGTGCTGGTGCGGCACTGTCCAACCATTCATGGTTTGGCAAGCTGATCAACAAGGACAAACTCGCCCAATCTGAACAGTTCTTCAAGAAGCACGGACCATTAGCCATCTTCTTAGGTCGGTTCATGCCGATCATTCGGACGTTCGTGCCGTTTACTGCGGCCGGTTCGCAGTTCCCCTACCGTCGCTTTCTCAAATATAACGTGAGTGCGGCCATGACGTGGGTCTTCATCTGCTGTGGTGGCGGCTACTTCTTCGGTAACATTCCGTTCGTTAAGGAACACTTTTCAGCAGTGGTTCTGGGCATCATCGTGATTTCCCTGATCCCAGCCATCGTTGGTTGGTTACGCGGACGCCGCCCTTCCCATCCAGCACCGCGCCGGATTCCGGAAGACGATTAGCTTTATCCATAAAATGGTACCGACATCACTGTCGGTACCATTTTTTCTTAGGCATCATGCCCATCAAAAAATCACAACCCCAAGGTTCTCCTTGTCGGTTGCGATTTTTCAATTTATTCAATTTAATCCGTCTCCCCTGCGTGCTTAAAGGACCGACGCCCCAACCAGTAGAGCCAGACTAGGCCTGCCTCAAATAGGACGAAAGCCATGATGAAGCAGTGCAGGAAAAAAGTATCCGGTAACGCCGTGATGATGGGGTCCAGACTCGGATCAAATAACCAGTCATTATTCCGAAATAATAGCTTATGAAAGTCGATAAAGAAGTCATTGAAATCCACCGCCATTATGGCCGCCAAAACCAGCGGAACCACCGTGGCAACCTGCATAGGCCGGATAAGCCGCCAACGTTCCTTCAAGTGTTTCAGCCGTCGGAAATACCAGATCGCCGGGTAGAGACTAACCACCAGCACGATATTATTCAGTAAAAATAAGTTCTTCACATCGTGGAAGTGAATCATCCCCGTAAAAGACGTGGGAAAGTCACTCATCTTCAGGTCGGTCACCCAAGGTAATTCCAGATAACCTAGCATTTGATAGTAATTGTGCATCAGCTTACCGGGGGCCATCTGCACCGTCCGACTGATGTTCAGCCAGTGAATATCCAACCGATACAGCCACACCGCGTTGATGGTCAAAAAGATACTGAGCGTCAGCAGAGCTAAAATGAGCGCGGTTAATCCCACGCCACGTTGCCACCTAGTCAATCGGCCCCACCTCGATGTCCCAATGGGCGAGGTCCGGCACCGTATACGTCGGTTGAACCGACTGCTGCGCGACCTGCTCTGGCGTCGAAACGCCGGTATACGTCAACAACGTATCCACGCCCGCTCGAATCCCAGCCAGGATATCCGTCTGATAGTTGTCGCCAACCATCAGTGCCTGATCCGGCGCAATCCCCATCATTTCTAGGGAATTCTGTAAAATAATCGGTTCCGGCTTGCCCACGAAGATCGGGTCCGTCTGCGTCGCGTACCGGACCAGGTCAACCAGTGCCCCGGCTCCCGGCATCAACCCCCGGGCCTTAGGAATGTTGGAATCCGAATTGGTGCCAATAAAGGTCGACCCGCTACGAATCGCCAAAATGGCTTTGGCAAATTTTTCATAGGTCACATCGCTATCAAGTCCTACAACGACGTATTCTGGATGGTCTTCATCAACCGTGAACCCCTTGGCCGCTAACGCCTGATTCAAGCCGATCTCGCCCACAACGTACACCGTGCGCTTACCGGTCTTGCCCGCCCGCTGATCCAAGAAATCTGCCGTCGCCAATCCCGCCGTGTAGACGTTATCCGTGGTAACGTGAATGTCATGGTTGTCCGCTAAATTGGCGACCACATCCACGGGTAACTTTGTAGTATTGTTCGTGACAAATTTAAAGGGGATGTGGGCCGCCTGAATCCGTTCCACAAAGGCCTTGGCCTTCGGGTAACGCTTGCTACCCGCATAAACCGTGCCGTCCAAGTCGATTAAATAGGCCTGATAATTTTTCATTGCAACTTCTCCCTAATTCTCTTTTTTCTGCCGAATCGTAAAGTGACGCCGGCCTTGACCACCTGTTGCCACGGTCACGGTCTTCCCCGCTTCCTGCTTAGGTTGCGTAGTCGTCCGGCGTTCTTCTTTGTATGGATGTGCCGTATTGTTATTGCGGTGACGCGAATGCCGTGATCGCCGCCGATGACCACCGTTACCCGTAGCGGACTTACTACCAGCGGTGGCCGTCTTTTCAGTGTTTTGGTGTTTCGGCTGATTCTGCGATTGGTTCTGGGACTTCGTCGTCTGATTCTGCTGCGTTGACTTATTGCCGTTACGCCGCCGCGATCGACTCCGCCGGGGCTTAGGAGCCGCCTTAACGTCCAAGTTGTGCAGGATAAAGTAGGCACAGCCAAAGTTACAGGATTCATAGAGGTAGTCCTGCACCGCATCGATCTGGTTCTGCTTGGCCCCAGCACGGTCTTCGGCGTAAAAGCCCTTCAACCGCAGTTGTTCAAAGCCCCAATCCCCGACAATGTAGTCAAATTTACTTAAAATGGTGCTAAATCGGCGGGAAAACTCGGTAAAGTCAAAGCCATCGCGCTCGTTAGCTACCACCTCATAGGGGTGACCGTTGATGGTCAGGTGGGTTTCATCCACCCGAACGACCTCCGCCGCCGGTTCACGGCTCTCTCGTTGTTCGGCAACCAGTGCCTCTAAATCTTTGCGATCCACCGTCGTCATCCTCTCTAGTCTTGGTTTAAGGGATAATGTTCACCGAGATATTGGGCGAACACCTCCCGTAATAGGTCCTGATATAAAATGTGGTTCTTGCCCACGATCGAAATCGTCGGGAAGAACGGAATAAACAGGTAATGGTCCAGCACCGCAATCTTATACTGCCGATTGGGTGAGAGCGGCTCGCCCCGCCACGTGACCGCGTGGGTCCGCTGGTCGTAGGCAATCCCCAGGTAATTGATCTCACCGAAGATTTTGCCGCGAAAGCCCATACCCTTTTGATGGAAATGTCGCAGAAACAATCGCGCCAATTCGAATTCTTGAATGAGTCGCCACAAATCATAGCCACGCAACGTCACCGTCATCACGTGCATGTTGTGCGGCAAGATTTCATGAAGCTGATTCTGATTGACCACCCCACGGGGTAAGTCCTCCAAGAATAGCCCAGCGTTTAAAATTGCCGCCTGGGTACCGGCATACTCCGCGATGGCGTGAAGCCCCTCACGGACCAGCCTTGGTTGGCCGGTCAGATCGGCCTCCATGGACACGGGTAAATCAGCCACGCGCTGTTCGGACAAAATATCCGTCCCCAGGTCGTGAAGCCCCTGAATTTCAGCGGCATCCCCGGGTTCTTCGGGTAGCGTGGCCGTCTCCACGACACTAGCCGTAGCGGCCTTTACGTGGTGTTGTCCGTCCACACTAACCTCAATTTTACCCACGTACCGCCCGAATTTACCAGCGGCGGCTAGCAGGCTGTGATTATCCTGTTCCCCGTTAACAAACAAATGGTGCGTGTGGCTCCCAATAATCACGTTGACTTGTGGATAGCGCTTGGCAATCTGCCGGTCGACGTCCACCCCTAGATGGGAAAGCAGCACACAGACATCGAAGTCTTCAGCATAAGTCTTCAATAAGCTCTTCAACGCCTGATCGACACCGATGGGCAACCATCCCGCCAACGGATACGTGAGCTGGTACGGGGCCGTCAACCCTAAGACCAGAACGCGGGTGCCAGCCTTAGTCGTGAGCATCCGGTGATCGACCGCCCATTTCGGCTGCTCATGGGTATCTGCCGTTAACAGGTTCCCCAACACCACCGGGAAATTGGCGTAGTCGTAGAGGTGATCCAACTGGGCCCGCATGTAACTCAGGCCCTCGTTATTCCCAATGGTCACCGCGTCATAGCCAATCTGATTCATCAATTCCACGTTTTTCTGACCGTTCGTGGCCTCCGTCACTGGGTGGACACGATCCATGTTGTCCCCGAGATCAAAGGTATACACGGTATGTCCGGCAGCCTGGGCACTTGCCTTAGCGGCGGCCAGATACCGCCGAATACGCGGCCAATTCTCAAAGTGTGAATGCAGGTCATTGGTATGCAGAATGGTCAACTGTTCCATAGTCTCTTAACTCCTCTTAACACTGTGTTTAATCCTACGGCATCAAGGGCTCCCGGTCAAGCACGATACAGACGCTTCTGCGAATTCCCGACGCGACGAACAGCCGCCATTTCCCACATTCAGTCAAACACTACTGCTTATCGCGGAACTCTTTGGCCTTGCCTGCGACCATCTCTTCGATTTCACTGGTCGAAAATGGCGTACCGAACGGAACCGGCTCCTTGAGATAACGGGTCTCCGGCGTGTCCACACCCACGTTAATATTCTCCTTGACCGGCACGGCGTAGTGGTGAATGTGCCCGTGGAGATTAATAATCTGTTTCACAATACCCAGCATCATGGGATAGTGGGTCATGTAGTACTGCCGGTGGTCGTACTTAATCAACGCGCCAACGTCGTGAAAGGTATACTTCTCCTGACCGTGATCCACCGGATTGTGGGCCGCCAAATACTTGAAGAGTGCGCGGCTATCGTGATTGCCCTTAATGAGTTCCAGATGGCCATTTAACTGTGAGAGCACAGCGGCCACAGCCTCATCGGACTTCACGGCCGGCCGCGTGAAGTACAGGGCAATGTCGCCCAGGTGATAGACGGTATCCGTCGGGGCCACCCGTGCATTCCAGTTATCGATGATGGTCTGATTCATCTCTTCAACATTGGCAAATGGCCGTGGCGCGAAGTCATTCATCCCCAGTAAATCTTTATGGAAGAAATGCGTATCTGACGTGAAATATTGCATAGCGTTACTCCTTTATGGCTAAATAATATCGAGACGTTCCTTGTGAGTCGGCCGTGGAAATTGGCGATCTAGGGCGGCCAGCTCGGCCGGAGATAATTTCAAATCGCCAGCGGCTAAGTTCTGTTCCATGTGGGCCACCGAACTCGTCTGCGGAATGGCCAGCACTTGGGGTTGCCGAATGACCCAAGCTAGCAGAACTTGATAGACACTGGCCTGATGGGTTACCGCGATATCCTTGACCGTGGCGTTGGTCGTGAGTTGCTGCCCCCAGGAATCCCCCTGAGCAATCGGTGAGTAGGCAATCAGAGGTAACTGATGCTCCCGTTGCCACGGCAGCACCGCGTAGTCCAATCCCCGACTGCCAAGATGATAGAGGTCCTCGTTGGCCGCCGCCTGATCACCACCGGGTAACTGCCACAGCTCCTTTAGATCGGCGATATCAAAGTTGGATACACCCCATGCCCGAATCTTACCGGTCTGTTGCAGGCGTTGGAGTTCGGCCACCGTCTCGGCTAAGGGCACACTCCCCCGCCAATGATAGAGGTATAGGTCGAGGTAATCGGTCCGTAGCCGTTGGAGACTAGCGTCCAGACTCGCCTCCATACGTTGCCGAGACGCGTTCTCCGGTAGCACCTTGGAAATCAAAAAGAGATCCTGACGTTGATAGGGTTGTAGGGCCTCCCCAACCAATGTTTCCGCTCGGCCAGAACCATACATCTCGGCCGTATCAATCACGCGGGCACCGGCGGCAATCCCGGCTTGGATCGCCGCAATCTCGGTCTCGCGCTGTGCGGGCCGATCACCCATGTGCCACGTCCCAATTCCGATCGCCGGGACCGTCCGCCCCGCAATTTTAATTTGTTGCATCTCAACACCCCATTTGATTTTTTATCCGCGACCGCATTAACTGGTCACGAACGCCGCAAATAACAACTACTTCCATCCTAGCACTTCACAGCTATTTTCGCTGGTTCGGTTCTCACGAAAAAGTCGGACAAAAGAGGCCGTGACAATCGCTGCCACAGCCTCTCAAAACTTCTATTTATCTGAATCCGAATCCATCACCCGCGCCGTCTGACGATCGCGGAGTCGCTTACCCAGACTCAGGCCAACTAGCCAAATGACCGACCCAATTAACGCGATCAGTGTGTCCACCCGGAAGAGTAAAACGATGGCGACCATGCCGAGAAAAGCCAGAATGAAGTAGTCACTCAGTGGGAAGAATGGCATCTTAAATTCACCGTTCTGGCGTTCCAAGGCCGTCTGCTGCCGCTTGTACTTGATATGCGCCACCACGATGGCACTCCAGATGAAGAGGAAGCAGGTCGTGGCGATACTGGAGACAAAGGCGAAGACGTGGCCCGGAATGATGAAGTTCAGAAAGACCGACACGGCGATAATTACCGTGGAGAACCGCAACGCCCGCGTCGGCACCTGAGCCCGTGACAAGGTGCCCATGTGCTTGGCGAACCGCCCCTCACCCCCATACGTCAGGGAAAAGAGCATCCGCCCGGTCGTAAACAGCGAACTGTTGCAGGCCGAAGCCGCCGCTGTCAAGACCACGAAGTTAATCACGGCCGCCGCCGACTGAATTCCAACGTTCTTGAAGACCTGAACGAAAGGACTGCTGGTTGGTGACACGACTTGCCACGGGTAGATGCACATCAAGGCTAACAACGAGCCCAGGTAGAAGAGAATAATCCGAATAGGAATCTCGTTAATCGCCTTAGGCAAGACCTTCTTGGGATTGGCCGTCTCGGAAGCGGTCATCCCCACCATTTCAATCCCGACGAAACTAAAGAGTACCATCTGGAAGGACAGGAAGAAGCCCTTGGCCCCGTTGGCGAAGAATCCACCGCTGGCCAGGTTCGTCACGCTGGCATGACCGGCCGGCGTTGGAAAGTGAACGGCCACCATGTAAGCGCCGGCTAGAATCAGCGCCACAATTGCGACAATCTTAATGATGGCAAACCAAAATTCCGTTTCGCCAAAGGCGCTGACCGTGACGGAGTTCAAGGCTAATAAGATAGCTAATAGCGTCAAGGCCGTGACCCACGCCGGTAAATGTGGGAACCAGAACTGCATGTATTGCCCGGCCGCCGTGACCTCGGCCATGGCGATGGTGATCCAGCAGATCCAGTAGGTCCAGCCGGCCACGAAGCTCATATTTTCACCCAAGTATCGCTTAATAAAATCAATGTAAGAGTGGACGCCGAGGTCAGACAGTAAGAGTTCCCCGAGCGCACGCATCAGCAGGAAGCACATGATTCCGGTCACCAAGTAGGCCAAGATAATGGATGGCCCGGCAAGATGAATGGATTGACCGGCACCTAAGAAGAGGCCAGTCCCGATTGTTCCCCCAAGAGCAATCAGTTGGACGTGGCGGCTCTGCAATCCCCGCGAAAATTCCTGGTTGTTATTCGATTGACTTTCTTTCATCTTAATCGCCCCTTTGTTGAAATATATTATACACATCTTAATGGACGATGCCAGTACCAGCGCTGGTTAGTTTGACTAACTAAACAGCGTGAAAGCCCGGCATAAAAGAGTATCTCTCAACTTAAAACCATTTACGTGATAATTATTCACCTTAGGATGAATAAAGCATCCCTCCAACAAGTGAAGGGATGCTTCCTGAGCATTTATTTACGTAACCGTTCGATATCCCGAACAATCATTAACTCTTCGTCGGTTGGAATCAAGAGCGTCTTGATCTTAGAACCGGCGGCACTTAAGTCGCGTTCAACCCCACGAATATCGTTCTTTTCTGGGTCAACGGCGATGCCGAAGTAGTTCAACTTGTCGGCAACTTCTTGACGGATCATGATGTCATTTTCACCAACACCGGCCGTGAAGACAATCGCATCCGCACCGCCCAATTCAGCCAGGTAGGCCCCAACGTAACGAACAATCCGGTTAATGAACATGTCCCGAGCCAACTTGGCACGGTGGTTCTTGTCTTGAACGGCTTCCAGTTCACGCATATCTGCGGAGACCCCGGAAACACCGACCAGACCAGACTTCTTGTTCAAGATGTTGATCATGTCGCTTGGCTTGTCGATGTTTAGCTTTTCCATCAAGTAAGCTACTAAGGACGCATCAATATCCCCAGAACGGGTCGCCATTTCGATCCCGGCCAGTGGCGTGAAGCCCATAGACGTATCGTATGACTTACCGTCCTTGATAGCGGTGATCGACCCACCGGCACCAATATGGAGCGTGATCAGCTTCAAGTCTTCCAAGGGTTTGCCTAACATGGCAGCGGCCCGATGCGCAACGTAACGGTGACTAGTCCCGTGGGCTCCATACTTCCGGGCCCCATACTTTTCGTAGTATTCGTAAGGGATCGCATACATGTAGTTGACTTCTGGCATGGTCGTGTGGAAGGACGTATCGAAGACCGCCACACTCAAGACGTTAGGCAAGATCTTCTTGAAGGCTTCGATCCCCATAGCTGCGGCCGGGTTGTGCAATGGTGCATATTCGGCCAAGTCCTTGATCTTTTGTAAAACATCGTCATCAATCACGGCGGAGTCCTTGAACTCTTCACCACCGGCAACGACCCGGTGACCAATCCCCGTAATTTCGTTGAAGTCCGTGATGATCTTCAATTCAGTCAATTGGTCCAACATTAATTGGATGGCTTCCTTGTGATCGTTCACATCTTCATGCGTCTTGTACTTTTCGCCATCGCCATACTTGATTTCGACTAAAGAGTTGCCCAGACCAATCCGGTCAATGGCGCCTTCAGCGATAACCTTTTCTTCTGGCATTTGGAATAACTTGAACTTTAACGTAGAACTTCCGGCGTTAATTGCTAATGATTTTCCCATTTGGTAATTTCTCCTTTTATGAGCGGTCCGTCAGCAGGTTTTGTTCTTCCCATTGGACGATTTCCGCAACAAACTTTTGAAATGCTGATTGTTCTTTAAATGATGGGAACTCGCCCAACATTACTTGTTCAACCTGCTTTGCGCCAGCGCCCGGCTTCTGAAGAATCAGAATGGCCTTCTGGGCGTTAACATTCATAAAGAGCTCACTTGGAAGGTTCAACAACCCTTGAAGGTAAGCGTTACCAGCTAACCACTTTAACAGGCCCTTCGCCTCTTCCGTTTGAAAGAGTTGAGAAGGTACCAGGAAGACGCCAACGCCCCCTGGTTTTAGCTGATTGAGCGCTTGCTCCAACAACAAGTGATGCACGAATGAGTGGCCTTCTGCCGCGCGGGTTTGATAATTGGCGGCGTTGTCATCAATCGGATAATACCCGATTGGCAGGTCCGCAACGATCAAATCACTTGCGGGAACCAACAACTGCTCCAACGCATCCTGGTGAATGAGTTCAATCGGTAACCGTTGGAGATCACTCGACGTCTGGGCGATGGCCAACATGGTATCATCGTTGTCCACCCCATAAGCCTTGATCTTACCCTCGACGACTGCCTTCAGTTGCGAGAGCACCGCAGTCAACAGGTTCCCGGTGCCGACCGTCAAATCGGTCACGGTCAGCTCAGACTTGCCCTTCTCCAACCGGGTAACCAGATAACCCATAATGTAGGCAATCGTATCCGGCGTGAGTTGGTGATTGGCTTGAATTTCATCCACACGAATCGCTTTGAGCATGGCCAATTGAATCGCCCGGCGAACCGTTTCGGCATCGTCACTTTGCCAGTCGACTTGGGCGTACAGCTTGGTTAATGCCGCTGCGGTCTCCTCGTCGGGCTGACCATCTTCCACCTGAACCTGTCCATTGAGCAGATTATCTCCGGTCTCAATAAAGGCGTCCAAGTAAGATGTGCTTAGCGCCGTCTGCAAGGTCGTGGTCGATTCGTCCAAAACCTTGAAGAGCGCTTCAGTCTGTTCTTGTGACAGTACGCTTCGCCTCCTTGTGAAATTTACATGACTCTACGTTTCCGTTATCTATACTACCGATTTTTCGGGTGTTATTCAAGCAATCTTTCCGGTGAATCTCCGGGTTTTACCGTTCTGGGGGCCCGTTTATGGGGATGCTGGGACCCCTTAATCGCCCGTTCTATTTGTGAAGTCGAACGATTATACGCTTTAATCAGTTCAAGGGTCGACTGTTGGCGCGCCGATTGGCCGGCCAGCACAACTAATAAAATAAGGCTGACGCCAGCCAAAAAGAACAACGCCCACAACGTCAAAAAGCCGTGCCGCGTAAATCGAGAATGGTGGTCTGCCAAGGCAATCGCTCCTGTTTAAGTCGTAATTGTACCAAGCCGGGATACGGGGTCGGCCGCCACTGAACGGCCTCAACGTGCCGTAAGAGCGGGTAGTATCCTTGATGCTGCGAGTTGGTGAGGCGCAAGACGTGTTTCGTATCGACCCACACGGCAACTTGCTTGCCGCCCTGCTGTAAGTCGACGAGATTTAGTTGCCGTCGGTCAAGACTGACCGCTCGGTAGCGGCCGGGCTGTTCGAGTACCCGCACGGCTTGATACCACGCAATCGGATCGTGGCGAAGCGGTCGCAAAATTTGCCGGTCAACCCCACTCGCTAACACAAACATCCCCGAGGCAATGATCAAGGCCATCAATGCTTCAACTAGCGTAAAGCCTCGCCGCTTCGTCATTGCACCGCTGCCCATTTTAATAGTGCATGGTCGTGACGGGCACGCACCTGCCGAAGCTTTGCCGTCTGAATCTGCTCACGATGCTGGGTGACGACTAATGCCTGCTGTGCCAGGAGAATCGTCAACGCCACAATACCGAGTGCCAACAACGCATCAGGCAGGAGCCAGCCGTGACGGACGCCGGGTCTTCGTTGCTTCCACATAAATGAGGGCACCTCCTAACTGAAAGGTCTGATACCACCAGACGCGGTGGGTCGTGCTATACCACTCCATGGTAAAGGCCGCCGAATTCCCCTGTGGCGAGATGCTCCATGCCGTCTTACCATCCACCCAGCGCAAACCGGGCGGCGGGGTCAACTGACGAAAGACTCGGCGTGGTTGTCCCTGTGCGAGAGTCACCCGGCCCGTGTGGCGGTCCACAAAAATACCGACTGTCTCGTGACGGGCCAAAGCTACCTGACGGCCCGCCGTCCATAGCTGTTGCCAAGCCGGCCAAAAGGCGCGTTCCGCGGCCGCACGACGCTGGGCGACGGCCTGAAACCCGACCAACGTCCCCAGACCGGCAACAATGGCTAACACCACTAGCGTTTCATACAACGTAAAGCCGCCGCACCGGCTAACTTTCCGGACGTTCGTCATGGATTTTGATCCCCTCTCGTTTCGCCTGAGCAACCTGCTGTGGCGTCAAATACTGTCCCTTCTCTAACGCCTCATAGGTCACGTGTTCGGCGGTCTGGTGATCATCCAAGTAGGCCGTCACCTGTCCCTGAACCACCGTCTCCATGGCGTGCTGGTGGATGCCCCGAGCGCGGTGGCGCTGACCGTTTAGGTTAGGAAGAATAATCAAGACCAATAGGGAAATAATGAAGAGCACAATGGTCATTTCAACGAGGGTGAAGCCGTGTCGTTGCTTCATTGATAGACCCCCTGTAAGTTGGCGTACATGGGTAAAAGCAAACTGAGATAGGCGCCCACAATCAACAATGCCACCACCGCTAACAAAACGGGCTGGACTAACGCTAGGCCTTGCTCGGTTAGCCGCACCAATTCACGGTAACGAAGCTGACTATAGGCTTCTAGCTCCCGTGTTAACTGCGCGTGCGTCCGGCCCTTCTGAAGTAAGATCACCAGTTGGTCAGGAATAAAGGGTTGCCGTTGTAGCCAACCCAGCGGTGACTTTCCGGCCTGCAGCTGCCGAGCCAAGGTCCCGGCTAGCTGGTGGAGCAATGCCTTCTCGGGAAGTTGCCGAAGCACGGTAATCATTTGCTTGACGCTCAAGCCACTGGCCAATAACTGACTCAAATTTGCCGTCAGGTAGTAGGCGTAATAGGCACGCAAGATTCGGCCGATGATGGGCCAGCGTAACGTCCAGCTAACGAGCCTTAACCGCGGTTGTTGCCGCCACCAGCGCCAAACCAAGTAGCCCCCGGCCACGACCAACAGTCCTCCACCAACTTTTAGATAAAGTTGACCAATCGTCGTTGCTGTTGTCGTATGGGCCACAATTTCCTGCTGTAATTGCGGTAGCACGCCGAATTTTAGCGTAATCAACAGCCCTACCATCCCCGCCAATAAGCCCAACGGATAGAGTAATAGCTGGCCGAGTCGCTTACGTTGGGTAGCCATGAGATTCAATAGTGTCGCGGCGCGTTGTAAGGCCATAGCTAGATCTCCATGGGTGGCGGTGACTTGTAGCTGAAAGTAGACGTTGGCCTGCAAATAAGGGGCCAGACAACCGACAAAGTCCTGGCCACTCTCCAACTGCTCTTCAATGACGGCAAGGCTGCGTGGCAGTCCGCTACCGGCCATCTGGCTAAAACGCAATGCCTGACGAAGTGAAAAGCCCCCCGCCAACTGGTCGGCCAACAACTGACAAAATTGATGTTGCTGCGTCAACGACCACCTAGCCGACCCGGAACCGTTGTGCCGTTTCAACCGAAATAACTTGCTGCCGTTGGGCTTGTTCAAGGGTATGCCACCACCTTTCCGTGGTTGTCCGTTGTAATTGCCAAAGCGCCTCGTCGACCAAAATATCCAACAAAACTGCGGGCGCCTGCTGAACGCGTGGAATCAGTCGCTGATAGCAACTCGCCGTAAGCACTTGCCGAAGCTGAGGCAACGGCACCCCCAGCTCGACTAACCGTGAAACGCACCCACTGGCGGTCTGAGCATGAACCGTGCTCAAAACGAGATGCCCACTGAGGGCGGCGCGAACCGCCGCTTGGGCGGTAAGAGGATCACGAATTTCACCAATGATAAAAACATCGGGACGGTGACGCAAACCGACTTTGAGTAGCGCTTCGTAGCTCATCCCCGCCGCCGCGTTGACCTGAAGCTGAATGAAGTGTGCCGATTTAATTTCCACCGGGTCTTCAATCGTCAAGACGGTGGCCGTCGCCGCCAACTGGCTGGCAATGGTGTACATGGTCGTGGTCTTGCCCGAACCCGTGGGCCCCGCAAATAGCATCAAGCCCCGGCGTTCGGCTAGTTGCGCCAACTGGGTGGGTTGGCTGGCGTCCAAATAGGCCATTTGCTGCGTGTGATACGGGTAGATCACCCGTATCACTAACGACTCGCGACCAGCGTAATCTCCCACCGTTGAAAAGCGCAACTCAACCGCGGGATCTCCCGGCCAAGTCAGCGCCCCCACCTGAGGACGGCGATTCTCGCTAACCGCCATGTTAGCTTGGAATTTAAAATAAGTAATCACTTGGGTCCCCAACATTTGCGTAATCTGACGCCACTGCGTCACCGCCCCTAGCTGGCGTAACCGAATCTGATAGCCCGTTGCTTGCGGTAAAATATAAATATCACTGGTCTGCCGACTGATGGCCGCGGCCAATAATTCGCGAATAAAATCCTTAATCACACGTGTCATCTCCTGCCCTTTTCACTTAACTCCGCAAAAGGGGCGGCAATATTTTCCGTTACACTAACTTTTTTCGATAACCATCATCCGGCTAGAAGCAGGGTCGGTCCATAGTAGTAAAAAAGCCGAGAACATTTTCGTCCTCGGCTCACACATGATCACTGATCTACTTGGTCCTGCTTCAACAGATTCAATAACTCCCGGTCGCGTTGTGTGACCATTTCTTTCCCAGCGTCGCCGACCCAGTCGTAGAACCCATGGCCAGTCTTTAACCCCAAGGCGTGATCGGCCACTTTCTTCGCCAGTGCAGGATCTTCTCCCTGGATCGCACTCAGATCGGCATAAAGATACTTACTGATGTTGTCAAAAACGTCAAGGCCCCCGAGATCGGCACTGGCAATCGGCCCCACGAGACTCCAGCGTCGACCCAGGCTGTATTTGATAATCTCATCGACAGCTTCGGGGGTCGCAATCCCCGCGTCCACGATGTGTAAGGCCTCTCGCAACACAGCCAGTTGAATGCGATTGCCCACGAATCCCGGCGATTCTTGTTCAAGACCCACCGCATGCTTGCCAATCTGGTTCATCAAGTCGACGGTGAGGGTCACCGTGGCCGGCGCGGTTTGCTTGCCGGGGACAACTTCGACCAGCGGCATCAGCTGGGCTGGATTCCAGAAATGAGCCACGACAAATCGCTCGGGTTTAACCAGCACAGACTGAATGGCGGTCGGACTGAGTCCAGAGGTGTTGGTTGCTAGAATCGTCGTGTCGGACACTTGTGATTCGACCCGCTGCCAAACCTGCTGCTTCACCGTCAAATCTTCGATAATTGATTCAATCACAAAATCAGTCCCAGAAAGGGCGACCGCATCGTCCGTTGTCGGCGTTATTCGGTTGAGGACGGTCGCTGGCGTTTCGTGCAGTAAGTTGGCCTGCTGAAAGGTTGCCAAGTCACGCTTAATGGCCGCCATTCCTTGTTGTAGCGCGGTGTCACTGGTATCTAACAAACGCACGGCGTAACCGTTCAAGGCAAACTGCAGGGCCGTAGCGTGGCCCATGGTGCCGGCCCCCAGATTGGTGATGGTCTTGATGGCATTTAGGTTCATTTGAGACGCCTCCCAATTTCTCCTGCTAACCGATTCTCGTGTTCTCTATGGTCTTAGTTTACCAATGATTCGTAAAAAATACCGTTGTCAGCTCTCACACTCCAAATCATTATCTCTATACAAAAACCCGCCACCAGACAATGCCTGATAGCGGGTTCATCGACTCATATTATTGGGTTTAAAAACGCTTATTCAACGTTTTCAGGTAAGACTGCTGCTTCGTAAATATCGGAAACATCGTCGTTGTTTTCCAGTTCGTCAATCAAACCTTGGTACTGGGAAGCCTTGGCTTCTGGCACTTCAGTTGTGTTTTGAGGGAACATCCGAACTTCAGCGGTGTCCAGCTTGTAGCCCTTATCTTGTAAAGCGTCACGTACTGCAATTTCACTCGAAGGATCCGTATAGATCTTGAATTCTTCATCCGTGGTTTCCATGTCGTCCGCCCCGGCGTCTAAAGCATCCATCAACATCGTATCTTCATCCGTATCCAAGCCATCACGCAGGATTACAATGTAACCCTTCCGGTCGAACATGTATGAAACGGAACCCGCTGCACCAAGTGAGCCGCCATGGTGCGTGAAGGCAGAACGAACAGCCGCAGCCGTCCGGTTCTTGTTATCCGTCAAAGCAGCAACCATGATCGCTGTCCCTGCTGGACCGTAACCTTCGTAGGTAATTTCTTCGAACTTAGCGCCGCCAACACCAGAGGCCTTGTCTAAAGCCCGCTTGATGTTTTCCTTAGGCATGTTAGCTGCCCGCGCCTTGTCCATTTCCAAACGAAGTTGAGGGTTACCGTCGGGATCAGGACCACCTGCTTTTGCAGCTTGGTACAAATCACGTGAGATTTTTTGGAAGATTTTTCCACGCTTTGCATCCTGAGCATTTTTCCGGCCCTGGATGTTATGCCATTTAGAATGTCCTGACATCGTAACTCCTCTTTTCTAAAATTTTATTGATATATCCGTCTAAAACAGACACTATACATGTTAGCACTTACTCCCCATTCAATCAATTGCTAAGCGTCCAAAAACCACTTATTCAATCAAAATGTATAAATATTTGACGTTTTCCCTTTAAACCAGGGATGTAAGCGAATTTCGTTTGAATAATTTATGTATAAAAACAAATTTATCAAAATAAAACTTGTATAAATACACGAGACCGGCTATACTCAATGTTATCATCACAGATAGAGGAGCAAGCCATTATGAAAAATAAACTAATTATGGCCATCGCATTAGTGATGGCGCTGGTTGCCGGTTGGACGACCACCACAACTACCGCTCAAGCCGCCACCGATAACTCACTGGCTAAAGTTCAGAAGAAAGGGACACTGGTCATGGGGACATCGCCTGACTATCCGCCTTACGAATTCCAAGCAACTGTTCACGGCAAGAGTCAAGTCGTCGGGATGGATGTTGCCGTGGGGAAGAAGATCGCCAAAGATATGGGCGTCAAGCTCGTGGTCAAGTCCATGTCCTTTGATTCCCTATTAGTTGCCCTCCAAACGGGGAAGGTCGACATGGTCATTTCCGGGATGAACCCGACCCCCGCTCGGCGGAAGAACGTCGATTTCACCCACACCTACTACCAAGGTGGGTACAGCATCGTTATCAACAAGAGTGACAAGGGTATTTATAAGGATAAGGATTCCTTCGTGGGCAAAACCATTGGGGCCCAAACCGGTTCTACCATGTACAACGAATCCAAGAAGCAAACTAGCGGGACGACCGTCAAAGGAATGACGTCCGTTTCCGATTTGATCTTGGGGTTACAAAGTCACAAGCTCCAAGGGGTGGCGATGGAAAAGCCATCCGCCCAAGCCTATGTGGCCAACAACAAAGAACTCGCTATGATTCCCAGTCACTTTGACTTAAGTGCTTCCGACACCAGTGCCTCCGTGGCCTTCGCCAAGGGGTCCACTTCTCTGGTTGCCGCAGCCAACAAGTCCGTCAACCAGATCAGAAAGCAAAACCTGGTTAACAAGAACTACCTGCCCGCTGCTGGGAAATACTTAAAGACCAACACGGTCAACACCAGCATGCTCCACTACTGGAAGGCCTTCTTAAAGGGGATTGAATACACCTTAATCATTACGGTCTGCTCCGTCTTCTTCGGTTTCATCCTCGGGGTCTTATTGTCCCTGGCACGGATGGCTCAAGGTGGCGTCTTCGCTACGGCCTTACGGTGGGTCGCGACCGCTTACGTCGAATTCATCCGGGGCACGCCTATGATGGTCCAAGTCATGTTCGTCTACTTCGGACTCGGTTTAATCGTCAACCTGCCAGCATTAACTTCCGGGATTATTGCCATCTCCCTGAACTCCGGGGCTTACATCGCCGAGTATATCCGGGGTGGGATTAACTCCGTCGACAAGGGACAGACCGAGGCCGCACGGAGCCTGGGGATGACCAGTGGTTACACCATGCGCTACGTGGTACTCCCCCAAGCCTTGAAGAACATCTGGCCGTCATTGGGGAACGAATTTATCACATTAATTAAGGATAGTTCCATCGTCTCCATTATTGGAGTCTCCGAACTGATCTTCCAAAGCAACATTGTCCGGTCCGACACTTACAGAGGGGTGGCCCCTATCGCGGTCATCATGGTCCTATACTTCATCATGACCTTCACCGCCTCACGGATCTTAAACCACTTCGAAAGGAAGATGCAACATGACTAAACCCATTATTGAGGTTAAAAACCTCGCCAAGAACTTTGGCGACAACCAAGTCTTAAAGAACATTTCAGAACAGGTTAACCCGGGCCAAGTGATCGTGGTCATCGGCCCTTCTGGTGGTGGGAAGAGTACCTTCTTGCGGTGCCTAAACCTCCTCGAAACACCAACGAGTGGCGAAGTTGACTTCGACGGTCAAAATTTAACCACGCTGGATACCAAGAAAGTTAACACGTTGCGGGAACAGATGGGGATGGTCTTCCAGAACTTCAACCTCTTCCCGAACATGACCGTTCTGGAAAACATCAAGCTGGCTCCCATGAAGGTCAAGGGAATCAGTGATGCCGACGCCACGAAACGCGCCCACGAGCTACTCCAACAAGTCAACCTGGACGATCACGCCGACGCCTTCCCTACCAGCCTCTCCGGTGGTCAGGCACAACGGGTGGCCATTGCTCGGGCACTCGCCATGGATCCCAAGGTGATGCTATTCGACGAACCGACCTCTGCGCTGGACCCCGAAATGGTCGGCGAAGTACTCAATGTTATGCAAGACCTAGCGCAACAAGGGATGACGATGGTCGTTGTTACCCATGAAATGGGCTTCGCCAAGTCTGTAGCCGATCGCGTCTGGTTCATGGCCGACGGCTACATTCAAGAAAACAATACGCCCGATGAGTTCTTCAACAATCCCCAAACACCACGGGCTCAGGACTTCTTGTCTAAAATTTTAATGTAATCACGTCTTCTGAGGAGGGCCGCTCAACACTGAGCGGCCCTCCCTTTTTACCCCCTACTCTTACCAATGTATTTTTTCCGATTTTGGTTGCGGACTTTAAACAGATTTTAGCGAATCTTTAACACCGACGTGGTTTGATTATGGCGCCATAACTAACGGCGCACAATCTGACGCAACCGTCAAAAAGAGGCCTGGACCAGCGTCCGCGCCTCTTTTTTAAATCAGTTCATTTTATATCCAATTAATTATGCCGCCGCTTCCGGTAGCCCAAAAGTCCTAACCCGCCCAGAATCAGGCCCAGAATGGACCAGCCGGATGTCGCGGCCTCGTTGGTCTGCGGCAGAGTTGTGGCAGCTTTCTCTTTCGTCGTCTTCGTAATTACTGCTGCCTGATCCTGCCGATTCAATTGACCGTGGTCGGCCGTGACTGGAACAGTGGTTGCCCGTGGCGTCTGCGATTGTCCTGCCGCTTGAATACGGGCTCCCGCACCACGCGTCACCAACTGCCGAGGGAGTTGACTCGCGTCAGAAACTGTGACATCAATCCCCGGCTTGACCTTCGCCCCTACACCGCCATCACTGATCACTTCATGATGATTGCCAGAATCTGGGTCCGTTGGTTGAGACGGATCAACAGGGTCGGTTGGGTCAACTGGATCAGTTGGGTCAGTCGGATCGGTTGGGTCAGTCGGATCGGTTGGATCAACAGGGTCCGTGCCCCCACCAGTATTACCGCCATCGCCGTTACCACCACCCGTGGTCTTGGCCACGACGGTCAGCGTCACCGTCACTGCCGGTGCATCCCCATAGCGTAACGTTACCAGGTATTTACCGGGTTGTGTGAGATCTGCCGTCCCGAAGTCGAGCTGAATCTGACCACTATCGACGAGTTGGCCGTTACTGTCCGTGGCAGTCGCCTTGAAGTCAGCCGCAGTCGGCGTCGCATCGCCCACGGTCATCGTATAGTCGCTACCAGCTAACGTTTCCGGAACGGCCGTGATGGTTAACGCCCCCACCGTCGCGCTGCCGACTTCGTAGTTGGCATTCAGCTGACTGTCGTCCAAGAGGTAGGCGTAGGTGCCCGCAACCGTCCCGGGTTCACGCGTAACCACCAGTCCTAGGTTTGCGACCGGATTACCCAGACGATCTGTCACTTGGAGGTCCACCGCTGGGTCCGGTTGACCCGCGGCCACCGTTTGACTGCCGACAACAATATTCAGTGGTTGTTTTTGGATTGTCAACGACCCAATCGTCGAATCGCCGGCCAACGTGTAATTAGCGCCTAATTGGGAAAGATGGTAAGCGTAAGTGCCAACTGTATTGCCGGCGTCACGGGTTACCGTGAGGCCCGTTCCCGTCACAGGATTGCCATCTTGATCGACAATCGTTAACGACGGTGTCGGTGCCTGCTCCCCGTAGTACATGGTCTGATCGGGCACTGTGACGGTCACAGCTGCTGGCGCAATGGTCAAAGTGGCCACTGAGCCAGAACCCGACCAATCAAAGTTGGCCAAGGCTGGTGTCTCCGCATTCAATCGCTCCCAGGCTGCGGGGTTCACAACCACCTCGTAGGTTCCGGCATTGACGAATTGACTCGCATTGTCCGCCGTCATGAGGACCTGCTTCCCATTAGCGTCCGTGTAAGCCAACGTGAGATCGCCGTCCTTTAACGTATATGGCAAGGCAATACTCAGGTTGGCGCTGTACTGACTCAAATCAAGCGTTGGCGTTTGTCCGTTGTATGTGACGGTCGAACTTCCCTTAATGGTATAGGTCGCCGTTCGTTTCGCCACCGTGACCAGGGCCACGGCCGAGTTCGCACCATAACTGTAGGTCACCCGATACGTCCCGGCCTGACTGGTGACTGCATTTGTCGCAACGGGCTTTCCAGTGGCCACGTTAGTCACCGTGACCGTGAGATCGGCAATCGTGGCTTCCGAACCATCCGGCTTCACCGCACTCACCAGATTATCGGCTGGCGTCCAGCTATCGCCGTAGAAGATGGTGGAGTTAAAGACCTTAATATCCGGATTGTTCAGAACCACCTGATACTGCCCCGTGTAAGTGGTCGCTGCAGTTGGCACGGACCAGTTAAAGGTAAATTGGTCGACCCCCGCAGGTACGGTGAAGGTACCGTCGCTGTTGAGCGTCACCCCATCCGACAAGCCACTCACATTTTGCGGTGTAAGCGTCACGCCGCCCAGGGATACGTTGAAGAGGTCCGCCAATGAAACGGTGGGCTGGTCCGCGAAGTAATAGGCATTCTGATTGAGGGCCAGATTCGTGGTCGCATTGCTGGTCGTGAGATGATTAATCCGATTATAGCTGAAGACGTTGTTGCCAATCTGCGAAACGGTGGCCGGAACGTTAACCGTGGTCAGTTGATTGCCATAAAAGGCCGTATCGCCTACCGTCGTCAAGGTCGCCGGCAACAGCACCGACCCCTTCAACGCGTTGTAAATAAAGGCACTAGTGCCGATACTTTGCAAGTTGTCGTTGAGAACGACACCCGTTAAGTTGTTGGCCGCAAAGGCGAGGTCACCAATCGTTGTCAGGTTGGTTGGCAGCGTCAAGTTACCCGTCAACCCACTGTATTCAAAGGCCCCGTTACCAATGCTCGTCAAGCTGGTAGCCCCCGTCAGGTCAATCGTCGTCAAGGCCTGATCGTAGGTAAAGACGTTGTCCCCAATGCTCCTCAAACCTGCCGGAAACGTTATTTCAGATAGGCTGGTGGCCGACAGGAAGGCCTGCGACCCAATCGACGCGAGATTTGCGGGCAACGTCACACTGGTCAACGCCGTATCGTAGATGAAGGCACTATTGCCCATCGTCAGCGGTTGTGAGCCGTTGGCAAAGGTCACACTGGTTAACCCATGAATCGTGCTAAATGCAAAGTCTCCGAGTGTCGTCAGGCTAGCGGGTAACATCAACGTCGTCAAGCCGTTATCATTTTCAAAGGCGTGCGCGCCGATAACGGCGAGTTGACCATCGGCAGCAAAATTCAATTCGGTCAGTGCACTGTTAGCTGCAAAGGCACTGTCCCCAATGCTCACCAGGCTAGCGGGTAGGCTCACGCTCGTCAAGCCATCGTAGGTGAACGCCTCATCGCCAATCGACTGTAGCTGACTGCCCGGCGCGAAGGTCAGCGTCGCCAGATGACTATTTTGCAGAAAGGCTTGGGCCTCAATGCTGGTGACGCTCGCCGGAATGGTGACACTCGTTAGATTGGCGTTAGAGGCAAAGGCCTGACTGCCAATCGTCGTCAGGTTGGGAGGAAGAATCAACGAGCTTGCTTGCGACCCAAAGAATGTCAAATCATTAATTGCGGTCAGTCCGGTACTATTGCCCAGATCGATGGCCGTCAAGGGATCGTAGATGAAAGCACTGGCACCCAGCGTCTGCAAATTCCGTGAAAAGGTCACGCTGGTCAGCGGGTTGGAGGCAAAGGCCTGATCGCCAATCGTCGTCACGCTATCCGGCAAGACCAAGCTCGTCAGCCCATCGGCGACAAACGCCTGCGACCCAATACTCGTGAGGGTCTTGTTCTGACTGAGGTCCACTGTCTTTAGCTTGTTCAAGTAAGAAAAGGCATTATCGGCAATCGACGTAATCCCATTTTCAATAATCAAGGTCTGCAAGTTCTGAGTATTGCCGTAAACGGAGTTAAACCCCTGGCCGATCCCCGTGACATTGAGCACGTTCCCGGCATTATCCGTAATCGTCGACGGAATAACCAACGTCTCCCCAACATCCTGGGTGGCCCCCGTGATTGTGACCGACCCATCCTCATTCACTTCATACGTTAAAATGCTGGCATCCATCACCGGGGGTACCGCAGCGGACAACGCGCGAAAGGCCTTAGCTGCGGGAGCTACCGCTGGCTTCCCCGTGGATTGGTCTGTTCCGTCGGTGCCGGCTGCTATAGTGCCCGAGCCGTCCGTTTTGTCATTTGCGACCACATCATTATCGTTGGACGATGCGCCTGCCGGGTCCGCCGAATCAGTCAGCGAGCCTGCGCCTGCTTTTTCCGCCGTGTTACCGCTACCATTTTCAGTAGTGTTCGCGTCTTCACCAGCATCTGAAGTCTGATTGCCCGTAACTGGGGCTTCCGATACCGCACCATCGGTCACAGAACCACCGTCACTCGAACCGTCGGACTCTGAATTCCCGGTGGCAACACCTGATGTGTCTCCAGTAGGCGTCGTGTCGTCTGTTGAGCCCGTACCGTCAGTCCCATCGGTCGATTTCTCGCCGATCTGCGAACCAGTGGTGCCACTCGTTGTTGACGAACCGTCCGTCGTTGACTGATCACTTACCGGATTACCGGTTAAAGTCACCGATTGCGCGGGCGTAGCACTTTTTTCACTGTTCTGCGCCGTTTCGGCAGTCGCTGTCGTCGTATCGGCATGGGCCACAGCATCCTGGCCCACTGCGGTCCCCAAACCAATCGCAGCGACCGTGATTGCGGCAAAAACCCACCGTTTGCCATCCTTGTACATCTTGTAATGTTCTTTCACTTCCATGGTGATTGCTCCTCTCAAAAACCAGGCTAGCCAACCTGGCCGCCACCTCGCAATTTGGGTGACGAACCCTTACTCTTAGGATAAGTTTAATAGCCCTTTTTAATTGTGCAACTAATTCTTATTTATGACACCAAGTTAGTCCCTCAACCTTATTAAATGGCTACTTTTAAATCTCTTTTTTCATTTACAGATTAAAATAATTTCTTTTATTTTATAACTTATACCCAATATAGGTCAATCAATAATCGAGAAATTAATTGATTATTTTAATGATCGTTGCTGCTAACCAATCCAACAGGCCCTGTCGCAGTTCAATCACTTTACTTTGGTCGCAAAAAAAGAGTTTGGGCACTGCTCTCCCAAACTCCGAAAATTTAACTTTAATTTTTAGCCGACTTCGTTTTAACGCCTAATCTTTCCTAAACGTCCGGTGGCCCAGCATCACGAGTAGACCCAAGACAATCTCGACCACGCCGGCAAAAATGATAACTTCGATACCGCTGCGGCCAACGGTCGTCACCAGCCGCGTCACCGTGGCACTAGCCGTGGGAATCAGCGTTGGCAAGAGGTAATACCCCGCTGCACCAACAATTCCCGTTAACACACCGCCCAACGCCATTCCCGGCCCAAGACTAGCCATGACGTGCCGCACGCTAAACGCATAGAAAACCGTGACAATGGCCAACAACCCGGTGGCGATCAGTAGCCAAAAATCAAGTGTCTTGGCCTTCTGAATCTTCACCGCCGCCTGCGTCATGGCTGGCGTGGCAAAGGTCGCCTTGGCTACCTTTTGCGCCTGCTTGGCAATTGCTGTCGTCATTGCCGTGGTGGCAGTGACGCCCATGGTTTGGGCCTGCGTACTAATGGCCGTCGCCAGCTCCGTCGAATCAACCGTTGCCGTATCCGTTTCACCATACAGCTGAGCGATGCCTTGCGCCAAGTAAGGCTGGGCGATGCCCGACGTCACGGGACTCCCGCTCACACCTAGACTCTCCAACTCGTTGTTGAGTTGATTAATGACCTTTTGGCCAACACTCGACCGTGAGACCACCCCAGCCGTGTAGTTCGCATTGAAGACCGTAATCTTCAGGCCAATGGTGACCGTGAACAGTAAGACCAAGACGGCCACCCAGCGGGCTAACGCGGGTCGGCGTTGATAGGTCTGTGGTGCGTTGTCTTCCGGCCTTTGCGGTGCTTCTTCCCGTTCCGCTGAATGATAACGCGCCATACGACTATTTTCGTTCACCGACACCACCTCCAATTCGTCTAAATTTAAGTTTTAACTTTATCTTCGTCATTCACACTTAGTGATTAACGCCGGCACACAAATCCTCTGCACACAATTGCCTATTATTGTAGCACATCCCGCCTGGCTAAACGTTAAGCTCGGCTTAATTTTAACGGGCTTCCCTTCAGAGACACGAAAAGAGCCCGAAAGTTTTCTTTCAGGCTCTTTTGTCAAAGCACTACTTCGTTGAGCTGCGCTTCATCAAGCCGTAAGGTAAGATGACCGTGTTTTCATCAACGGTTTCATTATTCATCAATTTCGTCAACAACCGCATAGCCACGGCACCAATATCGTACAGTGGTTGGGTGATTGAGCTCATCTTAGGCCGTACCAACTCGGTCAGCTTAGTGTCGTTACTCGTGATGACTTCGAAATCATCGGGAACAGCAACGCCGGCGTCGGTCAACCCGTTCATCACCCCAGCAGCCAATTCGTCGTCACCGACAAAGGCCGCAGTGGCCCCAGCGGCGCTCAGAGCTGGTTCCAATGATTGGCCGGCTTTGTAAGTGTAATCCGTTTCAAAGACCAGCTTATCATCGTAAGCAATTCCGGCGTCTTTCAAGGCCTTCTTGTAGCCTTTCAACCGGTAGTCGTGGTTGATGGCTTGGTCCATGGAGCCCGAAACAAAGGCAATCTTCTGGTTACCGTGGTCGATCAGGTTCTTTACGGCCTCCGCCACAGCGGCAACGTAGTCGATGTTTACGCTCGGTTGTGTCTTCTCAGCGTCCACGGAACCAGCCAGAACGATTGGTGCCTTGGAACGACGGAATTCTTCCCGCAATTCGTCGGTGACTTGGTTCCCCATGAAGATAATTCCATCGACTTGTTTGGCCATTAACGTGTTCAACACTTGAACTTCCTTGCCGCCGTTTTCATCGGAGTTGGTCAGGATGATGTTGTACTTATACATCATGGCAATATCATCAATCCCCCGTGCTAATGACGAGAAATAAGCGTTCGTCACATCGGGAATGATCACCCCGATGGTCGTGGTCTTCTTACTTGCTAAGCCCCGTGCAACAGCATTGGGCCGGTAATCAAGACGATCGATAACCTCCAAAACTTTCTTTCGTGTAGCTGGTTTGACGTTGGGATTGCCATTAACAACCCGAGAAACGGTGGCCATTGAGACCGCCGCCTCGCGCGCCACATCATAAATCGTAACTGTTTGTTTTTCCATAGCGAGAGCCCTTTCTTTCTTGTTTTGATTTGTTTTCATTCGTTTTCAAGCAACTTGACCAGTATACAGAAATGTTTTCATGGGTGCAAGAGTGAAAACGCTTTCACATCAAAGAATACCTTATTTTCACAGAATTTTCAAGGCAGAACCCCCATATTCCCGAATAAATAGCGCAATTGATGGTATACTTATGACATTAATTGAAGGGGTGATTTCATGACGAAACTCGAACAAATTCAGCAATGGACGGCGGAACATCACGCCAGCATGACCTACTTAAGCAATCCCAAGACCATTCAATACCTCACTGGTTTTGGAAGTGACCCGATCGAACGGGTCCTTGCCCTCGTTGTCTTCCCGGACCAAGACCCATTCATCTTTGCACCGGCCTTGGAAGTCGAAGTCATCAAGTCAACTGGCTGGAAGTTCCCCGTTATCGGTTACCTGGACCATGAGAACCCATGGGCCATGATTGCCGACCAAGTGAAGCAACGCCACGTGAACCCGGAACACATCGCTTTGGAAAAGGGCCAGCTTCAAGTCGCCCGGATGGAAGCTCTGGCCGCACAATTCACCAGTCCCCGCTTCGACTTGGATATTACCAGTTTTATCGAACACATGCGGTTAATCAAGTCTGAAGAAGAAATCAAGAAACTCGAAATCGCCGGCAAATGGGACGACTTCGCCTTTGAACACGGTTTTGCCGCGGTCAAGGCCGGCAAGACGGAACAATCTGCCGTGGCCGAATTACAGTACGCTCTGATGAAGGAAGGCATTATGGAAATGTCCTTCGGCAGTCTGGTTCAAGCCGGCGCTCACGCCGCAGAACCCCACGGCGCCACGAACGATACCAAGTTTGCCAACAATGAACTGGTCTTATTTGACCTCGGAACGGTTTATGATGGCTACATTTCCGACGCTTCCCGGACGGTTGCCTTAGGTACGCCAACGGCTAAGCAGAAGGAAATCTACGACGTTTGTCTGGAAGCGCAACTGACCGCGCAAGCCGCTGTGAAACCCGGCTTAACCGCCGCTGAGCTCGACAAGATTGCGCGCGACATCATCACCAAGGCCGGCTATGGCGAATACTTCATTCACCGTCTCGGCCACGGGATGGGCATGAGTGATCATGAATTCCCGTCTATTATGGAAGGTAATGACCTGGTCTTAGAACCTGGCATGTGCTTCTCCATCGAACCCGGTATTTACATTCCGGGAGTTGCTGGCGTCCGGATCGAAGACTGTGTCCACGTCACGGCCGATGGCAGCCTGCCATTCACTCACACACCTAAGGAATTAACTTACGTGGGTTAAGACATTGTGCTTATCGCCTGCGGCTGCCAGCAATTCCGCCTGCTATGGGGACCGGCTTCAGCCAAAGAACGGGCTTCCGCCTCGCTCGAAAGCCTTGTACGACCCGCAAGTCTCCCAAGTCGTCCCACCCAGTAACCCGGCAAATAACGCCGACTAACTGGGTTGTCACAGCTGGCTCCATTACTGGCCTCCTCCGGCTTTTGAGCATCTGCTCGTCATATGCTCACGTCTACCGTACATGCGGTCGATGAGTTGGTCAGAACCAACGGCTAGTCTTAACCGAATAGCACACAGAGCCGCCAATTTCCTAATTATTGGAAATTGGCGGCTCTGTTTGTTTGCTTCACCACGTTCAGAAACGGCACGGCTAGAACTGTTGCGGTTGCTGAATCCCCTCTAATTTTAGCATATCACTACTTCTAGTCCATTCCACACCCATTTAAATTGCTAAAGTGATATCATCATGATATTATTGAGCTATCATCTCGGGGGAGGAGTGCGAGGAGGCCACATTATGGCGAAGGAAAAACAAAAACGTTTCTTGCTACGCATGGACGAAAGCCTCTTTGAGAAGCTTTCGCAGGCGGCCACGGCCGATGGGCGAAGCATCAACGCGTACATTGTCAATATTTTATCGAAAACCGCGACACCGGGGAATTGGGAAACGCGCCAGTTGGTGGGGCGTACCGTTCCCGGTAACGCCTTGAATGTCAAGACGGGGCTCGCGTTAGTCGCCGGCATTTACTATCGGTATCTTTTGGAGCCGCGGGAAGCCCCGGTTGCCGACGCAGAGTATACTATCATCGAAAGTAACGGGAACATTTTGACGTTTAAGAAAATCTGAGGAGGAGTCATCATGTTTGGCATAAGAATTGTGCGTCAAAATAACGAGGGTCTAGTGGAAACGCTGGGGAAATATAAGCGTAGTGTGGCGCCGGGCATTCACTTTTACCTGCCCGGTATCCAGAAAATTCGCACGGTGGAGTTGGCGATGACGCCACTCGCCCTACCGAACTACTCGGTCATTACCAAGGATAATGCCGACGTCTCGGCCAGCCTAACGTTGAATTATCACGTCACCAACTCCGTGAAGTTCCAGTACGAGAACACCGACTCCGTCGAATCCATGGCCCAGCTGGTACGGGGTCACCTGCGTGATATCATTGGCCGCATGGACCTCAACCAAGCGCTCGGGTCTACCGCCAAGATTAATCAGGAGTTGGCCTCCGCCATCGGCGACCTGACCGACACTTACGGCATCAACGTGGACCGGACCAACATCGACGAGCTCACCCCATCAGCGGCGATCCAATCCGCCATGGACAAGCAACTGACCGCCGACCGGGAACGGGTCGCCGCCATTGCCAAGGCCGAGGGGGAAGCCAAGTCGATTGAGCTCACCACTAAGGCCAAGAACGACGCGTTGATGGCTACGGCCACCGCCCAGGCCACGGCGACCAAGACCCGCGCCGATGCCGAAAAATACCGGATCGACACGGTTAACTCCAGTCTGGAGAAGGCCACGCCCGAATTCTTCGAAAACCAGTCGATTTCGGCTTTCAGTGACCTCGCCAAATCCCCGGCCAACGTGGTCGTGGTCCCCAAGGACGGCATCGCCGATTTAGGTCAGATTCCCGCAATTGGCGCGGCTTTGCGGTCTGGATTGAAGACACCGGAGACACCGCTACCGAAGGCGAAGAATTAACAAATTAATTTGAACAGCAATTAAAATAGGTATCCCCGACGCACGGTTTCGCTGCGTCGGGGATGCCTATTTTGTCTTGCTCGCGAAAAATCCAGGACAACACGGGTCCCGGACTTTCCCTAATTTTTACATTAAACTTGTTCCGTCTTCAACTTCTCCACCAACGCCTTCACTTGATCGCTGGTCTCACAGTCGTTAATGGCGGCTTCGGCCAAATCGGTCAGTGTAGAGGCATCGAGGTGCTTCATCAGATTCCGAGTCTTCAGAACAGAGGTGGCACTCATCGAGAATTCGTCGAGACCCATCCCCATCAATAACGGTACCGCCGTCTGGTCCCCCGCCATTTCACCACACATGGCAACACTCGTGTTGTGACGGTGCGCCACCTTAATCACGTGGTTAATCAGGCCTAAGAGACTTGGATGATAAGGTTGATAGAGGTAGGAGACACGCTCATTTCCCCGGTCGGCCGCGAACGTGTATTGAATCAGGTCGTTGGTGCCGATGCTAAAGAAATCAACTTCCTTGGCAAAGTGATCGGCGAAGATGGCCGCGTTAGGAATTTCAATCATCATCCCCAGCTTAATCTTCTCGCCCACCTGAACACCGGCTTCCACCAGCTTGGTCTTCTCTTCATTGAAGATTGTCTTGGCCTGTCGTAATTCCTCCAGCGTGGCAATCATCGGGAACATAATCCCCAAGTCGCCAAACGCCGAGGCCCGAATCAACGCCCGGAGTTGCGTCCGAAAAATGTCCTGGCGCTTCAGCGAAATCCGGATTGCCCGGTAACCCAAGAACGGGTTCATTTCCTTTGGCAACTGCATGTACGGCAGATCCTTATCGCCCCCGATATCCATCGTCCGAATGACCACGGGCTTGCCGTTCATTTGAGAAACAGCCGCCTTGTAAGCCTCAAACTGGGTCTCTTCGGATGGCAACTGATCGCTATCCATGTAGAGGAACTCGGAGCGGAACAACCCAATTCCTTCGGCTCCCGACTTCAGGACAGCCGGCAAATCGGCCGGCGTCCCAATGTTGGCGGCCAGCATGAAGGACTGACCATCCTTGGAAACAGTTGGTTGGTCCTTTAATTTTTCCCACAACGCCTTTTGTTCGGCAAAGTCGGCCGCTTGCTTGCGGTAATCCGCGAGTTCGGCCTCACTGGGATCAACCAGAGCCACGCCGTGTAGCCCATCCAAGATGACCGTTTGGCCTTCCTGAATCGTGGCCGTGGCTTTCTCCGTCCCAACTACCGCGGGAATCTCCAACGTCCGAGACATGATTGCCGAGTGGCTGGTTCGGCCACCCAAGTCAACCAAGATTCCCTTCACATACCGGCGATCCAGCTGAGCCGTGTCCGACGGCGTCAGGTCGTGAGAGACCACGACGATGGGCGAATCGACCAGTGCCAGATCAGGTAACGGACGGTTCAACAAGTGGCTGAGCACCCGCTTCGTCACGTCCCGGACGTCCGCCGCCCGCTCCTGCATGTAGGCATTATCGGCCATTCCCTCAAGCGTCGCCGCAAAGTTATTGGCAACATCTTGCTGGGCAGCTTCGGCGTTGCAGGCCTGCTGCTTAATCTCGTCTTCAGCCTTCTGAATGAATTCGGGATCGTTTACCATGGCCAGATGGGCATCGAAGACCTCGGCTTCCTTGGGTCCAAGGTTTTCGAGGGCCTTGGCCTTGATTTCTTCTAATTCTGAAACGGTAACTTGGCGGGCCGCCGCCAACCGATCAATCTCGGCTTGCGGGTCCGTCACCGTCTTTTTTTCGAAACTTAAATCTGGGTCAACTAACGTGTAGGCTTTCGCGATGCCAATCCCATCGCTCGCCGCAATTCCTGTAATTTTCGTCGACATACGTCATTTCTCCTCGAGTAATTCAGTCCGTCATCAGCGCTTCTTCTCCAGCACCTTGTTTACTAGAATGCTGGGATTGTGCTTCACTCCTTGGCGTTGAAGTTCTTCAAAGATATTGAGAAATTGCTTCTGCCGAAACTTAAAACCGTCGATCATGATTGAATAGAAGGCCATATTGCCATTACTGACGAGGTTGCGAGCTAAGGCCACGCTCTTCTCATCTTGGCTGACGACCGTCTTACGGGCCAGAATTCCAATCTGCATGACCGCGTTATTTGGGGTCATCTCAATCTTTAAGATGTCCGCCCACGGGACCACCACGGTTGGATTCTGCGTGTTGTCCGTAATCCCTCGGTCGTCGAAAACGTAGTCCGGTCGTTTGCCCAGCCCCTTCTTCGCCGTCTCAAAGGCCGCGTAGAAGAAGAGCAAGCCAAAGGCCACCGCCACAATCTTCATGATGAGCCAGGTGCCCGTGAAGGCGACCCCACAGATGGCGAGACCAAACAGGACAAAGACAATCGTGGTCATATAGATTCGTAACCGACTGGGATAAACTTCGTATGCATCTTTCATTATCAATTCCTCAAATCATTTGTGAACTAACTCGCCACCAAGCGTTACTTGATTGCTGAGTCGTATTCTACTCGCTTGGAGTCTGGCACCGTCTGGAAGTAAATTTCCAACCCTTGGTCGTGGAATTCCTTCAACAATTCCTTTTCGGCATCCCCAATAGCAACCGTTGGGATAACGAACTTGGTGTTGGCCTTCTTGGAGACCCCACCAACGTTGAGTTCTTTCAGTTCCAAGCCGGCATCCAAGGCTTCTTTAACTTCCTTGATATACTTGAAAACGATCACAACTTTGTCGTCGCCGAATTGGTTCTTCTTCCATTCTTCCGCAACTTCCGTGGCGCTGTACACCTTGATGCTCAGACCACCGGTAGAGTTGGTGCTGACGTAGATGTCCTTCATAAAGTCATCGGCAGCCGTGGCGTTATCCACCACGTAAACTGAGTTGGTACCGAAACCTTTGGTCCACTTGGTCATGACTTGGCCGTGAATTAAACGATCGTCGACCCGTGCTAAATTAATTTGTCCCATAATATTTATCCTCCAATTTTAAATGCGCTTGACTATCTATGATTGGTGTAAGAAATTCTTGTCGATTAACTTCATGCCCTCGGTTGCAACCCCGATGGAATCTTTAATCAATTTGTCTGTATCTTCTTCTGCATCAGAGAAATTCAGAATGTTGACGAGTAAAGGCAAGCTCAGCCCCGTCACGATCTTCATGTCGTGATACTTGGCCAAGGTTGACAGGGACACGTTAGATGGACTCCCACCTAGTAAGTCGACTAGTAAGACAGTTTCATCGTAATCGGCTTCGTTGGCTTGTAAAATATCATAAACTTTTGTCCGCAAATCATCAACCGATTCACCGGGATGGAGGCCTAACGCCTTCACATTTTCCTGGGGTCCCATCAACAATTCCATACTTTTAACCGTTTCAACCCCCATGTCACCGTGGGTAATCACTAAGAATGCACGTTTCATAATCCTGACTTCCTCCTTTTAGATGATGTAGAAGATACTCAATACGACCAGCGCAATGGTTAAGTAAACCAGACCACGCGTAATCTTGAGGCCTTGTTTCTGGAAGTACCAGTACAGCATCAAAACGGCGAACAGTGGCAGAATTCCCGGCAAGATCGTGTTCAAGATATCTTGAACATCGAAGGTCTTTTTACTAATCGTAAACTTCAGGTAACTCTGAATCTTAATGTACTGTCCGGCCAAGATCCCCATCATATAAAGCCCGAGGACCCCTAAGCCGTCGATAATTCCGGCCATCCGGCCACCGGTCATGATTTCCTTGGCGGCTGCCCGTCCCAAGGAATACCCCATCTTCGTGAAGTAATAACCATAAGTAAAGGTGGCAATGGCGAAGCAGAGGAATGGTAGCAAAGCCCCCATGAAGTTCCCCTTCTGCGCGAACGGCAGGAAGATGGCGATGAAGATGTATTGTACGGTCCCGGAGTCAATGGAATCCCCAATACCAGCCAGCGGGCCCATCAGCCCAACCTTGGTGTTGTTGATCATGTCTTCTGAGATTGGTTCCTCACCGTTAGCTAAGGCCTTGGCCCGTGCTTCTTCCAAAGAGATGGTTACCCCCGTTAAGGTGCCCCCACCCCAAGTGGCTTGGGTGTTGAAGAATAACAGGTGCCGTTGAAAGGCTTTCGCCAGCTCGGCTTTGTCTTTGTATAACTTTTTCAGGGTTGGAATCAGCCCGAAACAAAAGGCTGGGGCCAGCATCCGGTCAAAGGTATGAGGGACTTCGTTGGCCCACCACCAACCGAACCAAGATTTCATTAAGTCTTTATTGGTAATCTTATCGGGTTGGGGAATCCGATGATCTTCGGTCTGGGCGTCCTCCGGTGCTTGGACGTCGGCGTTTGTTGCAGCTACTTCTTCACTCATTGATTTGACCTCCTTAATTGGTTGATTTTTTAGACGTAAACGTCACGTAAAGGATGGCGAAGATGGCCCCAAAGATGGCGTAGATCGTCATGCTGATGTCCAGCTTGGCAAAAGCCACACTCATGAAGTAAGCCAGGAAGAAGAATGGTAAGAGTTGTTTCTTCCCAATAACTTGCATGATCACGGCGATCCCTAAGGCGGCCAAACCACCACCGACACTGTTCAGCACGTGAATTAACGTCCCGTGTTCGATGTTGGCGACTAATCCAGAAATAACTGGTGCTCCAAAGTACAGAGCGATAAACATCAGTGGAATAAACAACGCAAAGGAAATCAAGGTTGGAATCCCCATAATGGCGAATCCTAATCCCCGTGCGTTCCCTTCTCGCGCGTATTTATCCATTGGCTTCAACGCGAAGGTGTTGAGGAAGAATCTGAATTGATAGAGGTAGCTTCCGAGTAATCCCACGGGCACCGCAATGGCAATGGCCCCTTGAGGACTCATATGGCCAAGCAACGCAACGGGCACCGCAATCGCCGTCGCGATACATGGTTCGGCGGGTAAGGCCCCGCCTGGTGCAACGAATCCCATGTAAACTAATTGGATGGCAGCGGTTACAATCATTGCTTGTTTAATATCACCCATGATAAAACCAACCATCATCCCCGTCATCAACGGACTAAACCGCATCGTCAGGGTTGAGAAACCTAAGATTCGTGATTCTACCAAAGCGACCCAAAGTGCAATGAGCAACGCCTGCCAGATAGATAACGTCACATGCATTATAAATGCCTCCCTAAAATAAAAGATATAATGGCTACAAGAGATAATCATTCTTACCGATCCGGTAAAAACATCTGTCTCCATTATAAATGAAATCGGTTTCATTACAACCTTGAATATGTGCTTTTTTTCGAATACAATGGAGCCAAACCATATTGGGGGTAAAATAGCATGACCGAAATCACGATTTACGTTGTTCGCCATGGCGAAACCTTACTGAACTCTTTCGATCGGATGCAGGGCTGGGTGGATTCCGAGTTAACTGCCAAGGGCCGGCAACAAGCCCTGACCACGGGCCAACACCTACGTGACATTCCTTTCGACTACGTCTGTTCGTCCGATCTCGACCGCGCCATCCAGACGCGCGACCTCATCTTGTCGCAGTTGGCCACGCAACCACAGATTATTACGCCGAACAAAACCTTCCGCGAAGTCTTCTTCGGTTATTATGAAGGTTTAAATGCCCCGGCTACCTGGCGTGAAGTCGCCCAGGCCAGCGGTTACGGCGGCCAAGAAGACCTCATCAGCCACTTCGGCTTTCCCAAGACTCGGCAAATGATGCACGACGCCGATCCCGCCAAGATGGCCGAGACGTATGACCAAGTAATTGCCCGCTGGCATCACGGCTTCGAGGTCCTCCACGACGTCTGCCCCGACCAGGCGACCGTCCTTCTGATCACGCACGGCACTTTCATTCGGACGCTGGCGGATTCCCAGGGTATCGACATCGTCGGCAACTTCCCGGGCAATGGGAGCATTTCCATCGTCAAGGAAACCAATGACACCATTAACTTGGTTCGCTATAATCAGACTATCGGGTAATAAGTTGTATCTGTGGCATCACTTGTCGCCTTACCGTTCGCCAAATTTGATCTGGAACGCGGTGGGCAGGACGGGAAAAGCCAAAGAGCTGTCTTTTCCCTCGCTTTGAGCCGGTAACCCACGTCTCAAAGTCGCCATTTTTCAAGCAAATCACTTGAAAAATCCCACGGCTGAGACCAAATTTGACTCACTCACGGCTACGACAGATGTCACCAACTACCTTGAATGAACGTTGCTATTTCAACGATGTAGCAACATACTCAGTGTTTTCCGGAGATAGGTCAGAACCAATGACCACAGTCGCAATAGCACCAGAATTTCTGACCGTTGCAGTACCAATTCATAGCTTTAACCCTCACCAGTTGGAAACAAGGCAATATTGTTGAACCTGTAACGTTCAGATTCCCAGTAAAAAAATGGAGATAGACACATGAACTCAGAGCTTTTGCAGACCTTTTTAAAAATTGTAGAGTACCGGCAGATCTCTCAGGCTGCAGATTCTCTCTATATTACGCAAGCCGCCGTAAGTAACCGGTTACATCGGATGGAAAGCTTGCTGGGTGTTAAGCTCATCAACCGGGTCAAGGGGAATAATACGATCTCTTTGACGCGCTATGGTGAACGCCTTGTACCAATTGCCCGACAATGGATTCAGCTTAATGACCAAGTCGATAGCCTCAAGGAGATGGGCGACTACCACGTCTTGAACGTGGCTACTTCCCTGGATATTAATACGGCTATTCTTTCCGAGATTGCACCCACCACGTTGATCGATGACTCGCTGTTACGATTTAACATTCAAACCACTGACGACTTGAATATTTACGACCTGATTGATAACGATCTGGCCGACATCGGCTTTTCCTTCGTCGAGTCCACCCGTCATAAGATTGAGACCCGTAAGATTGGTCAGGAGCGCCTCGTCCTGGTGACCAAACCGACCAGCGCCTACCCGGACTTTGTCGGCACGACCATGCTATCACGCTACGATGAGATCATGATTCCCTACAACGATAGCTATCGGAAGTGGCACATGCTGTGCTGGGAGGACAAGATTCCCCCTTTCGTGCGGTTGGACGCCAGCCTTCCCGTGCCGCAATACTTAGTCAACGACCGCAACTGGGCGTTGATTCCCGAATCCATGGCCCGCTTCTTTCTCAAACACGGTCAGCCGTTGCGCGTGCTTCATTTGTTGGAAAAACCACCCGTGTTACCCTTGGTTGCGGTCAACCGACCGCAACGCATCAACGCCCCGGAAGCTAAGAAGCTGGCGGTCAAGTTACAGTCGGAGCTCTTTAAACTTCAGCAACAAGACGACGACTTCCTCTAAGATGGGCCCACCTTACCACAAGTCCCCGTGAGAACCTAGTTTTCTGCCTGAACATTACAAATACGACTAGCGGCGCACTCTTAGATACCGGGTGCGCCGCTATTTTGGTAAAAAAAACGACCACGCCATCAGCATCGTCGTTGTCTAAACTATTTAGTTTCACTATCACTGGTGGTGTCATCACTATCCGAGCTGTCTTCAGCGGCATCACTGTCATCTGCGGACTTCTCATCGGGTAAATCGGCCACTTGGTCACTGCTGAGGACGATATCATCGGCCGGTTCATCGTTGACGTCATCGGGCACCGTCTTCCAAGCCGGCGCGTCACTCTTGGCTTCTAACTTATCGTTCAGCGCTTCCTTGAAATCATCGGCGGCGTCCGCAGCATAGAAGGCATAATCAACGGCACGATCCTTGAACGCATTGTAACGGTCCCGGGCGGCATCCTTCAATGCTTCACGTTGTTCCAAGTCCAGGGCGTGATAGGCTGCGAATGCGGCCCCACCAACCAATAATCCTGCTAATAACTTGTGTTTTGCCATATTTATGACTCCCTTTCCGTGATTAGTCCTTATTCTTGTGATTTCTGTAGAGATCAAAGGCCGTCTTGCCAACCTTAGCGGCTAGCGACGTCTTGGCCGTCTGTTTCGCCGTATCGGTGACCCGATCCGTCAGATTACGGGTGGCCGTATTCAAATCGGAGACGCTTTCACCCAAATCCGCAGCAGCCTGGAAGACTGGATCGATGGTAGCGACTTTCTGGTTGACGTCCTCCAATAACTCATTTGCGTTGGCCATGATATTTTCAGCCTGATGACTAATCACATCTAAATCAGACGTCATCGTCTTCACCGACTTATTCACTTCACCCAACGTTTTATTCATCTTGACTAAGAACATACCAATGAAGAGGACCAGAATCAAAAACGCAATCGCTGCGATCAGGCCCGCTACTTGTCCACCGGTCATGACAACCCCTCCTTGTACTCAGTTACTTACCAATAGAATAGCATTCTCAGGGGTTCGGTGCAATTAAAACCCCAAATCTCGGTGGCTTTTCTCGCCTAAAGCTGGGCGACCATTGAAAAATCTGCTAAACTAGACAGTAAACTCACTAGAATTACGGCGCCCAATTACTGGTAGACCGCCATTCTAGTTCTTAAAGGAGACGCGTTTCTTGACGGATTTAGTTGCCACCACGGCCACTTCTTCCAAGTGGTTTCAGAACTATGTCAGTTCTTTCGACTGGGAGAAGTTTGGTCATTTAATTACAAGTCGTTTTCTCTCCCTCCTCTTCTTGACGGTCTTATTCTTTGCCATCAATGTGGTGGGAAAATTTATTTTACGGCGCAGTTTCAAACGGTATCTGGTCCCCAAATCTGGGCCCAGTAACCGGCTACAGACAATTAGCATGCTCACCATGAACCTCTTTCACTACACCATCCTATTCTTCTGGATTTATGCCATTCTCTCAACATTGGGCGTGCCAGTGGGAACCCTGATTGCCGGTGCCGGAATCTTTAGTTTAGCCTTAGGACTCGGTGCACAGGGCTTCGTCAGTGACCTGGTCACCGGGATCTCAATCCTGCTGGAACAACAACTCGATGTCGGCGATGTTGTTCAGATTGGCACCATTGAGGGTACCGTGACGTCGATCGGCCTGCGCACCACGCAGGTCACCAGTGCGGACGGGACATTAAATTTCATCCCCAACCGGAACATCACGATTGTCTCTAATCGGTCGCGTAACAACATGCACGCACTGATTAACATCCCCATCGCCCCGACCACGCCGGTAGAAAAATTGCCCGAAATTATCCAAAGCGTCAACGAAAAGTTGTTGCCGCAACACCCCAGCGTGATTGGCGAACCGATGATTACTGGGGTCGTGACGCTACCGCCCAACGAGTTGGTCTTCCAAGTCGGGCTGACCTGCAAGAGTGGCAACCAATTCACCCTGCAAGCGACCTTCCTGACGGCCTACCTCAAGGCGATCCGGCAGGCGGGCATCCAACTGCCGACCCACGCCACGATGCCGACGGCGAAATAGGGGTTGCGCGCTATTTGCCGAGTTATTGGGTGGGACGACTTGGGAGATTTGTGTACTTTGCAAAGCTTCCAAGCGAGGTGAAAGCCCGCCCTTCGGCTGGAACCGGTCCCCACAGCAGGCGGAATTGCTGGCAGTCGCGGGCGTTGGTTTAGCCAACCTCTGACAGGCGACCAGCTCCGCGGATACACAAGTCATCATCTGGCATAAGAAAACAGCGTCTGAATCCCAACTTAAAGGGATTCAGACGCTGTTTTTAGGCCAAGACCAGACCGTTGCGACCATCACTGTTCGTGGTCAGCCACCGGCTCCTTGGCCGTGACATCATAGTATTTGTGGAGATTGTGGGCCAGAAAATTAATCCGCTTCAACAATTCTCGCCGCGTGATGATTCCCTGGAAAACTTTTTGGTCATCCACCAGCGGAATAAACGGCTCGTCCACTAAGTAATTTAAAATCGTCTCTAACTTGGTCGGATCATTCACCCACCGGTTCACCGGCAGCATGGCATCCGCCACGGTATAGCGGCTCAGCTGTTCCACCGCGGCTCCGGGCACGTGCAACAAGTATTCCGAAATGGCAGCCAGCGAAATCATCCCCTGCAGCCGGTCATCCGGCGTTAAAACCGGAATTCGGCTGTAGCCGACCTTCGAGAGGACCATAAAGGCGTGTTCCAAAGTATTGGTTGCCGTCACGTTGGCCACCACGTCCGCCGAAATCACGTAACTCTTGGGATCTTTAAGTAACATCTGCTCAACGGCTGGATCAATCATGCCTTAGTTCATCCTTTCTGCGTCTCTGAGCGGGCAAATGTGAACTCTAACTCCGGCACGGGCTGCCCGTCCCGCGTCACGTACTGGACACCCCACTGATCGGCTGTCACCGTAATCACGGCGCAGGTACCGCCTAACCGCTGGAACTCGCCCCGCGGCTGACTAATACTACCGGGATTGACGAACAGGTGCCCGCCCACCACTTCTGCGGTGAGTTGATGCGTGTGCCCGTAAAAGACAGCCTCGGCCTGCGCGGCATCTGCCCGCAATTTCAGCTGGGTCAAATCCCAGTTCACGCGGTCGTGATGGCCGTGAGTCAGCAGAACCTGACAGCCGTCAACGCACGGCGTCAGCACCTGAGGCAACGTCGATGCAAAATCCATATTGCCTTGCACCGCGTATACGCCGTTGAACCACGGATCGTCCGCGGCCATCTCGGAATCACCGCAGTGAAAAATGACATCCGGCTTAAGCTGTTGCCGCAATCGCTGTAGAATTTCACGGTCACCGTGATTATCGCTGATGACTAACCATCGACTCATGTTAGGCCTCCCACCAGGCGTCAAACTGCGGTAACATAGCTGCCGTAGCTTTCGCCCTATGACTGTGTTGGTTCTTCGTCGCCAAGCCCATCTCGGCAAACGTCTGACCCTCGGCCGGTACGTAGAACAACGGGTCGTATCCGAAGCCATCGTGCCCCCGTGGTGCCGCCAGGATTTCGCCACGAACTTCACCGGTCGCCACGAGTTTCTTGCCATCGGGCTTAATCAGGACCAGTGAGGTGTGAAAGGCCGCCCCACGCTTAGCCGCCGGGACGCCTGCCAGATTTGCCAGTAACTTCGCATTATTCTTCGCGTCGTCATGGTCTCCCGCGTACCGGGCCGAATAGATGCCCGGTTCACCGTTCAGGGCATCGACCATTAGGCCAGAATCATCCGCTAACACCGGGAGTTGGGTCTCCTGCGCGACCGCTGTGGCCTTGAGTGTAGCGTTCTCGGTAAAAGTCTTGCCGGTCTCCGCCACCTGCTTCAGGTTCGGAAAATCGGCGAGTGTCTTAACGATCAAGCCCTTCGGCTCAAAGATTGCACGAAACTCGCGCGCCTTGCCGGCATTCTTCGTGGCGATGACAATTGTGTTTTCCATTTATTATTCAACCTCCGTGGCTTGGGTCAACGCTGCAATGGGGAGATGTTGCGCTCGAACTGGTGTCTCCTCTAACCAATTATCGGCTAATTTATCAAAACGGTCAACATCGCCCGTCGTATAATAGACGCCCTGCGGATGACGGACACCGCTCGGATTAGCGAGGTTCCAATAATCCAAGAGCGAGGTTGCCATCTTGGCCGTGGCTGTTCCGGGATCGACCAACGTGACGTTGGTCCCCATGACCGTCTGAATCAGTGGTCGTAATAATGGGAAATGCGTGCACCCCATGACCAACGTATCAATTCCCTTATCCAGCAGCGGGGCTAACCCGGCCCGGACAACCGCCTGTGCGTGATCCGACGTCAAATCGTTGGCCTCAACTAAATCCACAAAATTCTGACACGCGAGACTAAAGACCTGATTATTTGGGTCTTTGGCCAAGATGGTTTGCCGATACTGATCGCTCTTAATCGTCCCGGTGGTGGCAATCACCCCAATCCGGTGATTCTGCGTGGCCTGCACGGCTGACCGTGCGCCGGGGGCAATCACGCCCACAACCGGAATCGTTAGTTCTTGTTGCATGGTCGTTAAGGCCGCTGCCGTCGCCGTGTTGCAGGCGATAATCAACATTTTAATATCGGCCTGTTGCCGTAAGAACGCCGCAATCTGCCGCGTAAATCCCGTGACCTCCGTCGCGTCACGGGGTCCATAAGGCAACCGCGCCTGATCCCCCAGAAAAACTGTCTTTTCGGTAGGCAGTAACCGCTGAACCTCTTTTAATACCGTTAAGCCGCCGACTCCTGAATCCATTAACCCAATTGGACTGTTTTGCATGAATCAACGCTCCTCTCGATTACTTGAAACTATATTATCGCCTTTTTATGAAGCGGATTCAAGTTTCTTGCCAGAAAATCCCGACCGCTGATAAAAAAAGCCTTAAATTTCCGGTGAATCCAATGTCGTCAATTTTTTAGGGTGACGAATTTACAATTGAAGTGCAACAAGTAAGAAGATAAAAAAGGAACTCATAGCCTGAGTCCTGTAAAATGAAGTCACCACAACAATCATTTAAAGGAGATTTTAGGCTATGAGTTCGTACAAACATCTTACCTTAAAAGACCGAGAATGCATACTGTTAGGCGTCACTTTAAACGATAGCTATCAAGTTATTGCGGAGAAAATTGGCTGTTCTAAAGCCACTGTATCACGTGAAGTTACACGCAATGGCGGTCGTGATGCATACTCAGCTGTCAAAGCACAAGAGAGCTACCAAAGGCGCCGACTGAAGAGCCGCCGTCCTAGACTCCTAACTGACCTGAAATTACGAGATTTTGTCCTTCGCTGCATCGTTCAATACCAATGGTCTCCCGAACAAATCTCAGGGCGTTTACTTCACGAAAATAGTGGATGGCGAATTAGTTACAACACCATTTATCGCGGAATTGAACGTGATAATTTGGGAATTAAACGTAAGAGTCGTGGCGCTCGTGGTTTTGCCCGTAAACTCCGCCATCGTGGCAAAACTCGCAAGGTCAAAGGAACAATCAATGAACGACGGGGGCGGTTTAATGATGTTCCTTCAGTCCATGAGCGGCCAGTGTCGTGTGATAACCGGAGCTGGTTTGGCCATTGGGAAGGTGACACCGTTCGAGGTAAGACTGGACGTTCAGCTTTAGTTACGTTGGTGGACCGTAAATCACGTTACTTACTATCTCAACGAGTTTCCAAAGTAAACGCCAAGAACGTTACACAAGCTATGATTGACTTATTGCATACTGTGACGCCCAAACGAGTTCGTACGCTTACGCCGGATCGTGGGACTGAATTCGCAAGATATCGTGAAATTAGTCAAGAGCTAGGTATTCCGGTCTATTTTCCAGATCCACACGCACCACAGCAACGGGGAACTAACGAGAATACAAATGGTCTTATTCGTGAGTATTTCCCAAAAGGAACTGCTTTAGATCAACTCACTGACCAAGATATCTGTCAGTTCATTGAAACATTAAATAACCGACCACGTAAGGTCTTAGGCTGGAAGAGTCCATCAGAAATTTTCTTTGGAATAAAGTTGCGCTTGACTTGACAATTCGTCGTATAATAAAAAGAGACTATAATTCGGATAAAGGAGCCAACTATTTTGAAAAACTTATACCAGACCGTCATGAACGATGCTGCGGGGGCCCCGTATCTGCCCCAAATGATCCTTCGTGACGCCCTCATTCCAGAATTACTCGGTGAGGACAAGGGAGACATTGGCTATTGGGCCGGCAAGTCGCTCGCCCGGCGCTTCCCCATTGGTAACCCCACCGATGCCGCGATCTTCTTCAACCAGGTTGGCTTTGGGACGCTGACACTGGAGAAGCAGACGGCCCAGATGACTCAGTGGCAGCTTAGCGGTGATCCCGTGCGTCTGCGGCTCAAGGTCGAAGGCCCAACCGATTTCACCTTGGAAGCCGGCTTTCTCGCCGAAATGATGGCCCAGCAACTCGGTGTCGTTACCGAAGCGGAGTTGGTGGATACCAGCCGGAAGCTCAAGGATCGTGCCGTTACCTTTGCTGTCTATACGGACCCCGACGACATCATCCCCGAATACGATGCTCCTCAGCCCCTTGACCTGGTCAAGCCAGCTGAAACGCCCACTGATTCTGCCAAATAGGTCTCGACCGCGAACTAGGCGTGGTTGGCCGACGTATGACAGCTTAATTTAATAACTCAGTTAGACAAAACGACTGCCGCGGATTTTCCGTAGCAGTCGTTTTTAGGTAGAATTGAGGACCCACTACCCAGCAATGCCAAAAGAGTCACTACTAATGTAATGACTCTTCAGCAATCTATTCTAACTGATCTACTTCACAAACGTGCGGCTGGCCGTAATGTATCCTCCGGAAACCTTATAGTGGCGAATACCATTATTTGAATAATCCCAACCCTCAATTTTAAGCACAGTTTTCGCGGCGATATGGTGACGTTTATGTTTGAAGTTAACGTCACGATAAAGGTTGATACCATGCTTTACCGTAACCCGCTTAGGAACCATGTGTTTCCCTGTTTGAACACTTTGCTTATTGGCTGACACATACTGCTTATTAGTCAGCTGGAAGCTGTAATGACCATTTTGGTGAACGATTCGTTTCACCTTGAGAACCTGCCCTTGACGATAATGGTGCTTGGCCTTACCGGTTAGCTTACCATTGCCGTAAGCACTCAACCCGTGCGTATTGATTACAGTAATCGTCTTAGCAGCCTTACTGTATTCGGCTGGTTGAACATACTTAGCATTAGCTGTGATATAACCAGTTTTACCATAACTCTTAGACTTCTTATTCACATCTCGAACATGATAACGCAGACGACCCGCCTTAGACTTAGCCGTTCCTAAAACTTTGAACTGTGGCTGGTGCATCTGTGGTTGATGACGATAACCCAGAATCTGGTTAGACTTGGAGAAATCTGGCTTACGGTAGAGAACCATTCCTTTCACAGCAGTAACCATCGCCGGAAGTGATTGCTTATGCGGCTTTGCTGGTGTCGTTGGTTTGTTCTCACTTGAGCTGGTTGAATGGTTGTCTTCAGTTTGACTTCCAGTGTTAGCATCAGGCTGAGTGACTCCAGTGCTTCCACCTTGACCGTAATTTCCACTAGGCCCAGCTTGATCATACTTATTCGCGGTTAATTCAACGGAGTCAATCTCTTTACCGTCTGGATCTCGCGTAATAATCTTCATCTGCTTATCGTGAACTTCTGCCGTCAAGTAAACCTTTTGATGCTTATCCTTTTGTAGGTACTTCCAAGCATCGGGTTCATTAGGCAAAATATCATAGGTCTTATCACCCGTGTGTCCTGCAGCCAAGTAGGTTGTTCCCTTAGTTTGGCTCTCCTTGTAATTAAAGAGTTTACGTGTTCGACCATAAGAGTGATCATGTCCACTGAAGACGACATCGATACCTAACTCATCACAAACTGGTGGCAACATCTTGTGGAACATCGTTGACTCTGAATCGGCAGGGTTTTTGTTATAAGGCGGTTGATGAGTTGCAACAATCTTCCAAGTCTTATTAGAAGAGCGCATATCCTTACGTAACCAATCCAATTCCTGCTTCATTTCATCAGCATTGTTAGTCCATCCCAGCGAAGCAATGTGCATATTACCATAGTCCACCGAGAAAGTTCCCTTCCGGTTAACCGGTGCGCCATTATGGCTGGGTGTTCCTAACATTGCCGTTGCCTTGCTACCATCATCCCCCATGTATTCATGATTTCCTAGAACGTGAATCATATCTAAAGAGTCGTAAATTGGATGATTATCAAACATCTGTGAGGTGATATCGGCTTCGTTAAAGACAGCTTGATCGTCATTGAAATCACCAACATGTAGAGCAAAGTCAGGCCGATGCTCCTGTGTTTCCAACCGCTCAATAATCTTGTTAAAGTCATCTAGCTCTGACGTTTTACCGACTTGCGTATCGCCAAAGATATTAAACGTCAGATTTTTACTATCCGTCAACGTCTTGAATTGTCGGGTTTCTGACCACTTCTCGCCGTTTCCAACACGATAAGTATATTCAGTGCCCGGCTTCAAGCCCTTGGCCGTCACACTATTAACACGAATGGCCTTGCTATCACTAACATAGGTGAAAGTTTTCTGTTCACCCTTATAATCCGTGAAAGCCGCATCTTTCTTATCCTTGTAGTCTTTAGTCGGTGCCACCTGCATAATCGCTGCTTGTTTACCCGCAATTGGATTTGTAAACCAAGTAATCGTCTTTTGCGTCATCGGGTCTTGCGTTGATCCCGCTAACAAGTTTGATGGTGTATCAGATTTGGCGGCATCAAAGGCCTGTGCATGCGTCGGGAAGTTACTGCTAGTCCCTTTCTTGACAAACAGTATAAATTTCCCGGAAGCGGCCGTTAATTTGTCACTCTGAAGATGTCCTTGGGAATCAGTCTTACCCACTTCAACTGTCTCACTGGTCCCCCTTTTCATCGTAATGACCGCGTCACTGACTGGCTTATTCTGATCATCCGTCACCGTTAACTCACCCGGCTTCGTAACGATCATCTGCCCCAACTTCACTCGATAATCGGCTTCAACCTTGATGTTCATAGGCTTAGACGCAAATGAACTGAGCATATCAGCGTTCTCGACATTCGCAAATTCAGCCGTCCCTCGGGTTAATTGCAAATTAAGTTTGGCGTCCGCTTCAGTTCCATTGGGAACATCCACGACAACATGGGCCAGCACGTTTGCCGCGGCCTTCGTACTTACTCCACCATTGTCCTTAATGTGTAGCTTTAAGATGCCAGTGTTTTTATCATAATCATAGGTATTGTCCTTAGAATCCTTGGCAAAATCAACCTTCTTAACTGGGAAGCCTTTACCAATATTAATCGTGAACTCACCCGATTTGATATTAGTTAATTTCTCAGCGACCAAATTAAATTCGGCCGTACTTCCCAGCTTTACTGACTTATTTTGAAGCTCCAAACGAATTCCCGTCTGGTTATTTGCCTGAATATCAAAGTAGGCCTCCTTATCCGTTCGATTGCCGAACTTATCATAAACGACCACCTTCACATGATGAGTTCCGTTAGCGTATTGATAACCCTTTAACGTAAAGGTACCATCCGGATCGAAGGTATACTTGCTACTGTCATTCGTCAGATCCTGACCATCAACATAAATCTTGTTTCTTTCCCAATCAATACCAGACATGTTTGGATCACTTTGATCGTCGTGAACTTTGGTGGTAATTGTCGGTGCATTATTCGTGAGTGTTTTCCCATCAACAGAAATGCTATCAACAATAGGACTCTTCAGGTCATCGACGTTGGCCCCATAAACTGCGCGAATATTATCGACAAAAATACTTCCTTTAGTTTGTGGCGAACCACCTTCTTGTCCCGATTTCAATGCCATCACTCGAACAACCTGTTTAGGAAAAGTTGCATATGGTCCTTGATAATCTTTCGGAATTTGTGCCTCCACATACTTCCAACCGGTCCAGTCAATTCCCGTCTTTTGATCTGTAAAATTAAGCGGTTTAGGCGTCCCTTTGCCATCATAAATCTGGCTTCTCAACCAATAACCTTGAGACTCTGGCGTTGCATAGACCCACATTCCAATAGCAGTTGGAGCCCCCGGAATTTCCTTTTTAGTCTCTGGCCCTGCATAAGCACCTAGAGTTGTTCCCTTTTGACCAGTTGTAAAATCAAATTTAACTTCCATGGCATGGTCCCCAAAACGAACTTGGCCATTCTCTGGACTTGCGAGGCCTAGGCTATTTTGCTCTCCCCGACCAGAATCACTAACTTTCCAATCATCCAATCCTTTTTCAAAATCATACAGTACAACCGGTAACTGGCCAATTTCAACATCTATGGATTCCGAAGTATTCGTACCGGCAATGGTTGCTGTAATCGTCCCCTTGGCATGCTTGCTAGCTGTATGTAGCTGCCCTTGAGCATCAACCGTCCCCAATTCTGCAGGTACTTTCCACTCAATATCGTGTTCTTTCAGTGTAACATCGCGACCCTTATACCGGGCCGTCATTCCTAACGAGGAAACCGAGCTCGTCTTTAAACTTATCTTTTTATTTAAAAAGGTAAGCGAATCTGGCATTGCAATCGTCACCATTGCCTTCCCCACCACTTTACCCTCGTGGATCAGCTTAGCCGTCACATCGCCGCTCTTACCGTTCGACTTAAAGGTTCCAGTCTTAGCATCAATCTCACCCAGTTGATTATCTTCTAACGACCAACTGACATTAGCGGGCAATTCTGCGTTGTAGCCAGCTTTATCGACACCTTTAGCACTAAAATTGATCGTTGATTTTGGTGTATACACACTATCCTTAGGCGATACTTGTGCCCGATCAAAGCTATGGTCAGATTTCTCAGTCGTTGTAATTAACCAACTATTAGACACCTTACGTTCCTTACCATCAGAGGGCTTATTTTTTAAGCTCAGTCCCTCATCACCGGGCGTTCGCGAGAGATAGGTTGTTGAACCACCACCATCAAGATTCAGTGCATCAACGGCTCCCTGATCTTTCATCGTTTCTGCTAGTTCTGCCGTGGTCATCCCATTCGAGTAAGGTGACTGTTTGCCATCAACGGTGACAAAGAAAACTGTGCCATCTTTACGGATTCCCACAGCACTACGCGCAGCAAAATCATCACCATATTGATGAATATCCGTTTGAACAACACCTTGCTTCACGAGGATACCTAAACCACCTAGTGCTTGGCTCAAATCGCCCTTCACTGCATCATACTGCCCCTGATCACCAATTATTGGGTCGCCATTCTTCTTAACTCCAAAGAAGGCTTCACCACTATCGGCCTTTGCTGCATGAATTTCGACACCATCTTTCACCACATTTCCAGATGGCTCGCCACTTCCCATGTTAAAGAAATCCGCATTGAGTCCGGCAACAACTTGATGGCCATGCTTAATCGCAGCATTTGCTTCATCGCGAACCGTTTGCAGGCCAAAGCCTTTCTCATCGTCCAGTGTTCCAGCATACAATCCCGTTGTCTTATTCTTCAAGTCAACCGAAACGGTGTTCATCACCGTTCGATCGCCAATGGTATTTTTGTAAGTCACTTTCTTTTCATCGATTCCTGAAGCCAGCTGATTTTCAGTATGCTCAATGGTACTCTGGGCCACATTCACAGCTTTAGTTTCTTTAGCCCCCGTCTTAGCTTTCGCGGCTAATTGGCTGGCTAGAACCTGATGGGTCATACTAGTTTGCGCATGCGCCACAGGCGTTAATAATGGCATCAGTACCAGCGCCGTTGCGAGTGTCGCTCGTAATTGTCTTCTTCGGGTAGTCATCAATCTCAAATTCCTTTCCAGATTCTTTGCAATTAATCATTAGCCATTTTGACGATCTGTTTTCAGAAAAGTAAAATAGCACATTGCAAAGTTTACCTGAACTTTCATTCGATTTGGGCAACTACACCAACCCTGTACACGATGTCTACACAACCTTTACGTATTTATAAATATGCCTATATCACAGCGCTTACAGTAACTGCATTCATAAATTTATTTTTCAAATGGTCGTGGTCGTGGCGATAAATCTAAGTACTAGCGTCAAGAATTTTATGCCGTATTACATATTCATCGTAAACAAAAAACACGTTACAACTTTGCAACGTGTCTCTCGTGATATCTTGCCAATACAAAACCAATTAACTTAGGATTAGTGAACACTAGTCGTCCACCAAACCAACCCGAAATGATTTAAATTCGAGTTAAGCCTCAACGTATTGGTCTAAAATCTTCTTCAATTGATCCTTGGAGTGGTAACCCACGATGGAGTCGACCACTTGGCCGTCCTTCTTAACCAGCAAGGTAGGAATGCTCATGATGCCGAAGGATTGGGGCGTGTTGGGATTGGCGTCAACGTCCATCTTGTTAAAGGTAACGCTGTCCATTTCCTCAGCCAATTGTTCAACCACTGGTGATTGCATCCGACAAGGCCCACACCACGTTGCCCAAAAGTCAGTCAGGGTAACGCCCTTAGCAGTATCTTGTTCAAAGGTTTTGTCCGTTGTTTCCGTAACCATTGTATTGCCTCCCTATCAAAGTCGTAATTTAACTACCAGCAGCATGCTTGTTGCTTCACTATTTAGTCTACCAGACTTTTTTGAAATCACAACTAAATTGCTTACAATCTAATTACCGGTTTACTTAAACCGGACAACCGTCGACCCATCGCCCCCGGCATTGGCGGGTGAGAAACCAAAACTCTTGATCCGATTGTTCCGTTTCAGGTAGTTGGTGACTCCTTTACGCAGCGCCCCGGTTCCCTTTCCGTGAATAATCGTCACAGACGGGTAGCCGGCCAACAGCGCGGAATCGATGTAGCGATCCACTTCGGCCATGGCCTCTTCGTAGCGGTGTCCCCGCAGATCCAAGGTTGGCGACATGCCGCTCGACCCGGACCGCCGAATCGATGCCCGTGGCTGCTTCTTGCTCTTCGCCGGATCCTTGGCCTTTTCCAAGTCGTTATTGGCAATCTTCATCTTCAAGATTCCCAACTGCACTTCCCAGTGGGCATCATCCAACTGCTGCATCAAGACCCCGGTCTGACCGTAAGACTTGACCAGCACACTATCTCCCTTATGGAAGTCGTGCTTGGTCTTCTCACGTCGTAGCACCCGGTTCTTCTTCAGCTTATTGTCCTGTTGCAGGGCGTTTAAGGCCCCCTGCGCGGCGATCAGCTCGTCTTCCTTGACCACGCTGTGCCCGGCCGCCAGCTGCTTCTTACGCAGATCTGAAATGATCTGGTTGGCCCGTTTACGCGACTCATCGACCAGACGATTGGCGTCACGCTTGGCATCGGCCATCAGCTGATCCTTTTGTTTCTGGTACTGTTCAAATTGCTTCTGTAACTGATCGTGCAGCTCATTGGCATCCTTCAACTGCGTCTGCAATTCCGCAGCGTCGCGATCGGCATGGCGCTTCTGCTCCGTCAGGTCACTAATCATGGCATTTAAGTCCTGGCTATCCTGATCGGTCAGACCCCGGGCGGCATCGATCACCTGCGAGGGCATCCCCAACCGTGAGGCAATGTCCAAGGCGTTACTCCGTCCCGGAATCCCAATCAACAGGTGATACGTCGGCTGTAGGGTCTCGCCGTTAAATTCCATGCTGGCATTGATGGTGTCCGGCCGGTTGTAGCCGTACGCCTTCAGTTCCGGATAGTGGGTGGACGCCATGACGTAGCTGCCCAGCGTCCCAATCTCATCCAGAATGGCGATCGCCAGGGCGGCCCCTTCTTGCGGGTCGGTCCCAGCGCCCAGTTCATCGACCACGATCAAGCTGCGATCGTCGGCCTGTTTCAGAATCGCCACGATATTTTCCATGTGCCCCGAGAAGGTACTCAGACTCTGCTCGATGGACTGTTCATCACCGATGTCGGCAAAAATATCATCAAAGACGCCAATCACGCTGTTCTCGTTGGCGGGAATAAATAGTCCAGATTGCCCCATGAGTTGGACCAGAGCCAACGTCTTTAGGGTAATCGTCTTCCCACCGGTGTTCGGCCCGGTGACGATGATGGCCTTGTAATCGCGACCAATGGTGATGTCGTTAGCGACCACCTTCTGCTGGTCAATCAACGGGTGCCGTGCTTGCCGCAGGTTTACCTGATTGTCCAGCGACAGCTTCGGTTCGCTGGCCTTAATCTGATGCGCGTAGCGTGCCTTGGCATTCACGAAGTCAAAGTGGCCCAAGAGTTCGGCGTTACGCAAGATTTCATCCTGATAGGGTTCCAGTAACACCGTCAGTTCGGCCAAGATACGCTGTTCCTCGTGACGCTCGTCAATCTGATTTTGCCGTAAACGGTTGTTTAAGCCCACCACGGCCTGTGGTTCGATGAACAGCGTCTGCCCACTGGCACTCTGGTCATGGACAATACCGCCGAAGCGTTGCTTGTACTCGGCCCGTACCGGGATCACGTAGCGGTCGTCTCGAATCGTCACGATCGTTTCGCTAAGGTATTTGGCGTCTTTCCCCCGCGTGTACTGGTCCATAGCACTACGAATGGCTGCCTCAGTCTGGGTGATGTGTTGGCGAATCTGCCGCAAGGCTGGTGAAGCCTCATCAGTAATGTGGCCGTCGCCCTCCAGCGAGGTCCGTAGCCGCCGCGTCACGTCGGGCAAGGTCACCAGTTCCTTGACCACCCGATCCAACCGACGCAAGTCAATTTCCTTATCTGCCAGGTCGCGGAAGAACTTGACCACGGAGCCAGTCGTCCATAAGACCCGACTAATTTGGGCCAATTCTAGCCCGTTCAGCGCCGCCTCCATGGCGAGCCGGTGTAAATGCGGCCGGATATCGTCCAATTTAGGCAACGGAATTCCATTTTCTAAGCGGTAAATATCCGCGCCATCCTTGGTTTCATCGAGCCAAATCTGGAGTTGCTTGACGTCGGCAGTCGGCTGCAGCTGATTCAGTTCGTGCTGTCCCGCCGCCGAGACTAAATAACCGCGTAAGGCTTGCTTAATGCGGTCATATTCCATAATTTTTAAAGTTTTCTGATTCATAGGACGCTCCTCTCTAACGAGTCGTCAGAATTAATGTTCGGTTAGCCACCAGTGATAGACCTGTTTCGATAGGACCGGCGTTTGCTTCACGATCCACTGGGCCACTGGTGATGCTTGATAGCTGTCCTGAAAGCCTTTGACGGGCAACAGGATCATTAAATTTAAGATTAAAAAAATCACGACGTAACGAATGACCAGGTTGATCAGCCCCCCGGCCAGCGAGTTGACCTGGTGAATCACGGGTAACCAGGTCACTTTGTTCACGCCGTATGCGATTCGGTGAACGATGAAGAAGCCCACTGTTAAGATGGCCGAGAATGCCAGTCCATTGAGAAAAAAACTGCTACTCTGGGCGGCCGTCACCGCACTGGCCGAGCTGTTCAGCGACAAATTGCCGATGAACTGACCAATTCCGGTCGCCAACGGCTTGGCCAGAAAACGCGCCGCGACCCACACCACAATATAACCAATCGTGTTGAGCACCTGGAGCACTAGTCCCCGGCGATAGCCCCGCCGAAACCCAAAGATCAGGATAATCAGAATAATTAAACTTAACAGCAAACTATTCCCCCGTTTCCGGCGTGTCTGTCGTCGTGGACTGTACGGCATCGTTAGCCGCGGCCAGTTTCAACTGATCGGAGATCGCGTTAAAGGCCATCAGAATGGCGGCATCTTCCTTCGATAAGTCGGGTGACAATTGCTTTAACTGCGTAAATTGTTGATTGAGCACTTCCGTGACCGCACGCATGTGTTCATCGGAGGTCTGGCCTACGATCGTATAGGTTTTGCCAGCGATAACGGCCTTGAAGCGATGTGTCTGTTCCGTCATTTCTCATTCCCCCTGCTCTTGCATTGCGGTCGCGCATGGCGGGCTACCCACGCCAAGCGCATTCATTAAAATGGCCACAATGCACAATACTTTATTTTACCATGCTTTCCCATCACGTTGCACCTTTTACGTCCCACAGTGGGGCAATTCTGCTGTAAACAAAAAAGAGCGGAAGTCCTCCGCCCTTTCATCTTCTCAATGACTAACCTTGCTTACCAGCGTTAGGATCGATCGTCCCATCTGCTAAGAAGGTGTTTAATACGGATTCAACCATATCCCATTCTTCATCGGATTCGATCAATTGTAAATCGCCACCAGATGGGTTAGCTGGATCATCGTCAGCTGGTAAAGCGTAGGCTTGGATATCAACTTCTTCGTCCTCGCTCTTGCCGGCTGGGTAAATCAAAATGTATGACTTACCAAAATCGTCAGATTCAAAGGTAAATAAGACATCGTATAACTCTTCGTTGCCATTTTCATCAACTAATGTGATTTGTTCTTGGTCGTCGTTCATGGGAAACCTCACTTTTCTCGGGTTAATTTACCCTGCCGATCTAAATAGTTCTGCAGAATTAACCCGGCTGCTAATTTATCAATTACTTTTTTCCGTTTGCGGCGTGACGTATCAGCCTGTTCCACTAACATACGCTCTGCCTCTACGGTTGTCAACCGCTCGTCTTCGAAGTCAACGGGTAAATGGAACCGTTCCGTCAACATCTCGCCGTACCGTTTAGAAGCCGCGGCCCGTGGGCCTAACGAATTGTTCATATTCTTAGGTAAGCCGACCACAAAGCCGCCGACCTCGTGTTCACTGACCAGTTCGGCCACACGATCCAACCCAAAAACCTCGGACTCCTCGTCAATAGGAATGATTTCGACCCCCTGAGCCGTCCAGCCCAGCGCATCGCTAATGGCAATCCCTACCGTACGTGAACCAACATCTAACCCCATTAATTTCATGAAGGCTTCACCGGTCCATTCTGGTTCAAGTAAACGCGTACCAATTCTTCAATGATCTCGTCGCGCTCATGCTTGCGAATCAGATTCCGCGCATCATTGATTCGCGGAATGTAGGCAGGATCGCCTGATAGTAGGTAGCCGACAATCTGATTAATTGGGTTATAACCCTTTTCTTCTAGTGCTTGATAAACCGTTACCAGTGTATCATGGACGTCCTTTGGCTGGTTAGCGTCAAAGTCGAAATACATCGTTTTGTCTAATGAACTCACTATAAAACACCCCCGCGCTTCCTCACTTAGCCTCAATTTTACTCGATAATTTGCCAAACTACAACGACCGATACCTAATGTAATCTATTCGTAATACTGGCATGACCAAGGGAGCCGCCCCTACCGGACTGCTCCCTCTTTATTATACACGTTTAATTATTGACATAAGCTAATTTGCCTGGCTGCTCGACAGACTAGTCTTGGGCCTTCAACCAATCCACGGCTGCGGTCATAGCGTCAGGCAATGCCGCTGGGTTCTTCCCACCGGCTTGGGCCAAGTTTGGCCGGCCGCCGCCGCCACCGTTAATCTTTGGCGCGATGGCCTTGATGAGGTCACCAGCCTTGACTTGCTTCTGCTTGTCAGCGCTGACCGCCACAATCAGGTTGGCCTTACCGTTCACCTCGGCACCCAAGACCAGCACATCGGAAAGCGCTTGGTCCCGCCAAGTATCAGCTAGAGCCCGCAGTTGATCCATCTTGGAGACTTGAACCGTCCCGCTGATCAGCTTGTAATTGCCGGCTTCAGTGACCTGGTCAAAGACCGCACTGGCTTCCTGGCTGGCAAGTTTGCCTTCTAAGGCTGCTTGTTTCTGTTCTAAGCTCTTAACCTGAGCTTGCAGGCTCGTCACCTTTTGTTCAACTTCGGCGTCCTGAGTGACCTTTAAATCGCCAGCTACGGCGTCCAAGATTTCACTGCGGCCTTGCAGGTACCGGTAAGCGGCTGCGGACGTTACGGCTTCAATCCGCCGAACCCCGGCGCCAACCCCGGATTCCGAGGTAATCTTGAACAACCCAATTTCATTGGTGTTCTTGACGTGATTTCCGCCACAGAATTCCGTGACGAAATCACCGGCACTGACGACGCGGACGACCTTGCCGTACTTCTCACTGAATAACGCAATGGCGCCCATCTTCTTGGCGGATTCGATATCCGTTTCCACCGTCGTGACGGGGAGTTCAGCGAAGATCTTCTCGTTAACGATGGCTTCGGCCTTGGCTAAATCAGCGGGATCGACTTGCCCAAAGTGGGTAAAGTCAAAGCGCAGGTAGTCACCCTCAACCAGTGAACCGGCCTGTTGGGTGTGTTCGCCAAAGACTTCACGTAACGCCTTATCCAACAAGTGGGTAGCGGTATGGTTTTTCTCCACCTTGCTGTGGAACTTCCGGTCAACCTTTAAACTGTAGGTCGTGCCCTTCTTCAATGGCGCAACCACCGTCAATGTGTGTAGGTTCTGCCCGTTTGGCGCGTGTTGCACATCGGCCACGTGCGCCACTACATTGCCGTCGAGGTCGTAGATATCACCCTTATCGGCGACTTGGCCCCCCATCTCAGCGTAGAATGGCGTGGTGTCAAACATGGCCTCGACCGTTCCATCCACAGCTTCATCGGCTAATTGGTCATCGACGACCAATTCGGTCAGCTTACTCTGCGTCTCGAGCTGCGTGTAACCCACGTATTGGCTCGGCGTCTTCACGTTAATCAACAGATCATGTTGTAAGCCCATGGCTTTTTGCTTGCCCCGGGCATTGCGGGCGCGATCCTTTTGTTTCTGCATTTCGGCTTTGAAACCTTCTTCATCGACCGTAATGCCTTGATCGTCAGCGTATTCCTCGGTCAGTTCAACCGGGAAACCATACGTATCATAGAGCTTGAAGGCATCGGCCCCGGCAATCTGACGACCACCCTGCTTCTTCAGGTCGGCGATCAAGCTGTTCAGGAGGTTCAACCCACCGTCCAGCGTTTCACCAAACCGGTCTTCTTCGGAACGGACGACCTTAGCGATGTAGTCGCTTTGCTTGAGCACGTCTGGGTAGTAGGATTGCATAATCTTACCCACGACTGGGACTAATTGGTCCAGGAAGGCCCCGTTGATGCCCAGCTTCTGGCCGTTGACGATGGCCCGCCGGATGAGCCGCCGGATAACGTACCCTCGGCCTTCGTTACCAGGCAGAGCGCCGTCACCGATGGCAAACGTAATCGCCCGCGCGTGGTCGGCAATCACCTTAAAGGACACATCGTCTTCGTGGTTGGCGCCGTACTTCTTGCCGTCACTCAGTTCAGCGGTCTTTTCGATGATTGGTAAGAATAAGTCGGTTTCAAAGTTGGTCTTGGCATTTTGGAAGATGGATACGACCCGTTCCAGACCCATCCCCGTATCAATGTTCTTCCGGGGTAATGGCTTGTAGGTGCCATCTGGTTCATGGTTGAATTGGGAGAACACAATGTTCCAGACTTCCAGATAGCGTTCGTTTTCCCCCCCCGGGTAGTTTTCGGGATCGTCATCCGCTAAGTTGTTGAAGGATTCGCCCCGGTCATAGAAGATTTCGGAGTCGGGACCAGAGGGGCCTTCACCGATATCCCAGAAGTTGTCTTCCACGGCAATAATGTGGTCGGGGGCGACACCAGCGGCTTCCCAGTCCTTCTTAGCGTCGGTATCCTTAGGGTAGACCGTCATGTAGAGCTTATCGGGATCCCAGCCGAACCAGTCGGGTGACGTCAGGAGTTCCCAAGCCCAGGTGATGGCTTCTTTCTTGAAGTAATCGCCCACGGAGAAGTTCCCCAGCATTTCAAATAACGTGTGGTGCCGGGCCGTCTTCCCTACGTTTTCAATATCGTTAGTCCGAATACTCTTCTGTGAACTGGTCAACCGGGGATTCTCCGGCACTACTTGGCCAGAGAAATATTTCTTCATTGTGGCCACCCCAGAGTTGATCCACAGTAACGATGGGTCATCCTTGGGAACCAGTGATGCACTGGGTTCGATGGTGTGACCCTTGGACTTGAAGAAGTCCAGATACATCTGGCGAATCTGACTACTACTTAGCTCTTTCATCTCTAATACCTCCAAAAAAGTATAAAAAACACCGTTGCCCGTAAAGACGCCGAAGCGCGGTACCACTTTACTTGCAACGATGTTTTAATCGTTTACCTCTTAAACTCATAACGCTGAGTCGCGATGACACTGAGGGAGCACCACTGAGTCGGCGAATCGTTTTTCACAGCAACCAAAACGTTTCTGAAAATCGCCAAGTCAGGGTATATCCTCAAACAGATTATTTAATTGTCCACTAGAAATTATAGGTGGCGACTGCCGCCTTGTCAATCAGGGTTCCCAATTAACTGAAAATCTAAACAAATAGCCAGCCGGTCCCTGAAGATCCCTGTGCTATCGCCCAGAACTTGCGGTTTATTGGTAACGATCTGACTCGCGTTTCCGCCGTTTCCGCTCGTTGCGCGCGCTTTGACGGGCAGCCACCCGCTTTTCTTGATCCTTACGCCGGTGAATTTCTTGCTTAATTTGGTGCTTATAGCCGGGCTTGATCTTCTTTTTCTTCTTCATCACGTAACCGATCAGTGAAGGATCAAGCTTTTCCGTACTCTTATTCCGCTTGGTCCGGCGGTTCCGATCGTAGGAATCAACAATCTCGCCGTTACTGATGCGCTTAGGCTGGAACTTGATGCCCATGGCTTCGATCTCGGAAATCTTGGCTTCTTCGTCCGGTGAGTACAGGGTAATCGCCGTTCCTGGCATCCCCTGACGCCCCGTCCGGCCAACCCGGTGCACGAAGAAATCCAGGTCTTCTGGAATGTCATCGTTAATCACGTGGGAAACCCCTTCGATATCAATTCCCCGGGCGGCCAAATCAGTTGCCACCACGAATTGATACTGCAGGTTCTTCACTTCACGCATGACCCGCTTCCGTTCACGCGGTTTGATACCCCCGTGAATCATGGCGACCTTTAACCCTTGGGCCTTTAAGAAGTCGTTAATCTGTTCGACCCGCGTCTTGGTGTTGGCGAAGATCAGCACCAGATAAGGTTCTCCCATCGTAATCAGCTGTAAAATCAGTTGATTGCGGTTCTGCCCCTTGGTGGAAATCAACCAGTTATCGATGGTTGGCGAGATCACCGTTGTCGTTGGAATTTCCTCAATGACGGGGTGGTTCATGTACTTCCGTAAGAACGGATCGAGTCGTTGTGGAATCGTCGCGGAGAACACCATCATCTGGAGATTCTTCGGCATCCGACCGGCAATCTTGTCGACTTGGTCCAAGAAGCCTAGGTCCAGGGTCATATCCGCTTCATCCACGACAAACTGCCGGGTGGTGTGCACGTCTAAGGCCTGCGACTGAATCAGATCCAGCACCCGGCCCGGGGTCCCAATGACCAGTTGTGGCTGGTAGTGCCGTAGCTTGTTGACTTGCCGCTGCTTATCGGTCCCGCCGACGTAGTTTCCAATCCGAATCTCAAATGGCGCTTCGGCGGCCAGCTGTTCAGCGGCCGTGTGAATCTGGTAGGCCAACTCCCGGCTAGGCGTCGTAATCACGGCTTGCACCTGATTTTCGGACGTCAGCTGATTGAAGATCGGCAGTAAAAAGGTATGCGTCTTACCACTCCCCGTTTGGGATTGACCCACGACATCCTTACCGGCCGCAATGGTCGGAATTAATTTTGCCTGCACAGCGGTAGGCTTGGTGAACCCAATCTTTTGTAACGCCGTCAGTAAATACGGCTGTAGGTTGAATCCTTTAAAGTTTTCGGTCATTCATTTTCTCCTTTATATTGCGCCACCAACTCATCGAGTTCGTGGACGACTTGATCAATCTCGGCCTGATCCTTAGCCCCGGCGCCACTGGCAAGGGCGTGACCGCCGCCACCATGATTCTTGGCTAAACCGTTAATCGACGGCCCCTTCGACCGCAAGCGAATGCGGTACGTATGGTCTTTGGACTCCACAAAGATGGCCCACGCCACAACGGACGTAATCTTTCCGGGTAGTGGAACAATGGCGGACGTCGAATCCCCTTCACCTAAGCCAAAGGGTTCGACGACCTCGTCACTCAACTTAAGGTAGGCCGCCCCACTCGGTAAGATCTCCAAGTTCTGGTAAACGTAGGCGGACAACTTGGCCACGGCTGGAGACACCTCGTCCTCGGCCTGATTGACGGCACTGGCTGAGAAGTCATAGGCCATTAATTTACCGGCCACGGCCATGGTGTTGGCCGACGTCGCCGGGTACATGAATCGGCCTGTATCGCCGACAATCCCAGCATACAGCAACCGGGCCGCATCGGCGGGCATGGTCAGCTCGGCCTCGTTAGCGGCGAACCAATCGTACAACATCTCTGACGTACTGGACGCCTGATCCAAGACCCATTGCAGGTCACCAAAGGCATCCTCATTGGGATGGTGGTCGATCTTGACGACGGCCTTCCCCGTTGTCCAGCGCTCGTCATCGACCCGCGGCTGGTTAGCCGTATCGACAACGATAACTAAGGCGTCCTTGTAGGCGTCGTCGGTAACGTCTTGATCGGCTTGTCCCATCCAGTCAAAACCCGGGTAATGCTTGCCGACCGCGTAAACGGTCTTGTCCGGGAAGCTGGTCCGTAAGATGGCCCGTAATGCCAACTGAGCCCCGATACAGTCGGGATCTGGCCGCTGATGGCGGTGAATAATAATTGTTTGATATTTTTTAATTTCTGCTAAGATTTCATTTTCGATAATCATCGTGGTGCTCACCCATTTTCTTTCCGATTTTCCAGCGCAATTGCGTTGATACCGCGTTTCAGTATACAAGTTTTACGGGGTAATTTCAAAGGAAGTCTTTCAGCGGGGCCGATCGCCATCAAAGAGCGGCAACTTCAGCTCCTCGAATGTTTGCGGTGCCAAGCCCGTCAGCGTAATCCCCAGCAGGCGGACCTGCTCATCGTCGCGGGCCACACTGTGATAAATATCCAACGCCATTTCATAGTAGGTCGTGGCGTCGTTGGCGATGAAGTCGGCCTGCGTGACCCGTTTGGTAATCGTGTTAAAGTGACTATCCCGTAGCTTGAGCACCAGCGTCTTGCCGTGACGTTGCTTCCGCCGTACCGTTTCGGCGACCATCTCGGCCAGCCGTTGCAGTTGACTCTCCACCTCACCGGTCGTGGTCAGCGGTGGCCCATACGTGCGCTCCTTACCAATTGACTTGCGCTCGCGTTGATATTCCACCGGCCGTTCGTCGATGCCCCGCACCCGCTGGTAGAGGACGTAGCCGAACTTTCCAAAGTCATGAATCAAGGCTAACTGGCTCCGTTGATACAGGTCGGCACCGTTTAAAATCCCTAGTTCGTGCATCTTGGGCACCGTCTTCTTACCCACCCCACGGAACCGTTCGATAGGCAACGCCATCAAAAAGTCATGCGCGTCCTCCGGAAGAATCACACAGACGCCCACCGGCTTGCGAAAGTCCGAGGCCTCCTTGGCGAGAAACTTACTGTAGGAAATGCCCGTGGAACAGGTCAGATGTGTCTGGTCAAAAATCTCCGCTTGAATGGCGTGAGCCACCTGCACCGCCGAATGAAGATGATGTTTATTCTCCGTGACATCCAGGTAGGCTTCATCAAAGGCAACTGTCTCAATCTTGTCGGTGTATTCGTGAAAAATCGCGTGGATCTGATCGGATACCTGTCGATAACGGGGAAAGTCGGGCGTCTTAAAGATCGCGTTGGGACAGAGTTTCAGCGCCTCGTTAGCATTCATCGCCGAGTGCACACCGGTCTGACGGGCAATGTAGTTGGCCGTGGTCACGACACCCCGACCGCCCGTCTTCCGGGGGTCCTGTGCCACGATCAGGGGGTGGCCCTTGAATTCCGGATGGTCACGCTCCTCGATGGACGCATAGAAGGCATCCATATCGACATGAATAATCTTACGTTGTGTGAATTTCGCTGCCGGTTGCATCGGACCACCTCCCGTCTAACCACATCTTGTCTTACGAAAACTTTCTGTCTCCATCTATTTAAATTATAATCGAACAGACGTTTGTTCTCAACCAAATCTACCTGAGACAAAAAAAGACCGACCCCAAGTGAGTCAGTCCTCTAACTCGCCGACAACCCCGTTGCCAGTGAGTCACGTTAATCCTTATTTGGCTGCGTCATCCTTAGCAGCGCTATCGCTATCAGCGGCAGCACTGTTGGCCGTGTCAGCTGAATCATCAGCGGCACTTTCAGCAGGTTGGGCTTCGCTAGTGGCTTCACTCGTTGCTGCGGCGGCTGGTGCCGTGACAGCAGCTGGTGCTTGCGCCGTTACTGAAGAAATCGCCCGCAGATCAAAGACCAAGTAGATCCCGTCACAGTCTAAAGTGACCGTCTTATCGGTTTGATTGATTTCATCAATGACACCGTGTAAGCGACCAATCGTTACCACGTGGTCACCCTTCTTTAACTCACTCATCATATCACGGTGCTTCTTTTGTTGCTTTTGTTGTGGCCGCAACATCAAGAAGTACATCAGGGCTAAGAAGATCACTAAGATAAAGATCGTCGAGTACTGACCCGCCCCGCCGGCTGCAATTACTAAATTTCCAAACACGTTCGTTCACTCCTTCGTATCGTCTCTACTGAACTACTCTACCAGAACCAAGGGATTCCGTCCAATTATTTCTAAAAGTTCTTGGGATGTTCGGCATTGTAACCGTACTTTTCAAACACGGACTCGCGTAATTCCAGTAAATTATCATCCCAAATGGCCTGCCGCACCCGCTTCATCAGATTGTGTAGGAAGTACAGGTTGTGGTAGCTGGCAAGTCGCTGACCAAAATATTCGTCCGCCTTGAACAGGTGGCGCAGATAAGCACGGCTGTAATTCCGGCAAACGTAGCAGTCACACTCGGGATCCAACGGACCAAAGTCGTGGGCGTACGCGGCATTCTTAACCACCAACCGGCCGCGACTGGTCATGCACGTTCCCTTCCGACCAATCCGCGTCGGCAGAACACAGTCGAACATATCCACGCCGCGAATCACGCCATCAATCAACGAATCGGCGGTGCCGACCCCCATCAGATAACGCGGTTTGTTCTCCGGTAAGAGTGGCGTGGTAAAGGCCAATACCCGGTTCATCTCTTCCTTGGACTCCCCGACGGACAAGCCACCGATAGAATACCCTGGAAAGTCGAGACTGACCAAATCCTTAGCCGATTGCCGCCGTAAGTCCTCGTAACCGGCCCCTTGGACAATACCGAACAAGCCTTGATAGTCGGGGTGCGCGTGCGCCTTCAAGCCCCGTTCCGCCCAACGACTGGTCCGTTCCACCGATTGTTTGACGTATTCGTAACTTTCGAAGAACGGTGGGCATTCGTCGAGACTCATCATGATATCTGGGCCCAACTTATTTTCGATGCCAATGGCCTTCTCGGGCGACAGAAATAGGCGATCGCCGTTCACTTCATTTCTAAAATGAACCCCCTCCTCGGTGAGCTTACGGTGTTTCGATAACGACCACACCTGAAAGCCCCCGGAGTCGGTCAGAATTCCCTTATTCCAGTTCATGAACTTGTGTAGTCCCCCGGCCTCTTCGATCAGGTCGGGCCCAGGTTGTAGCCACAGATGATAAGTGTTGGCTAGAATCACCTGAGAGCCCATCTCATCGAGCTCATCGGGACTAATGTTCTTCACGGTGGCTTGCGTGCCCACCGGCATGAACATCGGCGTCTTGAAGGTCCCGTGGGGTGTAATCAATTCCCCCAAACGGGCCCCCGTGTGTTTTTCAGTTTTTAACAGGCGATACTTAATCGCGGGTTCCATGGATCATCCTCCGTTTACTTGATAAACATGGCATCGCCAAAGCTAAAGAAGCGGTAGCGCTCCTGAATGGCGTGCTGATAGGCGTTCAGAATCTGGTCACGACCGGTAAAGGCCGCCACCAACATGACCAACGTCGACTTGGGCAGGTGAAAATTGGTGATAAAGGCGTCGACCACTTGCCACTGGTAGCCCGGCTTGATGAAGATGTCGGTCCAACCGGAATCGGGCTTGATCTCACCGTGAAATTTACTGCCGATCGTTTCCAGCGTCCGAATCGACGTGGTTCCGGTCGCGATGATTCGGCCACCGTGAGCCCGCACGTCATTTAAGGTCTGTGCGGCCGCGGCGTCCAACCGGTAGAATTCACTGTGCATCTTGTGGTCTTCGATGTTGGCCTCTTCCACGGGGCGGAACGTTCCCAGCCCCACGTGAAGCGTGACGTACACCAGCTTGACCCCCTTCGCGGCGACCTTATCCAAAAGCGCCTGCGTCCAGTGCAACCCCGCCGTGGGGGCCGCGGCCGACCCATTCTCTTTGGCGTAGACCGTCTGATACCGGTCGGGGTCGTCGAGTTTCGCCTTGATATAGGGCGGCAGCGGCATCTCACCCAACCGCTCCAGAATTTCCATAAAGATGCCCGTGTAGTGAAATTCAATCAAGCGAATGCCTTCATCGCGTTCTTCGGTGATGGTCGCCGTAAGTTGACCATCGCCAAAACTGACGACGGTGCCGACGTGTAGCCGCTTAGCCGGCTTCATCAGCGTCTCCCACACATCACCTTCGACGTTGTGCAGTAACAACACCTCTACGTGGCCACCAGTCTCCTCGCGAATCCCGTAGAGCCGCGCCGGCATGACCCGCGAATCATTCATGACCACGGCATCCCCGGCGTGAAGTTCATCCACGATATCGTAGAAATGCTTGTCTTCCAGCGTATGCGCCGTGTGGTCCAGGACCAGCAAACGTGAGGTGTCTCGTTGTTTAATCGGCGTCTGAGCAATGAGTTCGTGCGGTAAATCGTAATCAAAATCATCTAAGGTGTATCCCATGGTGATTCAGCTCCTTTACGCATTATCCTGATGTGGCAGTGGCAAGCCCAAGTGGGCGTATCCCGCGGGGGTCACGACCCGCCCGCGCGCCGTTCGTTTCAAATAACCACGTTGTAACAAATACGGTTCGTACATCGCCGCAACCGTCTCGGTCTCCTCACCGATGTTGGCGGCCAGCGTGTTCAAGCCGACCGGACCGCCGTCATAAAAGTCAATCATGGTGCGGAGTAACTTGATATCGGTCGGATCTAATCCCGCCGAATCCACCCGTAACAGCGTCAACGCATGATCCACGATGGCCCGGTCAATGGTTGAATGGTCTGGTGAGACCTCCGCGAAGTCCCGAATTCGTTTGAGCAAACGGTTAGCAATCCGCGGCGTCCCTCGCGAACGTAAGGCCACCTCATGGGCGCCCTCCGTGGCAATCGTGGTATTAAAGATATCGGCGGACCGTTCCACAATCTCTTGCAGATCGGCCGTTTGGTAATACGCCATGTGCTCGACGATCCCGAACCGATCCCGCAACGGGGCCGACAACAAGCCGGCTCGCGTGGTGGCACCGATCAGCGTGAATGGTGGCAATGGGAAATGCACGGGATGGGCGGTGGGCCCTTGTCCAACCACGATGTCGATGTAAAAGTCTTCCATGGCGGAGTACAGCATTTCCTCCACAATCTTAGGCAACCGGTGAATTTCATCAATAAATAGGATATCACCGGGCTGTAGCTCGTTGAGTAACGCCACCAGATCGCCCGGTTTTTCAATGGCCGGGCCGCTGGTGGTCCGAATGTGGACGGCCATTTCGTTGGCAATCACCATGGCCAGCGTCGTCTTCCCCAAACCCGGTGGTCCGTAGAGCAACACGTGATCCAAGGATTCTTCGCGTTGCTTAGCCGCTTGGATATAGACGCTGAGTTCGTGTTTAATCGGGTCCTGCCCGATGTACTCCGCCAGCGTTTGCGGCCGTAATGATTTTTCAATGGAATCTTCGTTATCATTCTCCGGTTCTGGAGAAACGAGACGATCGTTTTCAGCCATCATTCAGCCTCCTTTCGTAGTCATCACAGGGTGTGGTTCGCCCTATTTGGTCAATAACCGCAGTCCCTCGCTGAGGTAATCGTTGGTCGACTCCCCGGCAAATTGCTTGAGCTTTGGCGTAACCTTCTTGACCGCCGTCTCACGATAACCCAGGGCCGTCAGCGCGGCAATCGCATCGTCTAGCTGCGGATTATCGCCGCCTGTCGTGGCAACTTCGGGCGTAAAGAGGGCGCCATCATCGGCGGGTTCGAGGTCGTCCAGCTTGCCCTGAAGGTCCAAGACAATCTGACCGGCCGTCTTCTTCCCCACGCCGGGAAACTTGGTCAAGAAGCTGACGTCATTGGTACGAATGGCCTGCATGAGGCCCTGATGGTCGGGGTTGGCCAAAATAGCCAACGCACTCTTCGGCCCAATGCCGTTAACGTTAATCAGTTTTAAAAATAATTGTTTTTCTGCAAAGTCCTGAAACCCATAGAGGGTCTGGGCCGTGTCGCTGACGGCTTGGTAGACGTAGATGGTGACCGCCTGTCCATCGGGTGCCACTTGATAACGGTAGGGATTGGCCGTGTTGACCAGATACCCCACCCCGTTGACGTCAAGTACCACATGGTCGGGATAGACCGCGGCGATGACGCCATGAAGGTATTCATACATGACCGGTTTACTCTCCTTTAAGAAAACGTATGTTTGCTTTTTAAATTGTACCATACTCGCCACGGATCTGCAGTGAAATCGTGTGACTGATTGGTCCTAGACTATTCGCCCCAATCATCCCCGCTGTGATGCGGGTCCTGAATGCGTTTGAACAACTTCTCCAGGTCCTGATCCGTCAGATGAACCAAGACTGGGCGGCCGTGTGGGCAGTTAAAGGGATTCTCCGCCGTGGCCAGCTTCTTGAGCAAGGCCCGGGCCTGTTGATCGTCCAGATGGTGGTTGGCCTTAATGGCCCGTTTACAACTCATCATGATGGCGGTCTTCTCCCGGAAGGCGGCCACCGAAATCTTGCCGTCCTTTAAGACCCAATCCACCATTTCCTTGATGGTATCGGTCTCCTGACCGGCCTTGAACCACGTCGGGTGTTCGTGCACGATGAAGCTGTTCGGTCCAAAGGTTTCCAGATGAACGCCGACGCTTCCCAGCGTATCAATGTGATTGCTGAGTTCCAAGACGTCGGTCGTCGGGTAATCCAGGACGATTGGCACCAACAACTTCTGCTCGTCGTCACTCACCTCGCCGATGGCCTGGCGGTAGAACTCGTAGTTGACCCGTTCCTGGGCGGCGTGTTGGTCGATTAAATACAAGCCATCATCGGCCTCGGCCAACAGATAAGTCCCGTGCACCTGCCCCAGGTACCGTAACTCGGGGAATCGCTGTTGCGGCTGGGCTTGGGTCAACTGAGTTGCCTGCGGTTGTGCAGTGGTCGACATAGTCGCTGCCTGAATTGGCTGATCTGCCGCCGATTCGGTGGCCCCACCGAGTGGCGCCGCCGGCTGTTCCGTTTGGTACTTCGCATCAAACGCCTGAACCGCTGGCAACTTAAAGTCCGTTCGCTGATGAACCACCACGGGTTCCACCGGTACTTCTTCCGGCGTCTGTAGCGGTTGAGGGCCAGCTACGGGGGCCTTGGGCTGCGGTACGGCAACCGGTTGAGTAGCTGCCGTTGGCGTCGATGGGGTGGACATTTGATACTTCGTGGAGGCATCGTTTAACGCCATCGTCAGCTGATCGGTCGCCGGTTCCGGCGTCTTTTGCTTCGGCAATTCGTTGAATACATCCGGAATCAAATTTTCCGTCGACAGGCGTTTAAAGACCGTCTCCTGAATCAGCTGCGTCAGCTCGGGTTCCTGGCTGATGCGGACCTCCTGCTTCGTGGGGTGCACGTTCACATCGACCAGAAGTGGATCCATGTGGATGTCCAAGACGGCCAGCGGATACCGCCCCACCATTAGCTTCGAACCGTAGCCGGCGATCAACGCCTTACTCAGCTGGAAGTTGTGGATGTACCGACCGTTTAATAGCAGTGAAATATACTGCCGGCTGGCCCGCGTCAGTTCCGGTAGGCTCACGTAACCGGTCACCTTGAAGTCCGGATTGGCGCCGTTGATGGCCACCATCTTCCGGGCGCTCTGCACGCCGTAGATCCCGGCAATCACCTGCTGGAGATCGCCCCGACCGGCCGTACGCGTGAGCTCTCGGCCGTTGTGCACCAGTGAAAAGGCGACATCGGGATAGCTCAGCGCCAGTCGGTTCACGATATCTGTGATTCGTGCAAGCTCGGTTGCTGGCGACTTCAGGTATTTCAATCGGGCCGGGACATTGCCAAATAAGTCCTTGACCGTGACCGTCGTCCCCTTGCGTGCCGCGGCGGCAGTGTGTTCCTTAATGATGCCGCCAACGTTGTGAATCAAGGTGCCCACGCCCCCGGTAGAGGTGGTCAGCGTCACATCCGCGACGGACGCAATGCTCGGCAACGCTTCGCCCCGGAACCCCAGGGACTTAATCCGAAAGAGGTCCTTACGATCGGTAATTTTACTGGTGGCGTGTCGTTTGAAGGCCATCTCGGTATCTTCATCGGCAATGCCATCACCGTCGTCAACCACAGTGATCCGTTGCAAGCCAGCCTCTTCGACGGTGATATCAATTTGTTTACTATGAGCATCGACGGCGTTTTCGACGAGCTCCTTGACCACGGATGCGGGCCGTTCTACCACTTCACCCGCAGCAATCTGGTCGGCCAACACCGACGCCAATTCATGAATTTTAGGCATGTACGGCCCTTCCTTTCTTGTGACTCATTTTCTCAACGATTTTCTGACAGCGTTGTAGCAAGCTGGCCACCTAGCCGTTCGCAAGATATGAGCCGGATCGCGGTGGGAAGGACGCCCCGAGCCAAGAAGCGGTCTCGAGACTCGCTTGGAACCGCAAAAACCAGCATTTCCAAGTCGCCATTTTCTAAGTAGAGCACTTAGAAAATCCCACGGCTGAGCTGATATCTTGCTTCACTAACGGTTACATAGTTGAATTGCCAACGACGATCGCTTCAAAAAACCTTCAACGACAATACCGTCGAAACGGCCGCAATCCTAAGTGGTTGTCTCTCATGTAGCCTAGATTCCGCGAGCGGCAAGGCGGACAACTCACCACAACCGAACAATCATTGTCGGTTATTTCGACAGTTTCTGTTGCCACTTGTAGACCTGGCTCATCACGTCCATGGGCGTCATCCCCATGAGATTCAGGTGACTGAGCTGGTCAATGACCTTGGCTTGGGCGGGATTCAACTCTGGTTCATCGCTGAATAGGGAAAGCTGTTGATCCGCCACCTCATCGACCGTAGCAGGTTCTTCCGGCGTTGGCGTCGCCGTCTTCGGTGCCGCCTCTGCAGCGGGCGCCGGTTCACCAACAGGTTCCGTAACGGCCGCTGGTTGCGTGGCGGTCGCATCGGTTTGGCTCGGTACCGCGACGGCGGGTTTGGCCGCCGCCTCGTCTTCCAAGTCCGTCAAGATGACCTCGGCCCGCTTGAGCAACGGCGTCGGCATCCCGGCTAATTTCGCCACGTGAATCCCGTAGGACTTGTCGGCCGGACCAGGTTGCATCTGATGCAAGAAGACCAGGTCGCCATCCTGCTCCACAGCGCCCACGTGCACGTTGCGTAAGGCCTTGAGAGAATTCTCCAGGGCCGTCAACTCGTGATAGTGGGTGGAGAACAGCGTCTTAGCGTGAACCTTATCGTGAACGAATTCGATAATCGCCTGCGCCAACGCCATCCCATCGTAAGTGGCCGTTCCCCGTCCAATCTCATCGAAGAGAATGAGGCTATTGGCCGTCGCATGGCTCAATGCCCGGTTGGCCTCCTGCATCTCGACCATGAACGTACTCTGGCCGGAAATCAGGTCATCAGCCGCACCAATTCGCGTAAAGATCTGGTCAAAGACCGGCATCTGTGCCGATTCAGCGGGAACGAAACACCCCATCTGCGCCATGATGACGGTCAAGGCCAGTTGGCGCATGTAGGTACTCTTCCCGGACATGTTGGGCCCAGTGATGAGCAGAATGTTGGTCTGCTCATCCATGGACACGTCGTTGGGCACGTAGGTTTGGCGGCCCAAGACTTTCTCGACGACCGGGTGGCGGCCCTGTTTAATCTCTAAATCGTGACCTGCAATCAACGTGGGCTTGACGAAATGATAGTCCTCACTGACCACGGCAAAGCTCTGTAGCACGTCCAAGCTGGCAATGATGGCCGCCAACTTCTGGAGCCGCGTGATGGCCGTCTTGACCTGTTCACGCAGATCCACGAACAGCTTGTATTCGAGGGCCGTGGACTTCTCCTCCGCCTCCAGAATCAACCGTTCCTTTTCCTTTAGTTCCGGCATGGAGAAACGTTCGGCGTTGGCCAGCGTCTGCTTGCGCTCGTACCGATCGGCCGGCAACTTGTCGAGGTTCACCTTGGTTACCTCAATGTAATAGCCAAAGACGTGGTTATAGCCAATCTTCAGGTTATTGATACCGGTAACCTCACGCTCGTGGGCCTCCATCTCGGCCAACCACTGCTTACCGTTGCGCATGGCATCGCGGTATTCATCGAGCTGATCGCTGTAGCCATCACGAATGACCCCACCGTCCGTCACTGACAATGGCGGTTCGGGGACGATGGCATCGCGAATGGCCGTCGCAACGTCCTCAACGGGATCGAGGTTCCGTAGCGTGGCGTCAAACACCTTTTCGCCGAGATCTTCAATCGTGTGGGCAATCTGGGGCACCTGTTCCAACGAGGTCTGTAGCTGAATCAGGTCCCGCCCGTTGACGCTACCGAACGCCACGCGACCGGCCAACCGCTCCAGGTCATACACCTTGACCAGTTCGGCCTGCAGGTTACTCCGTTCGAAGTAATGGTCGAGCAAGACACCGACTTTGGCCTGACGCGCTTCAATCTGCGCCCGGTCAATCAGGGGCCGATCCAACCACTGCTTCAGTAGCCGCCCCCCCATGGCCGTCTTGGTCTCGTCCAATAGCCAGAGTAGCGTACCGGATTTTTTCTTAGTCCGTAAGTTTTGCGTGATTTCCAAGTTCGACTGGGACGCGTGATCCATCTTCAAGAAGGCCGTTGGTTGGTAAGCCACGGCGCGTTGTAAATGGGCCAGACTGCGCTTCTGGGTCACCGTCACGTAGGTAACCAACACGCCCACCGCCTGCTTCAACAGGTCGCTGGTCAGGTCCTGTTCCACGTAACTCAGTTCGGAACTGGCCTGAATATCTGGCTGTGACGAAATTAGCATGCCCAACTGCTTACACCGGGCCTGTAGGTCAGCATCAATCGTGGCATCCACCACGACTTCTTTGGTCTGCAGGCTCATGAGTTCATTGACCACCGTATCCACCGTAGCCAATTCGGCGGCCTTTAACTCACCCGTGGATAAATCGGTGTAGGCCAAACCGTAGTGGGTGGCATCGGTCATGGTGAGTGCCGTTAAGTAGTTGTTGCGTTTGGCACCGGCCGCCCCGGTATCCGTCTGGGTCCCGGGCGTCACCAGTTGAATGACTTCGCGCTTGACCATCCCCTTCGCCAGCTTGGGGTCCTCCATCTGTTCACAAATGGCGACCTTGTAGCCCTGATCGACCAAAATGTCGATATAGTTTTGGACCGCCTTGTGGGGCACCCCGCACATGGGAATAGGATTCTTGGCGCTATGACTCCGCGTGGTCAACGTGAGTTCCAGCAACTGGGAACCCTTGACGGCGTCCTCGTTGAACATTTCATAGAAGTCCCCGAGCCGATAGAACAGGAAGGCATCCGGGTACTGATCTTTAATTTTTTGATATTGGGCCATCATGGGCGTCGTCTTCGTCATGGAAATTGGTTCATCCTTTCACTTCACAAAAAAATTAACTTTGATACGGGTGTTGCGGGCTGATTAAGATGGGGTGAATGCGTGAGGCATGCCCGGTCTTATCGTTGAGGTCGATCACACAACCAGAAAGCAAGCCAGCCCCCTTCTCCTGAACGGTATAACGGGTGGGCCGTTGATTCTCGAAACGTTCAATCACACTATCGGCCTGCATCCCCAACACACTGTCGGCGGGCCCGGTCATCCCGGCTTCAGTCAGAAAGGCCGTCCCGTGCTTGAGCACCTGGGCATCGCTGGTCTGAACGTGGGTGTGGGTCCCAACGACCGCGGATAATTGGCCGTCGTAACGCATAGCAAAGGCCCGCTTCTCGCTGGTCGTCTCGGCGTGGAAGTCCACGAAGACAAAGTCAGTATCGAGTTCCGGCAGTAGGTCCTGCATCAACGCAAAGGGATCGTCCATTGGATTCATGAAGACCCGGCCTTGCAAGTTGACCACGGCCAAGACCTGCTGGTTGACCTTCACCTTCGTCCAGCCCTGACCTGGTGTATCGCCGGGAAAGTTGGCCGGACGGACGAGGCGGTTGGCACTCCCGATGAAATCATAGAGCTCGGCGTTGTCCCAGGTATGATTTCCCATGGTAACCACGTCCGCGCCATCCTTCAGGAGTTGTTTGTAGATATTTTGGCTAATGCCCCGTCCAACGGGCGTCGAATTTTCCCCGTTGACGATGGTGACCTGTGGTTTCAAGTCGCGCTTGAGTTGCGGTAGATACTCGTGAATCATGTCGACACCAATATTTCCAACCACGTCACCAACAAAAAGAATACGCATCTTCGTTCCCCTATCTGTGACCCCACATGGGCCCTCATTGACCGGCAGTTGCCGATTATTTTTTACTGATTGCGCGCAATTCCAGCACAATCGGTCCTAAATTTACATACGGTCTATTTTACCATGGATTAGGCCGAAATGACGTAAAAAAGCTAGGACCAACTTGGCCTAGCTTCTCTGACTTATTTCGCATATTCAACTGACCGGACTTCCCGGATGACGGAAACTTTGACGTGACCTGGATAATCCAAGTCGCCCTCAATCTGCTTCTTAATGTCTCGTGCCAAGACAACGGCATCCGTATCGGAAATCTTCTCTGGCCGCACGATGACTCTCACTTCACGTCCAGCTTGGATGGCGAAACTGTGGTCAACCCCGTCAAAGGCGTTGGCAATCGTTTCTAACTTATCTAAGCGGTGGATGTAACTTTCAAGAGAATCAGAGCGTGCGCCCGGCCGAGTGGCTGAAATCAAATCAGCGGTCCCGACCAGTTCCGCAATCACAGACTGCGGCGCCGTTTCATCCGCTTGAGCGGCAATAGCGTTAACAACGACTGAACTCTCACGATACTTCTTCGCAAGTTCCATCCCAGTCGTAATGTAAGAGCTATCGTCCTCATGTTCCGCGGCGCGGCCAATATCATGTAATAATCCTGCACGTTTTGCTAACGTAACATCCTCACCGAGTTCAGCGGCTAAGACCCCAGTGATCTTGGCAACCTCAATTGAGTGGGCTAAAGCATTTTGCCCATGAGAAATACGGAAATTCAAGCGGCCAACCAGCTTAACCAATTCGGGATGCATCGAATGAATCCCGAGGTCAAAGGTCGTTTGCTCGCCAAGCTCCCGGACGTGTTCGTCCAGTTCTTTCTTGGCTTTGGCCACCATTTCCTCGATCCGCGCCGGATGAATTCGGCCGTCTTGGATCAACTTCTCTAAGGCAATCTTAGCCACTTCTCGCCGTAATGGGTCGAAGCCACTCAAAACGACAGCTTCCGGGGTATCATCGATAATTAAATCAATCCCGGTCAACGTTTCCAGCGTGCGAATATTCCGGCCTTCACGACCGATGATTCGCCCTTTCATGTCGTCGTTCGGCAACGTGACCACAGAAATTGTGGTTTCGGTCACCATGTCGGCAGCACTGCGCTGAATCGCTGACACAATCAGGTCCTTAGCGTTAGCCTCGGCCGTCTTGCGCGCTGACTCTTCGCTTTCCTTGATCATTTTTGCCCGTTCACCTGCTAGAGCCGATTTGGCTTCTGAAATAATCAGGTCCCGTGCATCGTCCTGGGATAAGGCGGCTACAGCTTCCACTGCATCCTGCCGTTTTTCAATCAGTGAGTCTGCTTGTTGTTGCTTTTTGGCTAAATTCTGTTCTTCACCACTAAGCTTCTTGTCTCGGCGATTCAACGAATTTTCCCGTTTTTCCAGAGCATTGTCTTTCCGGTCAAGCGTTTCTTCTCGTTGAATCAAGCGGTCCTCTTGCTTCTGAACTTCGGCACGTCGTTCTTTCAGCTCTTGTTCGACTTCCGCCCGATACTTGTGGCTGTCCTCTTTGGCCTCTAATAGCGCCTCTTTGGTAGCAGTCTCAGCTTGTTTTTTGGCTTCGGCCAAGACACCTTGCGCGGTGAACTTGGCAGCATCTAGCTTGCGTTCGTAGACCGATTTACGATAATAATAACCGCCCACGACACCAACAACGATAGCGATGATTGCGAGGATTATAATTGGAACACTCATGATTCCACCTCCGCATCATCAAAAATGACTAATTTAAAATCAGACTTTTCAAGATGTTGATATGATAACTGACGCAACTTCAATTTTAATGGTTGCCATCAACGCTGTCAACTAAACTCCACGGAAACTGCCGGCAAATTCATCCCAGGTGGAACCGATCGTCAGTAATCTGGTCGTTCGCGACCGTTCCTCAACTCGTACTGCTCTGAGGTGAATCGAAAAAGGCTTGAAGTCAGCGACTTCAAGCCTCGTTCCTACTTGCCTTGCGGCTTGTTCGGAATTAATTCACTTTGTTGCGTTGCGGGCTTCTTGCCCTCTTTTTTGGTCTTGGTGTCATCCTTAGCATCGGCCTTCTTAGGTGCCGGGGCATCATCGCCATCCACGTTGACGCCATAAGCCGTCCGCACGCGAGTATTGACTTCAGCCATCATGTCCGGATGATCAGCCAAATACTGCTTGGCATTCTCGCGACCTTGACCAATTCGGTCTTCGCCGTAAGAGTACCAGGAACCGCTCTTGTCTACGATATCCTTTTCGACCGCCATGTCCAAGAGTTCCCCGGTCTGGGAAATTCCTTGACCGTACATGATGTCAACTTCGGCCCGCTTAAAGGGTGAAGCCACCTTGTTCTTCACGACTTTGATCCGCGTCCGGTTCCCAATCACGTCGGTACCGTCCTTGATCTGTTCTGCCCGGCGAACTTCTAGTCGCACCGTGGCATAGAACTTCAGGGCCCGACCACCAGGCGTCGTCTCGGGGTTCCCAAACATAACCCCAACTTTTTCCCGAATTTGGTTAATAAACAGAGCAATGGTCTTGGTCTTATTAATCGACCCAGACAATTTCCGCAGTGCTTGTGACATCATCCGAGCTTGTAACCCCACGTGGGCGTCACCCATTTCGCCTTCGATTTCGGCACGTGGCACCAAGGCCGCCACGGAATCGACGACCACAATGTCAACGGCACCACTAGAGATCAATGCATCGGCAATTTCCAGTCCCTGTTCACCCGTATCTGGTTGCGACAGTAACAGGCTGTCAATGTCGACCCCTAATGCCGTAGCATAGGCGGGGTCCAGGGCGTTTTCAGCATCAATATAGGCTGCTGTACCGCCACGCTTCTGGACTTCAGCCACCGCGTGCAGGGCAACCGTGGTCTTCCCTGAAGATTCAGGACCATAAATTTCGACGATTCGTCCACGGGGATAGCCACCGACCCCTAAAGCCACATCAAGGGCCAACGAGCCAGAGGGCACGGTCTCCACCTGCATATTGGTGTTGTCACCTAACCGCATGATGGAACCCTTACCAAAGTCTTTTTCAATTTTCTTCAGCGCTTTATCTAGCGCCGCTTGTCGTTCGTCAGCCATCCAAATCCTCCTTAGGTGCGTTACATTTCAAATAACACTATACCGATTTATTCGTCAAAAAGCAAGCAAAAAGAGAACAAAAGTTCCCCTTTTATTTTTGTGCCGCTAACACACGCCGGAGCCAGTCCAACGCCTGCATAACCGCCCGTTCTCTAACCTTGGCCCGGTTACCTGTCAGATGAAGCAACTTGGCTTGTGGTGTCTGACCACGTTGCGCTAAGCCTAACCAGACGGTACCTGCAGGTTGACCCTCCAACGCATCGGGACCAGCGACCCCCGTGAAGCTGACCGCAAAATCCGTGGCCAATTTCTGTCGCGACCGCTCCGCCATTTCTTTGGCCGTGGCCGCACTCACCACGCCGTCCGTGGCGATCACGTTCTGGGGGACCCCCAACAAGTCGTGCTTGGCCGTGCTAGCATAAGTCACAAAGCCGCCGGGAAAGACCGCCGAGACGCCGGGAACATCTCCCAGCGTACTTTGAAACTTACCGGCCGTCAGACTCTCAGCCGCCGTAATCGTCAACTGCCGGTCAATCAGCGTCTTGACCACCACTTGGGCCAAACTATTGTCGTCGCCAAAACCGTAAAGGTAATCCCCTACCCGGTCTTGAATCGTCGCCGTCATCTGATCGAGTAGCTGGTTGCCGGCCGCCGTCGACTGGGCCGTCGCCGTCAACCGCAACGTTACCTCGTTAACCTTGGCATAGGGCGCAATGGTCGGATTGGTCTGCTGATCAATCAGGTCGGCCAACTGGGTCACCAGCTCCGCTTCCCCGATACCAAAGAAGCGCAACACCCGAGAGACCAAGAATTCTTGTCGCCGGTAGGCCGCCTTGAGCCGGGGCAACGCTTCGTTTTCAAACATGGGTTCCAATTCGCTGGGTGGCCCGGGCAGTAGCATCAAGTCTGCCCCATGTGGATCGCGATAAAAGGACCCTACAGCCATCCCAGTTGTATTCTGGAGCCGTTCACTGCCAGCGAGGTAAAGTGCCTGCAATCGGTTATTAGGCGTTAATTTCTGCCCCGTCGTCGCAAAGTGCTGTTGAATCTTTGCCATGGCCGGTTGATCCTCAACCAGTTTGACGCCCAGCAGTTGTGCGACCGTTTGCTTCGTCAGATCGTCCTTAGTGGGTCCGAGGCCCCCGCTGATAACCACCAAGTCACTCCGCGAACGGGCCTGATTCACCACCGCTGTCAGCCGATCGGCGTTATCGCCGACCAGCGAGTGATAGTACACTTCAATCCCCGCATCCGCGAGCCCCTGGGCAATGTAGGCCGAATTCGTATCGACCACCTGTCCCAGCAAGATTTCCGTTCCGACCGCAATAATTTCTGCTTGCATGTTACCCCTCCTGAAGGCTCCTTGACTAACTCCGCAAAAAGCCGCGATTTATTTGTTAAAATCGTTATTTTTTCAAAAATTACGGCATGGTTTACCGTTCAATCGTCAGTTACAATCTCCAGCATACCACCGAACGCCTCACAACGCTGGCCATTCGATTGTGTTTTCGCGCACAGAGGACACGATAACCCCCGTCACCAAAGGAACGGGGGTTATCAATCACACTATTCGGCGGAAGAATCCGCAAAGACTTGCCGATTTTGAACGAAGTAATCGATTCCCGAGTAGATCGTGAAGAACAGGCAAATGTAGAAGAAGATCAGGGCCATTGGCACGTGAATCGTCCCAAAACCAATGTTATTTAAGAGTAAGAGAATAATCCCAACCATTTGCGTGGTCGTTTTAATCTTACCGGGCCAAGCAGCGGCCAATACGCGGCCCCCGGTCTCAACGACAATCAACCGGAGTCCGGTCACAGCCAACTCCCGGCAAACGATGATGGCTACCCCCCAGGCGGGCACGGCCCCCATGTCAACCAACAAGATGAAGGCCGTCATGACAATCATCTTATCGGCCAACGGATCGGCAAATTTACCGAAGTTGGTCACGAGGTGTTGCCGCCGCGCAATCTGCCCGTCCAAGAAGTCGGTAATCGACGCCGCCGCGAAGACGATTGCGCCAATCACCTGAGTGACGGGAATCGTGGTTCCTAGCCACACCACGTTCCCCCAATTCAAGGGAACGACGAGCAGTAATAAGAAAATCGGAATCAAGATAATTCGAACAATGGTTAAGCGATTTGGAACATTCACGAACTTTTCCTCCTTAAAACATACCTCACGAAAAAAGCGCGCCGGTCGCCACGGACCGACCCGCTTCTACGTTATTTAAATTCCAACGTGACCGTCTGAACCTGACTCGTTGTCGTGGTGCTTGAACTCGTAGTCGTCGTGGTGTCAGAGGTACTGCTACTTGAGGCGGCACTCGTGGCCGTCGCAGAAGTGAAGTCAAACGTCTTGCCGTCAACCTTAACCTTCGTCTCCGGTGCATTACCGAACTTAAAGGTGACGCTCGTTGCCGAACTTGGAATGGTCATCGTGTGGGACGTGGATGAAGACAAGGTTCCCTGCCAACTCGTCGCACCGTTAACCGTAACAGCCACCCAGGCACTGCTGTTCGCAGACAGGGCAACCTTTGGCTTAGACGACGCATTCTTCATTTCCCAAGTTGAACCAGAAGTCGTCGTGCTCAGTTGTTTGAAGCTGGCCGTCTTCTTCTTGGAAGAAGACTTCGATGACGTGCTACTTGACTTGGATGAACTGCTAGACGACTTGTTCGAGCTACCGGATACGCTCACCGAACTGCTGTCCACGTTATCCTGCTTGGTGTTACTCCCATTGCGGGAAGCCGCTACCCAGATACCGATCAGCACGGCCAGCACAACAATGACAATACCAATCACGGGAATCGTCCGCCGCAACTTAACGTAGCGGTCATCGACCTTCCGCTGTTGCGAACGCGTTTCCGGATTGTTCTCGTTGACCTTATCCACGTACTCCTGCGTCTGGGTGCTTGGCAAGGCGCTGTCAAATTGTTTTAACAGTTCTGCTCCATCCAGATCAACCATGTCGGCGTACTGCTTAATAAAGGCCCGGACGTAAAAGTCGCCCGGCAATTCATCAAAGTTTTGATCCTCAATCGCAATGAGGTAACGCTTCTGAATCTTGGTCGTCTGTTGCAGGTCGTCCAACGTGAAGCCCTTAGCAATCCGGGCATCGCGCAGTGTTTTCCCCAATGTTATTTTGTTTTCACTCATTTTTAATTCTCCACCTGTTCAAAATTTCTCTACTAGCAGTATAGCATAGGCACCCCGTCATTTTCAGCGACAGGCCCCAGAATTCATGATTTAACGGTTTCTTAATCTCCATTTAGGGCAAAATCGTGTAGACCGTTTGCCGACTTTGGGCCAAAAAGTCCCGCGCAGCAGTCAGTAACTCGTCGAAACTTAATTGCTCCAAAATAGTTAATTCATCGAAAATAGTCGCCTCATCAAACAATGGGCCGTCATATTGGTTGGCGATGCCCTCTACCGAGTTGATGGCGCCCACAATCCGGCCGACCGCTTCACGTTTCACGAGCTCAAACTGAGGCTTGGCTGCTGCCAGTTGGGCCCGCGCATCCGCCAAGATGGCCGACAGCTCCTGCGCAAATTGTTCAGGGTGATCGGTGTCCCCGGCTAACTGGGCAAAGTGTGCCCCACGTTGAACTTGGAAATCATATCCAAAGCTATCGTCAATCACGTTAGCATCGTACAACCGCAGATAGTTATCGCTGGTGTCGTTAAACAACAGGTCAAACATCAACGATACGGCGACACTGTACCGCAAGCCAGCCCGACCAGCTGAGACCGTATCAAAGCCCCGTAGGCCAATGCTGACCTTGGGCCGCGAAACCGTAAGCTGACGTGTGGTCTCAGCCACAATATCATCGGGTTGGGCCTGCGGGGACGGCACCCGGGTAATCGGTTCATTCGGTGCAAATGTCTTGCTGTCCTGATTGGCCGTAATCCAGCGTAATGTTTCCTCTGGATCCAACTGCCCCACCACCACGAGGTTCATGTTGCTGGGATGATAGAAGGTGTTGTATGCCGCGTACAGGTCATCCGCCGTAATCCGGTCGATGGAGTCCACCGTCCCGGCAATATCAATGTGTAGCGGTTCCTTAGGATACAGATGGCCAATCATGCCAAAGTAGCTCTGCCACCCCGGATCATCGTCGTACATCTGAATTTCCTGGCCGATGATGCCCTTTTCTTTATTGACCGTCGCCGCCGTGAAGTATGGGTCCTGAACGAAATCCAAGAGAATCTCCAGGTTTTCCTTCAAATGACTAGTCGTCGCAAACAAGTAACTGGTCTGCGTAAACCCGGTAAAGGCATTCGCACTCGCGCCATACTTGCCGAACAGGTCAAAGGCGTCGTGGTCTTTCTTCTCAAACAGCTTGTGTTCGAGGAAATGCGCAATTCCATCCGGAAAGCGCACGGCCGTGTGTTGACCACGGGGAACAAACTCATTGTCCATGGCCCCGTAGTTGGTGGTCATGATGGCGAAGGTCTTGTGAAAACCGGCCTTGGGCACCATGAGTACCTTCAGGCCATTGGTCAGTGTGGCCTGGTAAACCGTTTCGCCTAACCGGTCGTATTTCTTCTTACTCAGCACCCTGCACACCTCCATGTAAACAATACGTTGCTTGTAGCGTGACCCGTTGCGCCACGCGGGTGACGTCAGCAACGGTGATTGCCGCTAACTTTTCTTGCCAAGCCGCCAAGGGCTCGTGTAAATGCGTTAATTGTGTATTCAACAAGCCAGTCAACCGTCGTTGCGGACTATCCAAGGCTGCCAGACGGGCATTCAGCAGGCTCGCTTTAACTTCCGCCAAGAGCTGTTCGGACAACTCACCGCGCTGGACCGCCGCCAACTGTTCGGCAATGATGTCCTCGACGCGTTGTTGATTCTCCGCTTGAATCCCCGTCTGCACGCTCAACGTCCCGGTAAATGGATTGTAGCCGCTGCTGGCATAGTAAGCCAAACTGGCCTTTTCCCGTACGTTGGTGAACAGTAAGGAAAGTGGCGTGCCGCCAAAGGCCGCGTTAAAGACCACTGCCGCCATGAAGTCATCGTCATCGCGGTAAATCGGAAACTGGTAGGCCAAATTCAATTTAGCCTGGACCACGGGTGCTTCGTCATCGCCAACCTGAACGTGATCGCGCAATGGCCACCGATAATACGGCGTTGTGTCGGTAATCGTCCGGTCCGCCAACGGCCAATCGGCCATCGCCGCCTGAGCACGATCTTCATCCACATCGCCGACCACCGCAACGTGCACAGCATCATTGGCCAACATGTCATGGTAAGTTCCCAGAACATCGGTCGCCGACAACCCATTGAGGACGTGAACATCACCCAACGCACTCATCGCCTGCGTGGGCTGGCCCGTGAAGAGTAGCTCCTGGAGCCGCCGGTTGGCCAAATATTGTTTGTCATCGTCCAACGACTTAATGGCCGTCAGCAGGTTCTGCCGTTGTTGGGTAAAGGTCGCCGGGTCGAAATTGCCATTTGGCAATAAGGGCGCAAATAAAACTTCCTTTAGTAACGCCATCCCTTGCTCAAACAAGGGTTGCTGTGCCCCGAAATTGTCGAGGTACTGCTCATCCACGAGCGAGCACGTCAGTCGAATCACGTGTTTGGTACCCAACTTCAGGACGCTAATGCCGAAGCTGGCCCCGTACAGGCGTGAGAGTTCACGTGCCAGCGCCGTCTGCGTTGGATAGGCCGCCGTACTGGTCTCTAGGACCTGAGCCAATAGCGCACGGGCAGTGATTGCCGTGGCCTGAAGTGGCGCCACGAAATCCACCTTGATCCCAATGGTTTTAAATTGTTTTGTGGGCAACAAGTCCAAGGTTACCCCGTCTTTTATGCGAAAGTGCACGCGCAATTGCCTCCTCTAGCAAAATACTAATCGGTGTTTAATTCTAAAGGAACCGCGCCCTAAATACAAGCGACGACCGCGGAGAAATGTGGGTGATCAACCGAGCATTCTAAGATTAAACGATTGGAACGGACACCACCGCGTTGCGCAAATTGGCCTCCCTGCCATTCACCAAAGAAGAGTTGAATCGCAGCGGGCAGGACGGAGAAGCGGCCTTTTCCCTCGCTTGGAACCGCCACAAATCGACGTTTTCAAGTCGCCACTATTTTTTTGCCAACGAACGATTGGAATCGGTCTGCCACAGATAACCCACGGCCAGTCTCTTATTAACCGCTACCGCAATTCACGGCACCAAAAAACTCGCGACCGTAGCCACGAGCTTCATCAGTTATTTTGACTTCAGTAACGGCGTATCCACGTTGCTACCGAACCATTTCTCATTAATTTTCTGTAACTGACCATCGGCGGCGAGTTTCTTCAACCCGGCGTTAATCTTTCGTCGCATGGTCACATCACCCTTGCGCATCCCCACGGCGAATTTTTCCTTGGGGAAGCTGCCAACCGTTACCCGATAGTCTCCGGGGTGGGTCTGGTGTTTGATGTAGTAGTTAGCGTAGGTACTGTCGATCAGTAGCCCCTTGATGCGCCCCACATTCAGGTCAATGAAGGCGTTGGTGAAGGAGTCGTAGGTCACGGCCTCGTGATTCTTGATGCGATCCTTGAGTAGCTTAGGATACGTCTCAATATCGTTGGCTCCAGAAGACCCGGTCTGGGCCCCCAATACCTTCCCCGTCATATCCTTGTACGAGGTAATATGATTCTTCTTCAGGGTAACCAGCACCTGATCGTTATTCAGGTAGGTATCCGAGAAAGCCACCTGCTTGGACCGTTGTGGCGTGATGGAGAAGCCGTTCCAGATGAGATCAATCGTGCCGTTGTGAAGCTCCGTCACGTTCATCCCCCAGTCGATGGTCTGAAAGTCCACCTTGATGCCATATTGCTTGAAGACGGCGCGAGCCAGGTCGATGTCGTAACCGACTAGCTTCCCACTCTTTTCGCGAAAGCCCATGGGGACGAAGCTATCATCTAGACCAACGACCACCTTCTTTTTTTGCTGAATTGTGGACCACGTATCCTGCGTGTTCGCTCGTTGCGTGACGTTCGTGCCACAGCCAACCAAGGTGACCGTCAACCCGACCACGAGCAGCGCCAGCGCAACCAATCGTAATTTTTTAAATTTCATGACGTGGCGCCTCCCTACTCTTTTGGTTCAACCCGTAACATCTGATCGGCAATTGACTCGGCGAATGGCATGTCGTGGGTAACCACGATTTGGGTCATGCCCTCGCGCTTAAGCTTTAAAATAATCTCTTCCACTTCTTTACGTAGGTCGGGGTCCAAGGCCGAAGTGGGTTCGTCGTAGCACAGTAACTTCGGGTGCATGGCCAGCGCCCGGACGATGGCGACCCGTTGTTTCTGACCTCCGGAAAGTTCGTAAGGGAACAGGTCGGCCTTGCCGCCTAAGTTCAACCGTTCGAGTAGCGTGCGGGCTTCTTTTTCGGCATCCGCCTTCGGTTTCTTCAAGACCATTGTCGGCGCCAACACCACATTTTGTAAAACGGTGAGGTTCGGGAATAACTGGAAGTCTTGGAAGACAACGCCGATTACGGCATCGTTATCCCGGTTGGTGGCGGGGTCAAAGTCCTGCCCATCCAACAAGAATTTACCACTGTCAACCATTTCCAAGCCACTGATGCACCGCAATAAGGTAGTTTTACCGGCCCCGGAAGGCCCCACGATGGTTAAGATTTGCCCGTCATTAACCGTTAAATTAACGCCGTCCAAGATGGTTTTACCATCAAATTTTTTCGTAATTCCTTTAAGTTCTAACATGTGTCAACCATCCTTTCTCTAGCGCCAGTAACTGTAGTGCTTTTCCAACCGCTTCAGGACCAACGTGCAAACGGCCGTCAACAGTAAGTAAATCACGCCGACCAACAACATTGGCACTAACGTCACGTCTCTAGCCATCGCGACGTTCCCTGCCCGTAGCAGGTCACCTAAGCCGATGACGTAGACCAACGAGGAATCCTTAACCAAGTTGATGACTTCATTACCAATGGATGGCAACACAATCTTGACAACTTGGGGAATCACAATCTTACGAAGCGTCTGCCACTTGGTCAGCCGTAGCACCCGCGCACTTTCATATTGGCCCACGGGAATGGCTTGCAGACCCCCACGGAAGATTTCCGCGAAGTACGCCGTGTAGTTCAGGATGAAGGCGAAGAGCGCGGCATCATACCGGTTGAAGACAATGCCGATGATGGGTAACCCATAAAAAACGAAAATTAATTGCAAAAGCAGTGGGGTTCCTCGCATCAACCAAACGTAGATGTTAATCAACCAGGTCAACGGTTTGAATCGGGTAATCATGCCCAGTCCCACTAAGATTCCCAGCGGAACGGAAATGATTAGGGTCCAAAAGAATATGGATAACGTCATTCCAGTCCCGGAAATCAGTGATGGTAAAATCTGACTAACATAGTGCATAACAATTCTCCTCCTTCTTCAGCTAAAAAAACGCCCTCCTGAGATTTCTCTCAAGAGGGCGTAATCACGCGGTGCCACCTCATGTATTCGATGGGCTCACGCCACACCGACTTACGGAGTTCCTTGCACCCCATGAAAATAAAAACGTCCTCTTAGACCCAGTTAGGGTCTAAGAGGACGATCACATCGTGGTTCCACCTCTAGTTTGCCAAGCCATCGCTGACTCAACCTCGGTGAGTTGCAAGCAACTCCAGCTATAACGGGCTATCCCGGATCATCCTACTAGATTCAGACGACCAACTCACAGATGTGTTTCGGACGCACAAGACCACCCGTTTCCATCAACCGGGCTTTCTGTCGGAACTTGCACAACCTACTCTTCTGTTCGACGTTTTTCGTTTCATTGACAACATACTACTTTTAATTTTCACAAACGTCAAGGCTTATTGCCAAATTTTTCTGAAATTTCACTTGATCGGTCGGCAAAACTGCCGGCCTTTCCCAGCGTTCCAGCCTAGATTTCGCGAACGGCAAGGCGACCGGTCAGGACGACTAGACTAGCCGCGATGGAACCAGCTGCTGACCTTGTGCCAAAAACCATCTGGCTCTTGATCTTCCAGCTTCATCAGTGGCACCGTCTCGCCTTCAAGCCGCCGGGCGACGTTCCGATAGCCTTGAGAAGCCGCATTATCGGCATCCATCACGATGGGTTCCCCTTGATTAGAGGTTGAAATGACGGCATCATCGTCAACGATAATCCCTAACAGTTCAATCCCCAGATGGTGGGTAATCTCATCGATATCCATCATGGAACCGTCCTGCATCATGTTCCGACGAATCCGGTTAATCAGCAGGCGAGGCGCTTCCGTCAAGGGGTGTTGTTCCAACAGGCCAACGACCCGATCGGCATCCCGGACAGCCGAAATTTCTGGTGTCGTCACCACAATGGCGGCATCCGCCCCGGCAACGGCGTTCATGAAGCCTTGCTCGATACCAGCTGGGCAATCAATCAGCACGTAGTCGTATTCCGGCTTCAACTCATCCACGATCGCTTTGACCTGATCGGGTTGTAAGGCCGTCTTGTCCGTGTTCTGTGCTGCGGGTAACAGGTACAGCTTATCATCGAAGCGCTTGTCCTTGACCAGTGCCTGGGGCAACTTTGCCCGGCCGCTCGCCACGTCCACGATATCGTAGATGATTCGGTTGTCCAATCCCAGAACAACGTCCAAGTTCCGCAGTCCAATATCCAAATCCATCAAGCACACCCGTTTGCCCATCAAGGCTAACGCCGTCCCAATGTTGGCACTGGTCGTGGTCTTACCCACACCACCTTTACCAGAGGTGATCACAATTGCTTTTCCCATTCTAAATTCCTCCAATCCGGTTATACAACTTCGGGTTGATCTTCTTTAATGCGCTACGCTTACCATACGACAACACGTGGAGGTCGTTTACGTAAGCAATGGTTTGGCTAGAATCGGCCAGTTGGTCGGATTCGATAATGTCAAACTGTTCGGCAATTCTGACCTGTTGCGCGGTCGCAAGATTCCCCATAATCAGTTTGGATTCATCGTCGGGATACCCCGCCTGCAAGATGCCGTTCACGTCGCCCATTGAGAAAATATTCCCGGTGGTGCAGAGCTTGCCACCCTCGTGAATGGTTCCCAAAAATAGGACATCCCCTTGCATGGTCACGTCTTGCCCGTTACGAATGACCTTACTCAGTAGATGAACGTTCTCGCGTTCACGAAGCTGAATGGCGTCCGCAATGGTCATGACGTTGGCCGCAATTTTATGGATTTCAAAACGCGGGTAGTTGCCTACCAGTTGTTCGATCTGTGATTTTTCATCGGCCGTTAAAATTCGATCCTCGGTCAGGACATCCAGCGACACTTTCGCCGTCTCCATGGCCTGTGGATCTACATTTAAATTTTCCAATAATGCTCTCAAGTCAGCTAGGATTTGGTCCATGCTCGCCGATTGTTTGAGCACCAAATCATAGCCGTTTTGCGTTCCCCGTAATACGGCAGCTTGCATAGCGTTCGTTCCCTTCACCTATTTTAACCAATTATACACCCCGCGAATCGGAAAATATAAGACCACAAACATGGCGAGATTCAAAGCCAAGGTTGGAGCCAATGTATTTACCAGAAACGCGCTACCAGACATGGCCGTCATGTGGACGACCCGGCTAGCCACAAAGCTCAGCGCTTCTACAATGGTGATATCAATAAAGTAGATTAACAGTCCACTCAAAAAGTTGGGACTGATGTATTTAACCATTACTCGGGTGACGTAGACCACCAGCGGAAAGACGAAGATATAAACCCCAAAGATCCCCGTGTAATAGAGATCAAAGACGAGCCCCGCCGCTATGGCCCACTTCACCAGTGGCATCGGCATGTTCTCTTCGAATAGCACGCCACATACCAACCAGAGCACCACTAAGTGACTGATCATGACGGACGGCGTGTTAAACAGATGGGCACTGAAGACTTGACTGATGCTGCCATCTATAAAGAGCATCAGAAACAGGCCGATTGGGAAACCAAAACGCATTTTTGATAATCGATACACGCCTTAGCCCCCTTATTGTTTCGTAACCGCAACCGTCACAATGTTCAGGTCGCTTAAATCCGTTGCCGGCGTGATGTATAACTTCGTCGACAAGCCATAGTCGTCACCGACGGACTTGGCTACGGTACCGACATACAAGCCCTTCGGCGTCACGCCACCCAGTCCGCTAGTCACAACCTTGTCGCCCTTACTAATCTTCGACTTGGTCGTCAAATTATTCATGGTGATTTGGCCCGTATCGGACTTGTATCCGCTCAGCACCCCGTTGACCGTTTTGCCGGACTTCGTGGTGATAGAGACAGCGAATCGGTTGGCGGAATCATTGTTATCCGTGATCAATTCGACTTTAGAATTCGTCTTATTGACTTCGGAGACCCGCCCAACGAGACCAGAACCAGACATTACCGGCATGTTCTTAACCACGCCAGCCGACGATCCCTTGTTGATCACCACTTGGTTCTGCCAAGAAGAAGGCGTCCGCGTAATCACTGCGGCGGTGATCGCCGTGTAGTCCGTCAATGACCCGTTCAACTTAATCTCTTGTTTGAGTTGTTTATTTTCCTTAGCCAGCGTTTGGTCACGGACCTTGGTCTGGGCGAGTTCACTCACCTGCTTTTTCAGCTGTTGGTTTTCTTGATACGTATTCAACAATTCTGAGATCGAACTGACCGAGCCGCGTAACCCATTGGCGGGCAAGGCAACAACGCGATCAGCGAGTCCTACAATATCATTACCGAATTGCTGAATCAGCGGTGGCGTGGACTTCTTGTTACGAATAGCTACGGACACCGTCATCAAAGCAAAGCTAACAATCAAGCAGACAATAATGATCACGAGTCGCCGATTGAAAGAAAATTTCTGCATGTTTGACCTCCATCTTGTTCGCCAGTCACCGGTTCGTCACTGGCGTCACAATAAAGAAGCGGGAAGCTGCCTTCCCGCTAGTCCCTATTTTTTCTTCATGACATCGATACTCTTTAATGATTCACCGGTACCAGCTGCCACACAATCCAGAGGATCGTTGGCGATGGAAACTGGGACTTTGGTTGCATCGGCAATGACTTCCGATAGGTTCTTCAGTAAAGCACCCCCACCAGTCAACACGATGCCGTGATCAATCACGTCAGCGGCGATTTCTGGTGACGTTTCTTCTAAGGTTTCTTTAATTGCCGTAATCACGTCTTGGACGGGTTCTTGGATGGCCTTGGCCACGTCAACAGCGGAGACTTCCACTGCCTTAGGTAAGCCAGAAACCAAATCACGGCCTCGAATCGTGGCGCCCTCAATCTTGTCGGCGTCTTCGACCGAAGCGGAGCCAATGTCCATCTTCAGCTTTTCAGCGGTCCGTTCACCGATCAACAGGTTGAAGTTCGACCGCACATACGTCGCAATCGCGTCATCCAACTTATCACCAGCAACCCGGATAGAACGACTGGAAACGATACCCCCAAGAGAGATCGTTGCCACATCGGTCGTTCCACCACCCATGTCGACGACCATGCTACCGGTTGGGTCCATGACGGGCAAACCAGCACCAATGGCTGCAGCAAATGGTTCTTCAATGACGTAAGCGTCACGAGCACCAGCAACGCGGGTCGCGTCAATAACCGCCCGCTTTTCAACTTCCGTTACACCGCTTGGCACACAAACCATCACGTAAGGCTTACCGCTGGACTTACCTACCGTCTTTTCGATGAAGTATTTCATCATCGCAACGGTCGTATCGTAATCCGCGATAACCCCGTCTTTCATGGGCCGAATGGCAACGATACTTGCCGGCGTCCGGCCAATCATTGCGCGCGCGTCTTCACCAACGGACACAATTTCCCCAGACTTTGTGTTCTTGGCAACAACAGAAGGTTCGCGTAGAACGATTCCTTTACCGTCAACGTACACAATTGTATTGGCGGTACCAAGATCGATTCCAATATTTTTCGTTCCTAATCCGAACACTGTGTTTCATCCCTTCATGGTCAACAAAATATTTATAGTTTTTTGTCTTATTCATTGATAGACGTATTATAACATACCTATCTACGTGAGAACACGTCGTCAATGTCAAGAATACCGAACTTTTAACGAGAAAGAAATAGGTAAAACCGATTTTAATCAGATTTTAAACCTTCTGACTTATTTGCCCCCTGTTTGAGTGGGAGAATCCCGGCCTCACGCAGACTAAAGTAGGTACGTAGGCCGATGACAAACCCATCGAGCACGGGAATTCCCATGAGCTGTCCACACCGCGCCAGGCGCCGCATGAACTGCAGATCGTTTTCCGAGGGTTCGGCCAGGCCGCTGGGATGGTTGTGTGCCACCACAATCGCCGCCGCGCCGGTCATAACCGCTACCCTAAAGATCTCACGGGGATGGACAGGACAACTATCTAACGTGCCCACGAACACCGTTTGCCGGTCAATCACCCGGTGTTTGGCATCCAGTGCCAGAACTTCCAGTCGCTCTTGCGGGGCGTACCGCAGATCGTCCATCAGGCTCTCACCAATCTGGCTACTAGCCGAGACCTCACCGTAGATGGGCCGGGGCGCACGCTGCACCCACCGTCCCAACTCGATCGCCGTCAATAACGTTCGCCGCGCACCGTTACCGCCCACGTAGCGCTGACACTGGCGTTGGCTGGCATAGCGCAGGTTAGCGACGCATTGAAAATACCGAAAGAAGCGGTCGACTTCGGCAGTCGGCGCTAATCCCAACTGCCGGACTACTCGGCGTACTAGCTCACGTTCATTGGTACTGGTCACCCGTTGTCGTTGCATTCTTCTCAGCTCCCTTACAGACTAACTCCGCAAAGGAACGCACTTTATTCGTCAGAATCTTTAAAATATTGCCGGACTTCCGAAATAAAGTACAGAGAGCCCGTCAACAAGACCAGATCGTCCGCTGAAACGTTGGTCAATGCCTGCTTCAACGCACTGGGCCAATCCGCAGCCATGGTCATCCGCTTGTGCGAGGACACTGCGTCTTCCAAGGCCTGTGGGGTTGCCGCGGCCCGTTTACCCGGCCCCTGAAATTGGGTCACGATGATGTGGACATTTTGGACCTTGAGGAGCGTGCGGAACATCTGATCGTATTGCTTGTCTGCCAACACCGCGAGGATAATGTAAATGTCGTGCTGCGCAAAATGTTGCCGCAATAATTGTGCCAGCTCCACCATGGCCGGCTCATTGTGTGCCCCATCAATGGCGATGATCGGTTCGGCTGTTAACCGTTCAAACCGACCGGGCCACGCCGTGTGTTTTAAGCCGGCACGAATCTCGGCGATGTCGACAGGGAGTTGTCGGACCTGATGATACGTGATGAAGGCCGTGAGCGCGGTCGCCGCATTATCAATCTGATACTGGCCCAATAGGTCAATCTCTAGGTGACACCAACGATGATCGCCCCAGGTGTAGGCAAAGCGCTCGCCCCACCCCGGTTCGGGTTGATTCTGAACGTTAAAGTCGCGACCCAACGCCCGGACATCCGTGTGTTGGTCGGCCGCGGTTCGATCCATCACCGCCAAGGCATCGGGCGTGAGGCGACCGCAGACAACCGGCACCGCCGGTTTGATGATCCCCGCCTTTTGCGTGGCAATCTTAGGAATGGTATCGCCCAGAATCTTCATGTGGTCCATGCCAATGGTCGTAATCACCGATACGGCTGGGGTGATGATGTTGGTCGAATCATACAAGCCGCCCAGACCGACCTCGACAATCACGATGTCGACGGGATGGCTGGCGAAGTAGCAGAACATCAGGGCCGTATCAATCTCAAATTCCGTGGGCCCCTCTTCGGCAAGCTCGCGGTCCAATTGAGCCACGACCGGCTGAATCCGATTAACCATGGCGACCAGATCGGTATCGCTAATCGGCTGGCCATCGGTGCTGATGCGCTCATTGAACCGCGTGATGAATGGCGAGGTAAATGTCCCGACCGTCTGTCCCTCGGCCATGAATAAGTCCCGGAGAAAAGCGACGGTCGACCCCTTGCCGTTGGTCCCCGCGACATGAATCATCTTCAACTGTGCCTGCGGATCACCCAAGATGTGCATGAACTGCCGCATCCGGTCCAGTGTCGGCTTCTTCTTAAACCGGTCTCGGCCGTGGATGAATTGCAGGGCTTCGGCGTACGTTTCTACCAAAATTTACAACCTCCCGCATAAGTCACTGCCTCTTAGTGTAGCAGATTTTCTCGAAAACGGCGAAAGTTTCAGCGACTTCTCCCCCAAATTACCGTTTAACCGTCGTTGGTCATGCCAACGGACGGGCCGAAAACCGCGATACATGACGCTTTAACGCCATTTACTTGGCCTCATTGCTCGGCCCCATTGTTTAAGAAAGGTTAAGGCTTTAAGTTTGTGCGCAACCACAGCACCAGTTTTTACATTAGTAGTGAGTAGGGGGATAAAAAAATCACCATCCCCGTTTCGGGAATGATGATCGTGTGTCTCGGTTAGCCAACCGAGGCTTAATTGTCCTCTAACGGACACCAAGCCTAAAGTTGGGCTTTAATGTCTGCTAAACGTTGTTGCGTAGCTTCCAATTTCTTTTGGTTATCCGTCTGCTTTTCGCGTTCGGCGTTAACCACGTCTTCCGGTGCATTGGCCACGAAGCGTTCGTTGCCTAGCTTCTTGACGGCCCGTTGCACTTCCGCCGTGTACTTGGCAACTTCCTTGTCCAGGCGGGCGGCCTCATCGTTTAAGTCCACCAACTCGGCCAGTGGAACGGAAACCTCTGCTCCGGTAATCACGGACGTCATAGCCAACTTAGGGGCGGTGACATCGGCGCCGATTTCGAAGTCCTTCGGGTGAACGAACCGGTCGATGTAGTCCCGGTTGGTCTCAAAGACCCGTTGTAAGTTCGCATCGCTGGTCTTGATTTGCAAATCAATCGGCGTGGACATTGGCGCGTTGGCTTCGGCACGAATATTCCGCACGGCCTTGATCAGGTCGATCAAACTGGTCATATCGCTCTCTGCCGCAGCGTTGTCGAATTCTGGATGGTCAACTGGGTACGTCGCCGTAACCAGAGATTGCCCGTCATGGGGCATTTCTTGCCAAATGGCCTCGGTAACGAATGGCATGATAGGTTGGAGTAAACGTAAGGTTTGATCCAAGACGTAAGCCAACAGGTCTTGCTTGGTGGCCTTGGCCGCCTCGTCATCGCCCGTCAAGACTTCCTTACTCATTTCGATATACCAGTCACAGAAGTCGTTCCAGATGAAGTTGTACAGGGCTCGACCGGCTTCACCAAACTCGAACTTATCGAACATTTCCGTCACATGCTTGACCGTGTCGTTCAACCGACTCAAAATCCACTTGTCGGTCAGATCCCACTTGTCAGCGGCGGGAACCACTGGCTTGGTGGTTGCGCTAAGGTTCATGATAACGAACCGGCTGGCGTTCCAGATCTTGTTGATGAAGTTCCAGGCCGCGTCCATCTTGTCGTAACTGAACCGCACGTCTTGGCCGGCCGTTGAACCCGTGGACAAGAACCACCGCAACGCGTCGGCCCCGTACTTGTCGATGACGTCCATCGGATCGATCCCGTTGCCCAGAGACTTACTCATCTTGCGACCGTCTTCGGCCCGAATCAATCCGTGTAAGAGCACGTGTTTAAACGGCCGCTTGCCGGTGAATTCGAGGCTTTGGAAGATCATCCGGGAAACCCAGAAGAAGATGATGTCGTAACCCGTAACTAACGTATCGGTTGGGAAGTAGCGCTTGAAGTCGGCACTGTCTTCGTTTGGCCAGCCCATCGTGGAGAAGGGCCACAGGGCACTGGAGAACCAGGTGTCCAAGACATCCGGATCCTGTTTCCAGTTTTCGATGTCCTTAGGGGCTTCTTCGTTAACGTAGACTTCGCCGGTCTTCTTGTTGTACCAGGCTGGAATCCGGTGACCCCACCAGAGTTGCCGTGAAATGACCCAGTCGTGGACGTTTTCCATCCATTGCGTAAAAGTATGTTCGAAACGTTCGGGAACAAAGTCGACCGCGTTGTCGCCCTGTTGGTTCTTAATGGCGGCTTCAGCGAGTGGCTTCATCTTGACGAACCATTGGGTGGACAGCCGGGCTTCGACCTGAACCCCGGTCCGTTCGGAATGCCCGACGGAATGGACGATTGGGTCAACCTTGAGGAGCAAGCCTTGATCGTCTAAGTCCGCGACCATGGCTTTTCGTGCGTCGAACCGGTCCATGCCAGCGTACTTGCCCGCACGATCGTTCATCGAAGCGTCTTCGTTCATGGTGTTGATCCGTTCCAAGTTGTGCCGGTTACCGACTAAGAAGTCGTTCGGGTCATGGGCCGGCGTAATCTTAACCATCCCAGTTCCGAAGTTGATGTCGACGTATTGGTCGGCAATGATCGGAATTTCGCGGTTGGCGAGTGGCAAGATGACCTTCTTACCGACTAAGTCCTTGTACCGGTCGTCATCGGGGTTCACGGCCACGGCGGTATCCCCCATCATGGTTTCGGGACGCGTCGTCGCAATTTCGATGTAGTGCTTACCGTTGAAGGTATCCTCTGGGTTGGCAAATGGGTACTTCACGTGGTAGAAGGCCCCCTTGTCGTCCTTGTGAATGACTTCGATATCGGAAAGGGCTGTCCGCGCTTGCGGATCCCAGTTGATGATGTATTCACCCCGGTAGATCAGGCCCTTCTTGTAGAGGGAAACGAAGACCTTCTTGACCGCGTCGGATAACCCATCGTCTAGCGTGAACCGTTCACGGGAATAGTCCATGGACAAGCCCATCTTCGCCCACTGCTTGTGAATGGTTGCGGCGTATTCGTCCTTCCATTCCCAAACCTTGTCGATGAACTTCTCACGACCGAGATCATAACGGGTAATCCCCTGTTCACGCAACCGGGCTTCTACCTTGGCCTGCGTGGCGATCCCAGCGTGGTCCATCCCGGGAACCCAGAGCGTATCGAATCCCTGCATCCGTTTCTGCCGAATAATCATGTCTTGCAGCGTCGTATCCCAGGCATGGCCTAAGTGCAACTTACCGGTAACATTGGGTGGCGGTAAAACGATGGAGTACGGGGTGGCCTTCTTGTCACCACTGGGTCTGAAAACATCTTCATCGAGCCAAGTCTGATAACGACCCGCTTCAACGGCGGTCGGATCATACTTGGTCGGCATATCAAATTGCTTATCTGCCATGTAAATCAATTCCTTTCTTGACTGGGGGAAGCGAACAAGTGGGACGAAAAAAGACTCCTCATCCTAAAAAATTAGGACGAAGAGTCTTCGCGGTACCACCTAAATTGGGCGTTCATGCCCCACTTAACTTCTTTGTTAACGGAGAGTGCTCCGGTTCGGGCTTACTATCAGTTCAGCCCGACAGCTCACAAGCTACGTTCACGCGGGCGTCTCACCGGTTTCCAGCACTTCCGGTTCTCTCTGACAGACGGGTCCACGCTACTGACTTGCTCAATGCTACTTTCACAGTTTACGCAACTTTAGGCTAAAGGTCAACACGTGGGACGAGTTTTTCCAGCGCATCGATGGCTTCCAGGTAGTTGGGCTCATCGGACTGTTCCGTCACAATTTGCCGATAAACGATCTTACCCGTGTCATCAATGATCCAAATCGACCGTGCCAAGTTACCTAAGTTCGGAACGTACAAGCCCATCTCGTAGCCAAACGACAATTCTTCGTCTGACAACAAATCGATGTTCTCAACGCCCTGAGCGGCACACCAACCAGTTTGTTCAGCGATTGAGTTGTTCGAAATCGTCGCAAAACGTGCGTCTGGATAATGATCCGCCTGCTGGGTGAACTTTCGCGTTTGAATCGTGCATAATGGTGTATCCAGATCCGGAACGACACTGATCAAGGTAACCTTACCGATCAAATTGGCCGTTTTTACCTTCTTGTTTTCCTGATCGAATACCTTAAACTTTGGTAACTGATCTCCTACTTCTGGCAACGTACCAGATAAAGAGAATGTATCGCCGAGTCGTGTGACTTCCACGCAGATCAACCCCTTCAGTTGTTTATCGGTTCTCACCGATTAGTTGCTTCAATTATCGCGCAACTCCGGGGGCAATGACAAGTGTTTTGCCATAAATTCGTGAAAAACTCTGGTGTTTCGCCCCTACGCTTGTGGGGAATACGTAGATCGTCCGAACGCGACTACAAGACTCACAGGATCACCCCCACACCTGTGGGGAATACTTGGCAGCGCGATCAATCGTCAGAATTTTCCCGGGATCACCCCCACACCTGTGGGGAATACAAGGTCTTTCTCTAAACCAGTTAAGAACAAATGGGATCACCCCCACACCTGTGGGGAATACGGTATTAAACAAGTCATTGAAGCTGTCCTCTTGGGATCACCCCCACACCTGTGGGGAATACGACTCACAGTTGAATACGAGACCAGATAAAGTGGGATCACCCCCACACCTGTGGGGAATACGTTCACCAAGCGGAAAAACGGCGAACACATGCAGGATCACCCCCACACCTGTGGGGAATACATTCACAGGCGAGCCTATATTTCGACCGAAATGGGATCACCCCCACACCTGTGGGGAATACCCGTTTTTTCGAGTAAAAGTCGCTCCGGCCCAGGGATCACCCCCACACCTGTGGGGAATACACTAAACAAATCCCGTCAGACCGGCATTTCATTTTCGCCAACACCCGAGTTTTAGTTAGTTTGTCTTCATCAGCATACCCTATCTGCTCTCGATTCTCAATCAATAAGCCACGCCAAAAAGCCCAGGCAGTTATCCCACCTGGACCTCATCTTTATTTACAGTAATTCAGCAAAAACATCTTCGTTTTTGTTCAGGTAGTTATCACCAGGGCGGATGTCAGAAATGACGATACCGTCTAGGGCTTCCTTCATCAAACCTTCCACGTCGATGTACCCTTCGTACTTCCGCGACTTTTCCAGACTCGGATGCGTCTTGGGTGCCGGTGGCGTGAAGATGGTACAGCAGTCTTCATATGGCAAGATGGACAGGTCATAGGTGTCGATGTCCTCGGCAACCTTGATAATCTCAGTCTTATCCATGGACAGCAGCGGCCGCAAGATTGGCATGGACGTCACATCGTTGATGGCCGCCATACTCTCCAGCGTCTGCGAAGCCACTTGGCCCAGCGACTCGCCGTTGAAAATTCCCTTGGCGTGACGCATCTCGGCAATCGCCGCCGTCAGCCGTAGCATCAGCCGTCGTTGCACCGTCATCAGATAGCCTTCAGGTACCTTTTCCTTGATGGTTTCCTGAATCTTAGCAAAGGGCACTTGAATGAACTGAATGCCACCCGAGTATCCCGCTAAGCGTGCCGTCAATTCCTTGGCCTTGGCCAAAGCCTGCTCCGACGTGTATGGCGGACTGTAGAAATGAATCATGTCAATCTTGACGCCTCGGCGTAACGCGTAGTACGACGCAACTGGCGAGTCAATCCCACCAGAAAGCATCATGACGGCCTTACCCCCGGTACCCACGGGCAATCCGCCGGCCCCTTGGATGGTTTCGCCGGATAGGAAAACCCCGTTCATCCGTACTTCGACCCGTAACTCCAGGTCGGGATGCTTCATTTGAACGGTCAATCCGGGAACGTTTTCCAGAATCGTGCTACCGAGAATTTCGTTCATTTGATACGTATCGTACTTGAACTCTTTGTCTTGCCGACGCGTGTTGATCTTGAAGGTCATGCCCGGTTTAAAGGCTTCCTTGACCATAGTCACGGCCGTTTCCTTGATTGCATCGATATCCTTAGCAACCTTGACCGAAGGCGAGAAGTTTTCGATCCCGAAAACGCCCTTCAGACGGTGCATAACGGCGTCAGAATCCGCGCCGTTTAAGGTGACGTGCAAACGGTCATGTTGCGCTTTGACCTCGATACCGTCAAAGGAACCGAGTGCCTTGCGCACGTTTTGGCCAAGCTGCTTGATGAAGTCTTTCTTGTTTTTCCCCTTCGTCGACAGCTCGCCGTAACGGACCATAATTTCGCTGTATTCCATTGCGCGACCCCTTTCGTATACTTAATGTTTTAATTTAATTTAGCAAATTGCGTGTACAGTTCATCGAAGACCTGATTGAACTTCTCGGCTTCCGCCATGGTGTTGTGTTCATCCAACGAAATCCGCACGGCACTGGTGGCAATGCCATCATCGACCTTCATGGCCTGCAACGTGCTGGATTCAACATGCTTCTTCGACGAGCAAGCGCTGGTCGTGGAAATGAAGATGTCGTGTTCCTCGAAGGCGTGCACAATGGTCTCACCCCGGACACCGGCGATGGCAAAGCACAGGATGTGCGGTGCGAAGTACGGTAAATCCTTGGAGAAAATCGTAACGTTCGGAAAAGTTTCCACGTGATGCAGGATGGCTAAGCGAATCTCACGTTGGTGTTTAACCTTGGCCGCTTCATCGGTCAGAAGTAGGCGTAACGCCTTGGCCATGGCTGCAATGGCGGGCAGGTTTTCGGTCCCGGAACGTAAATTTCGTTCCTGACCGCCACCGGCCATTAACGGTGCAATCTTGCGACCCTGACGTTTGTACATGAAGCCGATACCACGTGGGGCGTGGAACTTGTGGCCGGAGAAGGTCACGAAGTCCACCCGGTCGTTGAAGATCTTATCGGCCAAGCCCTTACCAATCCCCTGCACGGCATCAATGTGCCAGTGAATCCGGGGGAAGTCACGCATGACAGCCGCAATTTCATCGAGCGGCTGAACCGCGCCGATTTCATTGTTGACCGCCATCGTCGAGACCAGAATAGTGGACGGCTTGATGGCCGCACGCAAGTCCTCGGCGGAAACCCGCCCGTGTTCATCGACGGGAAGGTAGGTGACCTCGAAGCCTTCTTGCTTCAACTGTTCCATGGAATTGTGAACCGCGGGATGTTCCACTTCGGTCGTAATCAGGTGGTTGCCAAATTCCCGCTTGGCCATCGCCGTTCCCTTAATGGCCCAGTTGTCGCCCTCGGTACCGCCGCTGGTGAAAAGGATCTCACTCAGTTTGGCTCCGACCAGATCGGCAATCTGTTGCCGGGATTGCTCTAACAGGTTGAACGCCTGCTCGCCAAATTTATGCAAACTCGAGGGATTCCCCCAGTAATTCGCACTGACTTTGGCATAAGTATCGACCACTTCGGGCGCTGCCTTGGTGGTCGCACTGTTATCAAAATAAATCATACTGAACCCTCTTATCTCTTTTCTATTGGTTCGACTCCGATAGAAATTCTTTCTCATTATAAACACAATCGTTCGTTCCCACAAGCCCCCTGCTTGGAAAAGGCGGTCAACCTCGCCGTAACTAATGGGCCTGCCACAATGGTTAGGCCCGAATTAGACATGAAAAAAGTCATCGCAACGGGAACTCCCATTACCATGACTGAAGTGTTTATTTGGTATCGTCCGTGTCACGCTTAGGCTTCGTCTTGCCCTTACTTTGATAATAAGCATCTTCTAAACGCTTGTAAGAACCGGGTTCGACCTCGTCGAGCACCGTCGCAATGGTCTCTAAGGCCTGCGCATATTGGTGCTTGTTCTCGAACAAGTCGGCGGCTTCCTTGCTAGCAGCGGCCACGTTCTCGTGACTGGTTTGATAACGGTTGGCGTACTGCAAGAGTTGTTCAGCCAATTCGGCGCTGTCGATCAAGTCATCCGTCTTCTCCTGCAACGTATCCAAGTCCGTCTGAATAATCAACAGTTGCTTGGTGATGCGTTCCATATCGATCTGCGGTTGATCCATGTCGGTGGCTAGCTGTGCCACTTCATCCCGGACAACAAAGAAGTAATCTAAATAATTTTGCGGAATGCCAGGCAGGTTGAGATTCTCCACTTGCCGGCGCAAGCTATGTAGATTGAAGTCGAACTGTTGTAACGTATCGCGAGCTTGCCGTTCCTCGTCGGCGAGGCCGGCAACACTCTTCAAAATATCAGCTTGTTGTTGCTCGATCTGCTCGAGGTCCTTTTGCTGTTGCTTTTGGTGTTCCAGCACGCGCGAGTACGTCGCCGTCTTACCGGTCAGATCCTGCACGTCCCGTTGGTAAATGCCATCGATGCCCCGCAACTGTTCGTTGAGTTCCCGGGCCGTTTCGATCTCGTGATGGTCCAACGTGTAGTTTTGACTGAGCCGGTCCAGTTCGGTCATCAACGCGTGGCTTTGGTTCTGGGCGTGGGCGATAAACTTGGCTACGCCGTCTAGGTTCGCTTCGACCGGCGACTTAGCGTCAATTTCCGTTTGCATCAGGTCATAAACGTTGTCGATCTGCTTAGCAATCCGTTCGTTGACAATCTTGGCGTCATCCGGGCGTAAGTCCCCTAACGTGTCGAGGTTGGTACTGATATGGTCCTCAATCGTACTAATCAACTCTGGCAGATTCTGATCGCCGAACTGATACTTCTCGGCTGACAGCTGCTGGTAGCCACTTCTTAATTCCTTAACCTGATCAGGGAAGACCACGGTCAAGTCCTTGTACAATGGTGGAATGGCTTTGATTAAGTCTTCCAACACGGCGGTGTCATCGTGCAGTTGGTCCAAGACATCGGCCGCCCGTTGATGGTCCCCTTCCTGAGTCAACTGGGAGAAGGTGTCAAAATTATCTTCCAACTGGCTCAACTGTTCCTCTAAGCCATCAATACTGGGGCCAAACGCAAAATTCTTGGCCAGTAGCGTCTTCCGGAGGTCTTGATACTTCTGCTCCAGGTCTTTCACCGCTTGACGATGTTGCTTATCGACTTCTTGTAGATGGGTCAACTGCTCTTGAACGGATTTAATCAGCTCGTCCGTTTGGTCAATTAGCGTCGTCGCCTTTTTTAAATTCTGCTGCAGTTGAATTAAATTGACGCCCCGCGAATCACTAAGGAGCTGGGCCAATTGGTCATCGATCCGGGTAAAACGGTTCTCGGTGATTTCGGAAAAGTCCGCTTGAAGATTCTCATAGTCTTCGAGCGACTGACCGGTCAGACTGAGCTGTCCCACCAGCCGAAGCTCGTCCTTTAACGGAATGGCTTCCATCGCTTCTTTCTTTGTGGTTAGCGTCGCGACTTGCCGGCGAATCCGTTGTTGGTACAACAGCAAGCCAACGTACGCAACGATCGCAAGTATGACGATTCCTATTAGCACAATCATATTGACCCCATCCTTCATCCACATTTCAACGTTTAAACGAGTTGTAAAATCACTCGGTTCACTTTATAATTTAATCTAATCTTGATTATAGCATAAGTGACGTACTGGCTTCACTACGTTTTCAGGATTCTCTTCACCTTTCTGGCGATTATCCAGTAATTAATTTATAAATAATGGAGGCCTTTTCATGAGTGACCGTGTCAATTCTTTAATTACCGAACAACTTGACGCCCTCTTACATGGGGAAACGAACCTTGTGGCAAACCTAGCCAACGCATCCGCCCTGCTCAAGCAGACGCTGACGGATGTCAACTGGGCAGGCTTCTACATGTATCAACCGAAAACAGACGACTTAATCCTTGGCCCCTTCCAAGGCAACGTGGCCTGTGTCCACATTGAAAATGGGAGCGGCGTCTGTGGAACCGGCCTAAAGACTCAGACGACGCAGCTGATTCCCGACGTTCACGCCTTTGCCGGTCACATCGCCTGCGATTCCGCCAGCAACGCGGAAATCGTGGTCCCCCTGACTCTAAGTGACGGCACCAAGCTGGGCGTCATGGATATCGACTCCCCGATTAAGGGCCGCTTCACAACCGAAGACCAGACCGTCTTAGAGGATTTCGCCCACGTTTTGTTAAAACACATTGACAAAGCCTAGCGTTTCTGGTTATACTGGTGTTTGTGTAAAATAATGCAGCGATAAGTGGTAAGCTCGTCAACAGATTGTTGCCGTTACATTGGTTCAGGAAGTAACCTGCGGCTGTACACGGTGAAACCTGCAAAGCAACCTGCACGAATACTAAACTTATAAACAGCTTATTTTACTCCAAATAATATTTTATTGGAGGAACTATCTATGTCTCGTTACACTGGCCCAAGCTGGCGTATTTCCCGTCGTTTAGGGGTATCCCTTTCCGGCACTGGTAAAGAATTAAACCGTCGTCCTTACGCACCTGGTGATCATGGTCAAGGTCGTCGTCAAAAGTTATCTGAATACGGTACGCAATTGCGTGAAAAGCAAAAGCTCCGGTTCACTTACGGCATGACTGAACGTCAATTCTACAACTTGTTCAAGCGTGCCGGCAAGATCAAGGAAGGTACCCATGGTACTAACTTCATGATCTTACTCGAACGTCGTCTGGACAACATGGTTTACCGTTTAGGTTTGGCAACGACTCGTCGTCAAGCTCGTCAATTGGTTAACCATGGTCACATCACGGTTGATGGCAAGCGTGTTGACATCCCTTCATACGAAGTCGAAGTTGGCCAAGTTATCTCCGTTCGTGAAAAGTCTAAGGACATGGCTATCATCAAGGGCGCTGTTGAAGCCGTTGTTGGTCGTCCACAATACGTCCAATTCGACGCTGACAAGCTGGAAGGTTCTCTTACCCGCTTCCCTCAACGTGAAGAATTAGATGCAGAACTCGACGATTCACTTATCGTTGAATACTACAACCGTTAAGATTAACGTCTTATCCGGTTTGGAAGAAAGTCTCGCTATCTGGCGAGGCTTTTTTCTTTGACATTTTTCCGGAACCTGGTTGCTTCCGGTGTGGCTTTTCTATAAAGTAAAGTTAGTCATCACCATGCTAAAATACAGATTCCCTTGAGGAGGAACCGATCATGAAACGCGCTTTAATTATTGGTTTCACGTTACTTACCAGTCTCTCCCTCGCCGCATGTTCTAACGGATCGTCTGGCCACTCAACGGCCGACAAGTCCGTGTCTTCCAGCAAAAAGTCCATGCAAAAGACGGTCTCGCTGGCTCAGTACAACGCCATTAAGATTGGTGGCCACGGTTCAACCGAAAAATCGGTGAAGAACGTGTTCGGCAAGCCATCAGTGAAAACTGACACCGAAATTTCGGGCGCTAAGAAGAAAGCCACCCAGTACTCGTGGACAAACGTTGGCAGCTCATTGAAGGGTGCTTCGGTTAACGTTCAATTCATTGACGGCGTGGCTGTCGGCAAGGGTTACGTAGATGCGGCTCGGGCCAAAAAGGTCACGGATGCCCAGTACAAATCCATCCAAACCGGCGCAGACTTTAAGACCGTCAAGAAGCAACTCGGCACGCCCGCCGGTGAAATTGTTTCTGAGGCTGCGTCCGTAAGCTCCCAGGTGCTGACGTACACGAATGGGACGAAAAGTATTTCGTTTACCTTTATGAACGATAGGCTCATGAACAAGACCAAGACCGACTTGGGGCAATCCAGCTAACACTAGAGTAAGCCAATTAGACGCACTGTCCGGCGTGGCTGGTTTCTCCTCCCTGTGCCTTGATTCTATCACGCGTTTCCGATACAGTTAGACTAGATGTTCATCGTCCCTGTTGATTGGCGCTAAAAGTCGCAGAAATTTACATATTGGAGGCTATTCATATGCCTGTCTTAAATCTCGTCATGAGTTTATCACTCGTCCTCAACATCTTACTCGGACTGGCCGTCATTGCTCTGTTGGTCGTCTTCGTCCTCTGGCTCCGTGACCGCCACAGCAAGACGCCCCAAGTGACCACGAAAACTCTGCTGTATTACGTCGGCCTACTCGTCATCTTTCTAGTGGCCAAGTTAGTCATGCACTAATACCGGGTAATTTAAAAATCACGTTCTCCCTTATTCAGGGAAAGCGTGATTTTTTGCTTACGATTTATCAACCGGCGTCTCGGACGTCACCGGCTTGGGCTTCAGTTGCACATCGAACACGTCCAGGAAGAAGGCCACCAGTGGCACCCCAACGATTAACCCCCACGCCCCGAAGAGCCGTTCACTTACAATCAATGTGATGAAGGTGACGAAGATCGGCAGATTGGTGGCGTTGGCCATCAACCGCGGATGTAGGAAGTAGGATTCAAACATGTGAATCAGGACCACCAGGACAATTACCTCAATCACCCGGATCACCCCGCCCGTGACAAAGGCAATGATCATTAGTGGAATCATGGAGATCAACACGCCGGCGACCGGAATTAAGCCCAAGAAGAAGACCATAATCCCTAAGATCAGCAGGCTCGGCATCTTCAGCAGCCACAGTCCCAGCACCATCAGAATCGTGTTAATCGTACAGATAATCAACTGGGTTTCGATGACCGTCCCGAAGATATGGACGAACTTTAAGATTAAGGTTCCCATGGGCACAAACAGCCCGGCAAACCGGCTCTTGGTAAACGCATGCACGAAATGCTTGAGCTGGTTCTTGGTCAGGTTAAAAATAAAACTAAAGAAAAACGCCAACAGAATCGTTTCCACGCCGGAACTAAAGCGAGACAGCTTGACCATCCCGCTCGACAGCATGGCCTTGCCATTGCTGATGACCGTGGCGTTCTGCGTCAGGTTCTTCACTAATTTTGTCAGTTGGCTCTCCAACTGTGGATAGGTCTGCACCAAGGTGTCCAGCGTGTGCGGCAGGTTCGACGCCTCCGATACCAGTGGCGGGATGATCTGCCCAAAGGCCGCGACCAGCACACCCAGAAACAGCACGTACACCAGTAGCGTGGACCAGAGATGGTGCAGATGTAGGTGATGCTCCAGCCCCATGATGGCGGCATCCCCTAGATAGATGAAAATAATGGTGAACAACGCCAAAGATAAAAAGGCGTGTGCTCGCCACACCAGGATAATCAACAACAATAACGCTAAGTAATACATCGTCAGCGGGTTCTGCCACCAACGCTTCAGTATGTCTATCACAAAAATCCCCCTTGTGGTCGGCTCCGTCTCATCCGCTGATCCTCCACTATAGCCGAATCAGCTGGTCATAAATCGGCAACAATGCCGCCACGTATTCTTGAATCACTTTCGCTTGGTCCGCCGCCGATAGTGTAAAGAACGCGTCACCGCGCAAAAAGTTACGGCCAATCTGCCATTCCGCATGTCGCTGCGTTTGGGTGGCCATCAAGGCCTGATAATTCTCCCGAGTCAACGGCACCCCGCAGTCTTTATCCGTGTGGTCACCGCCACATTCGAAGTCCGCTGGCAATTGGAGTACACGATCTGCCTTCAAGCTACTCAGCAGTGTTTGCCGCTCCTTAGCCTCCTGCAGGACCGCCAACCAGATGAAGAAGCGGTCATCCCAAAAACCAATCTCAATGTGCGGCAACATCTTGTACCCCCGCTTGGACGTGCTGAACGCCACCCAGGTATCCGGCGGCGGATTCTTCGAGCGCCGCCGATGCTGTGAAATGTGGTCGTAGATGGGCATGCTCAGCCGTGCAAAGGTCGGTGCTAAATCAGCCACCGTGGCCGTAAACTTCGGGTCAATGTACGCCCGAATCTTAGCCAGCCGTCCCGGCAACGTCGGATCATCAAAAACGTGAAAATCTTGATCTTGATACATCACGGGTCCCCCTTCCTGAAAGTTGCTTCCATTCCATGTTATACTAACAGCACTATATTGAAAAGAGGGATTCGACATGGCTGAAAAGAGTCAAATGGATAAACATTTACAAAATTCTACCTTTGGAGTTCCCAAGGTCAATCCGGATGAGCAACGCCGCTACCTCGGAACTTTTCGGGAACGCGTGTCGCTAGCCATGACTATCGCTGAGGTCACCGACCGCAACAACGTGGACGCTTTCGTGACGGAAATCACGGCGCATCCCAACTACCAAGTCATTTTAAACGGCCACATCGACCAAGCTGACCTGGCCCCCTACCTGAAGCTCGCCAGTCAGCATAATCTAAAATTCACGATTCGCAACGATATTTTCTACGGCATGGCCGAAGACGACTACGGATTAATCGTCGCCAGCGACCACGCCATCAATGAAAATCCCGTTGACTTAACCAAAAAGTACCCGAAGCCGTCGACCACCTCGGCCGAACCAGATCAAAAGAAAACGTTACTGGACAAGCTCCTGGGTAAATAACGAAAGGAGCTCTATTTTTTGGCACAACCACTCGCTTATCGCATGCGACCGCAACGTTTAGAAGACGTAGTTGGCCAACAAGACTTGGTCGGTCCGGGCAAGATTATTGCGCGGATGGTCGCTGCAAAATTACTATCTTCAATGATTCTCTATGGACCACCGGGTACCGGAAAGACCAGCATCGCCAGTGCCATCGCTGGTTCAACCAAGTACGCCTTTCGAAAGCTCAACGCTGCCACCGATTCGAAGAAGGATCTGCAGGTTGTCGCGGCCGAAGCTAAAATGAGCGGCACGGTCATTCTCCTGCTGGATGAAATTCACCGGCTGGACAAGACCAAGCAGGACTTTCTCCTGCCTCACCTGGAGAGTGGCCGGATCATCCTGATCGGTGCCACGACCGAGAATCCGTATATCAATATCAATCCGGCCATTCGAAGCCGAACTCAAATTTTCGAGGTGCACCCGCTGTCGTTAGCCGACATCGAGACGGCATTACACCGTGCCATGACTGACAAGGAACGGGGCTTGGGCGACCTCCCCCTTGATGTTGACGATGACGCTTTTCACTTCATGGCCGGCGCCACCAACGGCGATCTTCGCAGCGCGCTGAATGGCCTAGAATTAGCTGCCCAGTCCACCCCACCGGCCGAAGATGGTCGGATTCACATTACCCTGGCGGTGGCGGAGGCCTGTTTCCAACGACGTGCTCTCGTGGGAGATAAAAACGGTGACGCCCATTACGACGTCATCTCCGCCTTCCAAAAGTCCATCCGGGGGAGCGACACCGACGCTGCCCTCCACTATCTGGCGCAACTGGTCGCGGCGGGAGACTTGCCGTCAATCTGTCGCCGACTGATGGTCATTGCCTATGAAGACATCGGCATGGCCAATTTACCCGCGGCGGCCCGCACGGTTCAAGCGGTCACTGCCGCTCAGCAACTGGGGTTACCGGAGGGGCGTATTCCCTTGGCCGACGCAGTCATCGAACTTTGCCTGTCACCGAAGTCTAACTCTGGTATCACCGCCATGGACGACGCCCTAGCCGACGTGCTGAATGGCCACAATGGCGCCGTTCCCGATCATCTGAAAGACGCCCACTACGCCGGTGCTAAGAAATTAGGCCACGGCACGGACTACCAGTACCCACACAATTTTCCTAACGACTGGGTCAAACAACAGTATCTTCCAGACACTCTTCGCAATGCCCAATATTATCACCCGAAAACAAATGGGCGGTTCGAGAGCCAGCTGGCCGCGCAATACGAGCGATTGCGGCAGGCTAGCCGAAAGTAACGAATTGAATTTTCGTGGAGAATATGCTACTATACAAGTGGTTCTAAGGTGTACGCGTTGTCTCACTACAAGTTGCCGAACAAGTAATTATTAAACGGGATTGCCTAAGGGCAGAGAAGATGACATGCCTTTTCACTTGGAAGTCAGACACTCTGCCACGCTCTCCCCCCTGCATTTGTCATCGCGGGTCAACATGACTAGACAATTAACGGCACCACTTAGATCATCAAAAGCATTCGTGCTTTGAGGGCCATTCCATTGAATGGTCCTTTTCTTTTGGCGTCAGTGTGCTATTCTAAATAGATTGGCATACGCCACTTTGCCTGAGTTTCTTGCCGAAGTGACGTGGTCGTCAGACTCAAATTCATTCAATTGATAACTTACAAGGAGGCCCCTCATGGTCATCACGATTCTCATGATTTGCTACACCCTACTTTCCTTTGGTATCGGCTGGTTTGCCTTCAGTCATCGCCAACGGCCCTTCCTGGTCTTTCATCCGGAAGAATCCAGCGTGCTCAGCCACGTTCTCATCATCTGTGGCGTTATTTTGATGATTATCGGTGTGCTCGCCGCCGTCGCCACCATCATGAACAACACCATCTTTATTTCGCTCACTTTACTTGCTGGGGTGGTTGCCATTATGGCGTTTCAACTGTTGCTTTTGCATTGGTTTCCAAAGCGGTAACCGTTTCCAAGTTTTCCACCTTTTTTCACCATATTGCTTTTTATTTGGCGGCAAATAACGTATGATAAGAGTATAAAGTAATGAGAGGTGAACAATATGTTACAACAATACAAGCACATTTTAGTTCCAGTTGACGGTTCATACGAGGCTGAATTAGCCTTTAAGAAAGCGGTCGCTGTTGCTAAGCGTAACGATGCTGATTTACATCTCGTTCACGTTGTTGATACGCGGGCTTTCCAAAATATTTCCAGCTTCGATACCAGCATGGTTGAGCAAGTGACGGAAACGGCAAAAAAGACGCTGGACAAATACGTGGCTGATGCCAAGGCCGATGGCTTAGAGAGCATCGACTACGCGATCGAATACGGTGCGCCTAAGACCATCATTGCCCGCGACGTTCCCCGGGACAATGATACTGACTTGATCATGATCGGGGCCACCGGACTTAATGCGGTGGAACGGTTACTGATTGGCTCAGTCACTGAATACGTCACGCGGACCGCGGTTTGCGACGTTCTGGTGGTTCGGACCGACCAAAATAACCGGCCCGCTAAGAATACTCATCCTGAAAGATAACCATGACCTGTTTGAAACCAAGTACCGCTACTGGATTGCCAGTGGCGGTACTTTTTTGATCTCCAATTCACGATAAGACGCGAAAAGCCCGAGGTCACCCTCAGGCTTTCCTTTACTCCGTTAACATCGGGCCAATTTGGGGAATCAGACGTTCCTGCAAGGCCACGTTGTGCGTCACCAACGCTAACGTTCTGGCAATTACTAGACTCCGCTTGGCCGCCGCTGTCGCGAGCAAGGCTTGTTCGGCCTGTCCTTTAACTTCGTATAGCACGTCAATTAAGTACAGTGAAGTCTGATACTTCACCGCGCGCAGGGCCGCTTCGACGTTCTCAACCGCCAATTGAGGTTGTTCCAACGCTAAATAAAGCTTAGAAATCCGGTAGCGGGCCCAGATCATCCGTTGGAAACTTTCCTCGTCGTGCCACTCAAAGTCATCTAAGTAGTTGCTGGCCGCATTCAAGTAATAGCGGGTCTTGTCCAGTTCCTGCCGTTCCAAATAAGCCGCCGCCATCCCCACGTTACCCACGATAGCGTAGAGGTCCCACGGCATCCGATAAGACCGGTGTAATAATAAATTAAAATGAAAAATGGCTTCATCCGGCCGCTGCCGTGCACCCAGCTCAATGAATCCGCGATAGTAGTGATACCGTTCACGGTCAAAACCGTTTTGCACATTGGTCATGTTCATCTTCCCCAACAGTTCGCTAGCTAAGGCATAGTCCTCTCGCCGGACGGCCGTGGAAATACAGTTAAACTGTTCATCCAACCCGCTACCTAACCCGGACAACACATCGTCCAGGGAAATATTCAGCCGGCGGCAAATCTGTAAAATAATCTTGATGCTAGGCACCTTGTTCTTCTTTTCCATTAGGCTAACGGTCGCTTGCGTACAGATACCATCGGCCAATTCTTGCTGTGATAAATTCTTCTGTTTCCGGTATTGTTTAACTTTATTCCCTAATAAACGCATCTTATCTCTCCCTACGATTCGTAACGTTAGGTAGCAGTCAACTTGATAAATCCGAACATTACTCAAAATGTTCTTAACACCTAATCCCCGACCGCAAACAATAGCAGGCGTTAATCTTCATCCCCTGGTAATGACTGGCCATACTGCGGCCGCTTTATCTTATTTACCATGATAAGTGATTTGCCGGGAATTACAAGCATTATGCGATTTTATTAAGGAACTTTAATCTGTCTATACCATTTTATCATTTAGATATAAAAGGATTAATATTCGGCCGCCCATCGACCGTATATTAACTCTTTTATAGTTTAGAATATGCGTCTATTAACCGACAATTGAGTTCCTGTCGAACCCATTAATAGCTGAAAATAAAATTCTGAAGAACTGCCCACTGTGCACGTTGCGGGGCCTGCTGCGTGACGGCTTGCAAACGCTGCAACTCATTGGTAATCTGACCGTCTGCCCCCAGCGCCCACATCCGGGCCATTTTATCCTGAACATCCGGCGTCCAAATATACGCCGCGACCCCCATCTGATGCGCAGCGAGAATGAACTGCTGACTCGCCGAAATCTGTTGAAACGAGTAGAAGTCCGCCGGTACCGACTGCGGTGAGACCCAATTAAACGGCAGAATATAGCCCACTTTCAGCCGAGGCATCTCCCGTCTGAGTTGTGCGACGACCCGATAGTCCAGGGAATGGACGATGGCGTGATCGCGCAGCAACCGTTGACCATACTGGTGCGCGAATCGCCTGACCATCCCCGCCGAATCCTGCGGCGTGGTCTTGAGTTCAACCATCAACGGCTGGTGTAAACGTTCAGCGGTCGCCAGATACGCAGGCCACCCCGCCAAGCGCGCGGATTGCCCGTTCTCGTGGAGTGTCAGCCCAGTTAGCTGCCGCGACGTCAACTGGTGAGGCGTGACGTTGCGGCCCGCTAACGCCGCTAAATTCTCGTCGTGGAGCACGACCCACTGGTGGTCCTTGGTCTCGTGCAAATCCATTTCCACGTAACTCGGGTGCTCGCCGGTCACTTGCTTCAAGGCCCCAATGGTATTCTGCACGCCCCGCGCGTGATCCACGCCCCGATGACTGATGGTCGTGGTCCGTGAAAATTGTGGCGCTTGCGTCAGCGTCTGCTGCACGACCGTACCCAAGAGTAAGAGACACAGACCGCCGCCAATCAGTGACCCGCGTCGCGACTGCCGACCATGATTGCGTCCGGATAAGTCGGGCTGACCATACCAACTCCACACCAGCGTCAAGGCGCCCAGAATGCTGACGAAAACGAAGGTCAACAGGACAATGACTAGGGAAATGGTCAACACCCACCGCGTCCCCAGTAGGCTACCATGGCGGTCATACTGTTGATTTAGCCAGACCAGGCCGACACCCAGGCCGCGCCAGAGCACCGTCAATCCACCACAAATGAGCAGGCCACTTAGCATCTGTCCTATTGAGCCGGGATGGTCGATCCTAGGTGTCAACCGATGGAAGTGCCGCGGGCCCCATAACAACAGGTATCCCGCCAGCAATACGTATAGGATGCCGGCGGTCACGACGACCGGTCGGCGATGGAGTGAGACAAAGTTCACGACACTGGCCGCCAACGGTACCCGAACCAAGACCCGACTGCTCAAGCCCCATAGCCCTAACGGTAGCGCCAGAAGTCCCACGATGAGGACGACGGCTAACCACGCCCACTTGTGGTGCCACACGAGCCGCCAGCTGGTCACCCAATCCGGGGACGTCGGCTGACCGTACAGTCGGGCCACCTGCATGAGTTGCCCGGCCGCCATCATCAGTAAGGCAAGGCTGGTGACGACTAGCGCCACCGACCAACCGGGACGCCCACTCAGCCAGCGCACGGCAGCAAATAAGCCGGCAAGCACTTCCCAACCCAGCAAGAGCCCCGGGGCACCGAGACCCTGTCGCCAGCTTCGTCTTAAACGGTGTCCAAAAGTTTGTCCCCTCATGTGCGTTCTAACCTCCCAGTTCAACGACTCGTGAAAATAAAAAAGAGACCATGACTTCCGTCACAGCCTCGATTCCTAAAACTATCCGTGTTACTTCGGCTTGTAAGTTGAAGCCGCCGAGTTATCATCTAACGGAATGAAGTCGTAAGCCAATTCATTTTGATACTTAAATTCGTCACGTGCCAAGTCAATCAACCGGTCGATTAAGTCGGCATAGCTAATCCCGGACGCTTGCCACAGTTGTGGGTACAAGCTAATGTTGGTGAACCCTGGTAACGTGTTGACCTCGCCAACGTACGGGACGCCATCTTGGGAGACCAGATAATCGATCCGAGCCATCCCCTTCAAACCTAATGCGGCGTAAGTCCGTAATCCCATCGTCGTGATTTCCGTCGTCAGTTCGGCTGGTAGTTCAACCGGGACTTCGAAGGTCACGCCACTGGCATCGACGAACTTATTGTTGTAGTCGTAGAACACATCGGATTCTGGCACCCGGATGGCCCCCAATTTGGACGCTTGCGGGTGTTCGTTCCCCAAAATGGAAATTTCGACTTCCTCTGGTCCGGCAATCGTTTCTTCCACTAGTATCTTGAAGTCATAACGGAAGGCATCCGCGATACCGTCGTTAAATTCTTGTTCGTTACCAGCTTTGTGAATGCCGACTGAAGAGCCTTGGTTGGCAGGCTTGATGAAGACGTTAGTCCCCAACTTTTCTTGAACCGTGGCGTAATCGTACTCGTCACGGTTTTCCGGCGTGATGACCACGTACTTCGTGTTCCGAATGCCATGGGTCGTCAGAACCTGCTTCGTCATATCCTTATCAAAGGCCGTCGCTGATGCCAAGACGCCACTCCCCACGAAAGGCTTTTTCAGTAAGCGGAAAAGCCCCTGGATCGTACCGTCTTCACCCAAGTTACCATGAATGATTGGGAAGAAAACATCAATATCCTTTGCTTGGGATAAATTCCAAATGGGTGCCAATGGGTTCGTAGCGTCTACTTGGGCTTGTTCTTCAGCAGCCACCGCTGCCTCGTCTTCACCGTCGAACACGCGCCGAGAAGCGGCATCGCTCAGAACAAAGCCGTCACGCGTCAATAAGAATAAACTGACGTCGTAACGCGTCTTGTCCATGGCATCATAAATGTTGTGGGCTGAACGCTTAGAAACATCATGTTCCGAAGAATTACCACCGAATAATAGACCTACGTGTAATTTTGCTTTTGTATCCATTTTGTCACTCATCCTATCGTATATATTTCGGTTAGCCTTCAGTATACCATTTCTCTAAAAAATTGAATATCTTTTCAGCCTAAAAAATCGATAGTTGAGTTTAAATATTTTTTGAGCTGGGGACTGGCATCCTTGCGCAGGCGTAAGGCGTCTGACAGCCGCTTACGGTTGAAGAACTGATTCCATCCCGCCAGATTATCCGGCCGTCGGTGCCGTGCTACCGTCTGCCGCCACTGCTTGAGGGCGTTGAGGAGCGTCGCCTCATAGAGCGAATGGCGATTGGTCAGCGTGACAAAGTACGCGGCCATCCGGTCATTTTCCCCATAAATCAGCGGCGTGGTTAGCCGCTTCAACCGTTCAATCAGCGTCAACAGTAAGAAGAGCTTGTCGGCTCGCGGTAGGTCATCCGTCTCGGACAACACCACCAGCAGGTCAATAATGGCCGCGTACGCGTGGGCCCAGCCCTGTTGGTTCACAAAGCCCCGCGTATCCGTCTCCAGGCAAATGTAGGTGGCTACCTGATTCACCAGATGCTGGTAGTCCAACTTCCTCTGGAGCTCGTTTTCGACCGCAAAATGCAACGCAACAGCTAACATCGACGCCGAACTGGCCCGGCCAAAGACCGCGGCGTTGGTTGGCTCCAGAATGTGGGCAAATAACGTGGCGTCTCGGCTGAGAAAGTTAATCAGCGTGACTTGTTCGTTGGCGTCCAGCGCATTCTGCTGTAGCGCGTCATAAATGGTGAAATTCACCCCGTTGTACCGAATGTCTGGATCGGGCGAGGCCAGGTGACTCAGTAAAAAATCGAGGTCCTGCAGGGGCAGATACAGGGAATGGTTCTGGTTGAGCTCATCACGCAGTTCCATCAGGTATTCGGTGATCCCGTCCTGATCATCGGGTAGCGTAACGGGCGTTCGCCGATGCCGGTGAATGCCGTCCATCAGCTGGCCCAACCGTGGCCCCAGAGACTGAAACACCGTCCCACTCTTTAATTCTTGATTTAAGGCCGCCAGCTGTCGCTGCAACTCCCCGATCTGTTCATCCATACGTGACCCTCCAATAATTTTCCGCTCGTCTGCGGTCTACCGTGCCTGTTGACTCATTAGGACTCGACCTTCCCGGTATTGATCACCGGTTGGGAGCCCCGCTCGTTGATGATGGAAACCATCATGTTGTTGATTAACTGTAATTTTTGATTGTCGCTGAGTTCCAGGTCCGTTTCGTTAGCTAGCCGCGTGATGGCACCCTCGGTAATCGAGACGGCCCCTTCCACGATGATCTTCCGTGCGGACAGAATAGCTTGCGATTGTTGCCGTTGTAGCATCGCTGACGCAATCTCAGTCGCGTAGGCCAAGTGCGTCAGGCGAGTTTCAATGATCTTTACCCCCGCGACATCCAACCGTTCCTGCAGCTCCTCCGTCAAGTGATTGGAGACCTCTGTCGGATTGCTCCGCAGGGTCAGTGCCTCACCATCGCCAAAGTTATCGTAGGCGTATTCCGAGGCCACGTGCCGAATGGCCGATTCGCTTTGAATTTCCACGAATTGCTCATAATCTTCCACCGAGAACAACGCCTTGCTGGTATCGACCACTTTAAAGACGATCACCGCGGCAATCTCCACGGGGTTCCCTTGCAGGTCGTTAACTTTCAAAATGGCGCTGTTGAAGTTCCGTACCCGTAGCGAGACCGTCGACTTGTTGGTCAGTGGGACGGTCAGATACAGCCCTGCCTCACGAATCGTCCCAATATAGCGTCCAAAGAATGTTAGGACCTTGGACTGGTTGGGGCTAATGATGGTCAAACTGCTAGCCGCCAACGCCGCCAGAATAATGATGATCACCGCCAGTGGTAGCATGATGCCCTCAAAGGCCATCCAGCCACCGACAATAAATAAGGCCAAGACAATCAACAAACCCAAGTAGCCGTTGATGTGAAACACATTCTTTTCGTTCATGTGACTCACTCCATTTCCGAATTACTACCTCCATTATACCCGACTCCCGCGTAAAGGCCTAAGAAACCGGTTGCGACCGTCCATTCACTGGAAGACTAAAAAAACCGGTGCCAGCCGCAAGGGTCAGCACCGGTACTCGTTCATTAAGCTTCTTGAATGTCCACGAACCAAGCAGCGTCCGTGTCCGCACCGTTTAACGCAGCGAAGTCATCGGTCAAGGCCGGGTTAACTGCGGTGACCTTCCCAGAAACTGGGCTAGGAATATCGGAAACCGCCTTGTCAGCTTCAACGCTCAACAGGTTGTCGCCCTTCTTAACGGTGTCCCCAACTGCTGGTAATTTGGCGAATTTAATTGTCCCTAATTCGTCTTGGCCCTCAGTCGTCAAACCGATACGCGTACCGTCATCTACTGCTTTTGTCCAAAAATACTTTACCATTTCAGCCATATTATCTAGTCTCCTCTTTATTTAAATGCGTCGTTACGACTAAACATGTAACTCTTATAATGATACCGCATTGACATGATTAAACCAATCCCAATCAGATTCCCAATCAGGGCTGACCCCCCTTGACTAACAAACGGCAATGGAATACCAGTCAGTGGGAGCAACCCGATGCTCATTCCGACGTTTTCGAATACGTGGAAGAGAATCATCATGATAACCCCAGTTGAGATGTAGGCGTAAAAGACGTTCTTCGTGTCAAACGTCACCCGAATCATTTGATAGATCAACAGGAAGTACAGGAAGATTAAGACACACCCACCGATAAATCCGAAGTTCTCCCCAATCACAGAGAAAATCATATCGGACTCCCGCACGGGCACGTAGACGTGAGAGACGTTGAAGCCGGTCCCAAAGATACCGCCGGAGCCAATCGCCTTCATACTCTGCCATAGCTGATACCCGCTGTTTGAAGTATCCTGTGAGGGATGGAGCCAGGTGTCGACCCGGGAGAATTGATAGGCCTGAAAGCCAATCTTCTCCAGAATCTTTCGCCCAGCATCGGTGGTAACCAACGCCAGCGCAGTGCCGCCGACCCCGCCCACGATCGCAAACGCCGGGGCAATGATCTTCCAGGTAATTCCCGAGACCAGCAGGACCCCCCCCACGATGGCGAAGAACACCAGCATGGTCCCAAAGTCATTTTGCAACTTCAGTAAGACGGCGACAGGCACCGTCCACAGAATCAACTTGCCAATCAACGCCCAGTCCGTACGCATGGTGTGAATGGGATTCAAGCTATTGTGCTCCGTCACCACCCGAGCCAGCATCAAGATGAAGGCCGGCTTCATGACTTCGGATGGCTGGAACGTCAGTCCACCAATGGCAAACCAACTCCGCGCCCCCGTATTCGCATAGTACGCGCGACTGTAAAAAATCAAAACCGCGGCCAACAGGAAGAGCCCCAACCCGTAGAGTAACGGGGCCACTTTCCACAACTGTTCGGAGTCAAACTGCATGATAATAATAATCGCGACCGTCCCAATGACATACCACACCAGCTGAGAGACCACGGCAGACGTGACACTCGTGGCGCTACTATCATGGGTCGCGGCTACGTAGATGGATGCCAGCCCGATCAAGGCCAACATCAAAACGCAGAAGATAATTCCCCAGTCAATCCGGGAATCCGCATCGGTCCGTTGTTCTGTCGCATTCTTTGCCACAATGATTGCTCCTTAATTCAAACTAAGATTTGTCTTAAGTATAAAGGCCGCAGTGAACTTTAACGATCCACTGCGGCCAATTTTACTAAAATTTATTATCCGCGATGAAGGTGGTAGTCCCGCAAGAGCAGCTCAACGCCCTCGTCAACGGTCTTAACGCGATAAACGTCACCATCGTTCAGTTGCGCTTCAAACCGATCTTCATTTGGTTTAACTGTGCCGATCGTGTCTTGCCCAATCTTTAAGATGGACATGGTCGTGCCGTCCGGCAACTTTTGTTCGTCGACCGTCACTTGGACAGATTTTTCTCGTTTACTCATGACAACTCTCCTTTATTTAGTGGGGGAATTTTTATCAAGGCCCATTTCCTTGCGGTAAGCCTGTTCGGCCGCGAAATTACGGCGAAGCGTAAAGTGCTCCGGTACCGGGTCCACGCCACCGCGGACGAAAGGATGGCAACGCAAGATACGCGCCAGCCCCATCAGGCCACCTTTAATGGCACCATGCTTGGCTAACGCCTGAAGCATGTAAGTCGAACAAGTCGGATAATACCGACAGGTTGGTGGAAACAACGGTGAAATGAAGCGCTGATAACCCCGTACCAATTTCGTCAGTAACCACTTCATCGTTGGTTCCTCCTCTTTTAACGCCTAGTTGTTTTCCTTAGCCGTCTTCGTATCCATGTGTTCCAGTAGGACGCCAGCACCCTTGGCCACGTTATCCAGTGGGTCTTCAGAAATGATGACCGGCACCATCAAGCGTTCGGAGAAGAGCTTGTCAATCCCGTCTAGGAGCGCTCCACCACCGGTCAACATGATGCCACGGTCAATGATGTCCGCAGCCAGTTCAGGTGGCGTCGTTTCCAAGACGGCCATGGCAGCGGAGACGATTTGTTCCACGGAATCATGGATGGCCAACTCAACTTCAGCGGCCGTAATGGTCGTTTCGGTTGGCATCCCACTCACGGAATCTCGGCCCCGTACTTCCATCGTCTTGTCTTCGTTACCGGGTTCTGGATAGGCCGTCCCAATCTTAATCTTGATGGTTTCGGCGGTCCGTTCCCCAATGATCAGGTTGTGGTGATGCTTCAGATAGTTCACGATTTCCGTGTTCATCCGGTCACCGGCCACCCGAATGGAGCGGCTAGCCACGATGTCACCCAACGACAGAATGGCAATATCACTGGTCCCACCACCCATGTCAATAACCATGTTACCACTCGGCTTGAAGATGTCCATGCCGGCACCCAGAGCGGCGACCTTGGGTTCGTATTCCAGGTAAACCTTGGCCCCACCAGATTTTTCAGCCGCCTGAATGATGGCCTTACGTTCAATCTCGGTGATATTCGTTGGCGCACAGATCATGATGTTGGGCTTGGATAAGAAGCCCTTAACACTTAATTTATTAATGAAATAGGAGAGCATGGCTTCGGTAATATCGAAATCAGAAATGACGCCATCCTTCAGGGGACGAATTGCGCGGATGTTGCCGGGGGTCCGACCAACCATCCGGTAAGCTTCGGAGCCCACCGCTAATACCTTATCAGTCTTCGTGTCGATTGCGACCACTGATGGTTCATTTAATACGATACCCTTGCCGACCACGTAGATTAAAACGTTCGCGGTCCCCAAATCAATTCCAATGTCTTTCGCCATACTTATGCGTCCTCCTGATTTTTAATGCCAATTTTCAACATTTCATTATACCATAATCTTCACTAACTCTAAATGCTTTCTCGCGGATGCCGGGGAACTAAAGCAATTGTTAACATTCCCAGCCCGACCGTTTCCGCGATAAATAAAAAGGTGGCCACAAGTGCCACCCAAAATAAGTTCTAATTTTTAACGTGCGCGTTCTTTAAGACCACCGTATCGTCTTCTGGGAAATCAACCCGTTTAACTTCGGCACCTAAGGCCGTCAACTTCTTGTGGAAGTCGTAGTAGCCTCGGTCCAAGTACTTCAGGTTAGTCACCTGCGTGTACCCGTCGGCAACCAAACCTGCCAGCACTAACGCAGCAGCGGCTCGTAAGTCCGTAGCGGCCACTTCAGCCCCGTTGAAGTCGGTTGGCCCGTGCATCACAACCGTCCGGCCATTGATTTGGAATTGTGCATTCATCCGCCGTAACTCTTCCAGATGCATGAAGCGATTCTCAAACACGGTCTCCGTCATGGTACTAGTTCCCTCAGCAGCCAACTGCAAGATGGTCATCTGCGGCTGCATATCCGTTGGAAAGCCTGGATACGGGAGCGTCTTAACATCCGTTGGCCGTAACTTTTCTGGTCCAATGACCCGAATACCCCCGGGCTCTTCAGTCACGCGCACACCCATTTCTTGTAATTTGGAAATGAGGGGCTTGTTATGTTCAACAATGCCATCCTTGATGAGGACATTGCCTTGCGTCAGCGCCGCAGCAACCATAAAGGTCCCCGCTTCGATCCGGTCCTGAACCACATTGTGTTCGGTCCCGTGCATTTTTTCAACGCCATCGATCCGCAACGTTTCCGTCCCGGCACCCCGTACATGAGCCCCCATCTTATTCAAGACATTAGCGAGGTCCACGATTTCAGGTTCACGGGCAACATTATCAATCACGGTCGTCCCCTGCGCCAGGCAGGCGGCCATCATGATATTTTGCGTCGCACCAACACTTGGGAAATCTAAGTAGATGTGACTTCCCTTCAGCTGATCGGCAAAGGCTTCAATGTAGCCATCGTGTTGTTCAATCCGGGCGCCCAAGGCTTCGAGGCCCTTCAAATGCAGGTCAATTGGTCGCGTTCCAATCGCACAACCACCAGGCAACGCCACGCGGGCATGGCCCAAGCGTGCCAACAGTGGCCCCATCACAACGATAGACGCGCGCATCTTGGAAACGTATTCAAATGGTGCTTCACTAGAAACTTGGTGGGTCGCATCGATCGTGATCTCACGTTGTTTTTCGTTAAAATCAACCCGCAAGTTCAGGAATCGAAGAACCTTATTCATCGTATAAACATCAGACAAAACTGGAACATTTGCTAAGTGGGTGAGTCCATCTTGGCCCAGAATTGAGGCTGCCAGAATTGGCAAAACCGCATTCTTTGCCCCTTCGATATTTACCTCACCAGTTAAGCGGTTCCCACCATGAACAATAATTTTTTCCATGGGATACCTCCAAAAGAATTTTCGGGCTTGCCTATAGTAAATAGCCCAGATTACGAACATTATTGATGAAGTCTAGAAAGAACGAGCTGCAGCCGTACCCTATTGCAACCGATAACATGACGATTACAACCCGTGCTTGACGTGGGTACACCGACATTAGCCGTTCGATGTGCAACGCTGAAATCGCCCAGAACGCGAGGGCGATGAACGTTAAATGACTAATAATCGTTAAAATTCCCTGCAACCCAATAAGTTTCATTAACTCAATCCTTTCTAAACATTCTCACCAACTATAGCATAATTTTTCGTCCTTGTCCTTGAAATTCCGCCGAATTCGCCGTTTGTAATATTACATTTGGCTTTATTAACAATTATAACTGAACAAACTATAAGATATTCAAAAGATTACCCGCAACAATGGCACTAGTCTTCCAAAAGTACAGAGTAAACGGTTGACAGCCCCATCATCAATGGTTCTCCCACTGACTCAGTCATCGTCAAACGCGAACTTTCTCGCGCTGCGAGATAGACCAATCGTTCTAAAACCGATTAATCCCCTCCGGCGCCTAGATTGCCTAGGAAGACCAGTTTCCCCATAACGAAAAAAGACCATTCCCGTTAGTGAGAATGGTCTTTCTTAAAATGCAGTTATTGTGCTTAATGGTTGGCGACGTTAATTCGGTTGATGGCCCGCCGCAAAGCGACTTCTGCCCGCGCCAAGGTGTCAGCGTCATGTTCATCTTGGGCCTTTTTAATGGCCGCCTGAGCACGATCCCGAGCACTTTCGGCACGACCGACGTCAATATCGTCTTGACGTTCCGCACTGTCGGCAACAATAGTGGCCACATTATCGGAGAATTCGAGGAAACCACCGTTAACGGCAACTTCATCTTCTTCACCATCATGTTTGATCCGGACCTCATCCACTTCTAGAGAAGAAATGACGGGTACGTGATTGGGCATAATCCCGAGTTGACCCAGCTTAGTCTTAATGACCAAGAGATCACCATCGTGGTCATAGACCCGGCCATCTGGGGTTACGATACTAACGGATAATACTGATTGATTATCAGCCAATTAGAATCCCTCCCTAGTTGTTGGCAACGGCAGCGTTCATTTGCTTAGCCTTTTCGACGGCATCTTCGATAGCTCCACAGTTCCGGAAAGCATCTTCTGGTAGGTCATCGTACTTACCAGCTAAGATTTCCTTGAAACTCCGGATGGTATCGGACAACTTCACGTACTTCCCATCCATACCCGTAAACTGTGAAGCCACGGAGAATGGTTGTGACAGGAAGAATTGAATCCGCCGAGCACGGTTAACAATCGTTTGTTCTTCTTCGGAAAGTTCATCCATCCCCAAGATAGAGATGATATCTTGCAATTCGTGGTACCGTTGCAAGACGTGTTGAACTTCCGTGGCAACGTCGTAGTGTTCTTGACCGATGATTTCAGGGGCCAAGGCAGTTGACGTTGAAGCCAATGGGTCCACGGCTGGATAAATCCCTTGTTGCGTCAAAGCACGTTCCAAGTTAGTCGTGGCATCCAAGTGGGCGAAAGTCGTGGCTGGAGCAGGGTCGGTATAGTCATCGGCAGGCACGTAAACGGCTTGGATCGAGGTGATTGACCCCTTCTTCGTTGACGTAATCCGTTCCTGTAACTGACCCATTTCAGTAGCCAACGTTGGTTGGTAACCAACGGCTGAAGGAATCCGACCCAACAGGGCAGAAACTTCAGAACCGGCTTGCGTGAACCGGAAGATGTTATCGATGAAGAGCAGCACATCTTGGCCCTTAACATCACGGAAGTATTCCGCAATCGTCAAACCAGTCAGGGCAACCCGCATCCGGGCACCAGGAGGTTCGTTCATCTGACCATAAACCATGGCCGTTTGCTTCAGAACTCCGGAGCCTTTCATTTCCCAGTACATATCGTTACCTTCACGAGTCCGTTCACCAACACCGGTGAAGACGGAAATCCCGTTATGGCCTTGCGCAATGTTATGAATTAATTCTTGAATTAAAACGGTCTTACCAACACCGGCACCACCGAACAACCCAATCTTCCCACCACGAACGTAAGGTTCGAGCAAGTCAATAACCTTGATACCCGTTTCCAGGATTTCAGTCGTAGGGTTTAATTCGTCATATTTCGGTGCATCACGGTGAATTGGCATCCGTTCTGCGTCTGGTCCAAACTCGGCACCGCCGTCAATTGGGTTCCCCAAAACGTTGAACACCCGACCAAGCGTGTCATCACCAACAGGAACAGAAATCGAAGCCTTTGTGTTTTCGACTTCCATGCCCCGGCGAAGACCATCGGTACCGTCCATGGCAATCGTCCGCATAACCCCGTCACCTAATTCCAAGGCAACTTCGGTTACAAGGATACTACCATCATCTTTTTTGATGTTAAGGGCGGTGTTGATGTCAGGTAATTCATCATTCAGTGGGAATTCAACGTCAACAACAGGTCCGATAACTTGAACAATTTTACCAGCACTCATTATTCGTTAATTCCTCCCGTCATTAATTATTTAAGGCTTCCTGACCACCAGTAATTTCGGTGATTTCAGTGGTAATCGCTGCTTGCCGTGCACGATTATAGTGCAGTTGCAACGTATCAATCAAATCATCCGCATTATCAGTGGCTGATTGCATCGCGTTTGAACTTGATGCGTGTTCGGAAGTCTTCGCGTCCAAGATAGCGCCGTATACCAGGCTCTCTGCGTATTGTGGCAGAACGACTTGTAACACTTCTTCTTCAGAAGGTTCCGTGTCGTATTCAGCCGTTAACGGTGCTGCTTGCGTATCGTTTGCCGCATCAGAGGACAAGGTTTCCTTGTCGACTGGTAACATTTTTTCAGCCCGAAAACGGGACGAAATCCGGTTCACAAAGTGGTTGTAACAAACGAAGAGTTCATCAAACACTTCGTTGTCAAACATCGTGGTAACGGTCTTAACGATCTCCCGAGCTTCGTTAAACTCAGGAACGTCGCTGACCCCACGGTATTCATAAGCCACGTTGATTCCGCGGTTCCGGTAGAAGTCGGCACCGGTACCCCCAACGGCTAACACCATGTAGTCGTCAGGATTGGGTGTCCGTTCTTTGATGAACGTATTGGCTTCGCGGAGCACGCTACTGTTATAGCTTCCCACCATTCCACGATCGGAGGTGATCACTAAATATGCGGTTTTCTTTACTGGACGGTTCGACTGTAGGCTACTTGAGGAATTATCTAACAGATGAGACTGTGAAAGATGCATAACGACAGCCTTAACTTTCGAAACATAGTCTTGGTAGCCGACTGCGTGTTTCTGAATCTTATTTAACTTCGCGGTCGAAACCATGTGCATTGCCGCCGTAATTTGACGGGTTGCTTTCGTGGAATTAATCCGACGTTGAACGTCATGAATTGATTCAGCCATTATTTCTCACCATCCTTCCTTCAAGTAATCTTAATTAGCCGTGTCGGCCTTAGCAGTTGGTTGGAAAGTATCATCGAATTCAGCCACAGCCTTTTCCAGGGCGTCGCCTTCAGGCAAGTTCCCAGTCTTGGTAATGATGTCTTCGATGTCTTGATGGCTGGCGTCCATGTAGTCGAACAATTCGTTTTGGTAACGTAAAACGTCGCCAATTTCGAGTTTGTCCAAGTGACCATGAGTCAACGCAAACAAGATAATAACTTCCTTGGCAACCGGAACGGATTCATGTAAGCCTTGCTTCAAGACTTCCACGGTCCGCGCACCACGGTCTAGTCGAGCCTTGGTTGCGGCATCCAAATCAGAACCGAATTGGGCGAAGGATTCCAGTTCACGGTAGGCAGATAAGTCCAACCGCAACGTCCCGGCAACCTTCTTCATGGCTTTGATCTGGGCGTCACCACCAACCCGGGAAACAGACGTCCCGGCATCCATAGCTGGCCGAATACCAGAATAGAATGAATCACTGTTCAGGAAGATTTGACCATCGGTGATAGAAATAACGTTGGTTGGGATGTAAGCAGAAACGTCCCCAGCCTTGGTTTCAATGACAGGCAACGCCGTCATGGAACCCCCACCGAGTTCATCACTTAACTTAGCAGCCCGTTCCAGCAAACGAGAGTGGGTGTAGAAGATATCACCAGGATATGCTTCACGACCTGGTGCCCGCCGTAAAATCAGAGAAAGTTCACGGTAAGCATCGGCTTGCTTGGTTAAATCATCATAAACAATCAAAACGTGCTTGCCGTTGTGCATGAACTCTTCACCCATGGCAGCACCGGCATATGGCGCGATGTATAACATTGGAGCTGGTTCGGAAGGACTAGCGGTAACGACAATCGTGTAGTCCATAGCGCCGAATTTTTCCAGCGTTGAAACTTGTGCACGCACCGTAGAAGCCTTCTGACCAATCGCAACGTAGATACAGATCATGTTTTGGTCTTTTTGGTTAATGATCGTGTCGATGGCAATAGAGGACTTCCCAGTCTTCCGGTCACCGATGATCAATTCACGCTGACCACGTCCAATTGGAACCAAGGCATCGATGGCTTTAATCCCGGTTTGCAGAGGTTCGTTAACCCCTTGCCGTTCCATAACACCCGGTGCTTTGTGTTCGATTGGCCGCGTCTTGTCCGTGGAAATGTCCCCTTTACCGTCAATTGGCCGGCCCAATGGGTTTACAACCCGACCGATTAATTGATCGCCAACGGGAACTTCCATGATCCGTCCAGTCCGCTTGACAGAGTCGCCTTCAGTGATTCCAGTAAAATCACCCAAGACAACGATACCAACGTCACTGGATTCGAGGTTTTGGACCATCCCATAAACCCCGTTATCAAACAACAGCAACTCACCTTGCAAAGCGTTGTTCAAGCCGTGGGCCCGAGCAACACCGTCACCAACGTAAGTAACCGTACCAGTTTCTTCAACTGAGATTTCATCCTTGTAGCTTTCTAATTGTTGTTTAATTAGAGCACTGATTTCCTCAGCTTTAATGCTCATGAAAGTTTCACCTCTTTATTACCGAATTCGTTATGCTAGCAGTTGCTGCCGTAAACGATTGATTTTTGTTCTTAAGCTACCATCAAGAACCGTGTCAGCGGCTTTAACGATGACCCCACCAATCACAGAAGGATCGACATGACTCGACAAAATAACCTTGTCGGCCCCTACGCGCTTGGCGTAAGACGTCTCGATCTGCGTCTTCTGGTCGTCAGTCAAAGGCACTGCCGTGGTTACTTCAGCGTAAACCGTATGGTTAGCCTCATCATACATGGCTTGGAATTGGTCAACGATATCAACCACGTTGTCCATCCGGCCATAGTCATATACCATTTGAACAAAGTTCTTGATATATGGCGATGCGTCTTTCAGTAACGGTTGCACTAAAGCTTCACGTTCAGCAACCTGCAGGCTAGCGTCTGAGAGCAAAGTGCTCAATTGCGGGTTGTCCTGGAAGATACTTCGAAGTTCTTTGAGCTCTGTGAAGCCTGACTCCAGTTGGTCTTTTTCGGACAACAGTTCAAATAATGCTTTTGCGTAGCGTTTCGCTACAGTTGCCCTATTAAGACTCATGTTGCTTCCCCAACCCTTCGATATAAGAATCAATTAATGCCTTTTGATCGTCAGCTTTCAATTCTCGTTGAATGATCTTGGAAGCAATCTCAATAGATAGGTCCGCCACGTCATTGCGGGCATTGACCAGGGCATCTTGGCGTTCTTGCTCAATGTCCTTTTGGGCATTTTGCTTCAACGTCTGTGCATCTGTTTGAGCTTGAGTCACGATTTGTTCACGTTGTTGTTGACCGTTAGTCTTCGCATCGTTAACAATCGTTTGTGCTTCGGATCGTGAATTAGCTAACGCGGTTTGCCGCTTCTGAACTAAGTCAGCCGCTTCATTCCGTGAGCTTTCAGCGGAGTCGATATCATTGCTGATCTTGTCGGCCCGGTCCTGCATCATCTTAGTTACTGGCTTCCAAGCCAGCACCTTAACGATCCACAGTAACAGTAAGAAACAGGTAACATAGAAAATTGAATCACCGAAGTAAAGCCCTGCGCCAACCACTAAATGTGAGAGCATCTATTGACACCTCCTTCTACTATCAGATATAAACGTCATCGTGTCTAAAACTACTTGTTCATAACCATCAAAGCAACAACGAAGGCAATGATAGGCATAGCTTCAACAAGCCCAACACCGATAAACATGTTCGTCCGTAATTGACCTGAAAGTTCAGGTTGACGGGCCATACCTTCTAGCATTTTGGCGATAATAAGACCGTCACCTACACCACCACCAATAGCGGCTCCGGCCATAGCGATACCAGCTGCAATAGCTCCCATAATCTTTGTTTCCTCCTTAAATTATATAAAGACTTTATTCCTCAACTTCAAGCTTTTGAGAAATGTAAACTGATGACAACGTAACGAAGACGAAGGCCTGAATTGCTCCCAAGAATGCAGAGAATCCTTGCCAAGCCATTTCGAGTGGTACAGCGACTATCATCGTTGCGATGCCATGTGACGCTGCGAGCTTCCAGATTATCCCCAGTAGCATTTCACCAGAGAAGATAACCCCGAAGATACGTAGACCCAACGTTAAGAAGTTTGTGAACTCTTCAAAGATACTGATAATTATCCAGACCTTGAAAGGCTTCAAGTAGTTCTCAAAATGGGTCTTGTAACCCAATTTATTTATCCCTGCAAACTGCGCAAGCATCAACGTCATCAATGAAAAAGTCAACGTCGTGATTGGATCGGACGTAGGACTCCGGACGATGGTGGCACCGTTCGGCATCGCGATATTGAGAAATAATCCCAATTCGTTCGACAGGAACAGGAAGATAAATAAAGTGAAACCGTACAATCCAAACCCACCAATTTCCTTGGTTGGAATGGACCCCTTCAAAATTCCGTTGGTAAAATCAATCAGCCATTCCAAGAAGTTTTGCCCCTTGGTTGGCTTCATGGCCAAATGTCTGGAAGTGAAGAATACCAGGGCAACAACAAGGACAAACACAACAGATGCAGATACAATGTTTGCCGTGCTAAACGTCAATCCCAGAAATTGGAAGGTCGAAACTGGACCATCATTCACCGAATATCACCTCTTTTCAACACTATATGGACGCGGTTTCTCGAAGGCTTCGCCTAACGTTTTCATCAAGCTTTCTTCCGAGAAATGCGGAATAGTGAACGAAGCGAGCGCTCCATTCAAATACACTGGAAATGATACCACCAATTCAGCTAAAAAACAAAACAATTTTTTACAGTCTAAACATTATTCACAACTTGGATAAGCTTAGTGCTGAAAAGGTTCGTAACCGTTTTCACATCCTGTTTGCGCGCGCAAGTAGCCCCAGAAGAATTGCCACTTGTCAAGGAGATTTTCTGTAAATAGGTCCGGTTAAGCCAAGATCCACGATAAACGGCCGCATAAATTCGAGAAAATCCGGTGCAAACGGGGCACCACCCCCATTTCGGAAAATAAATAAGAGACTCAGCCCTAAGCTGAATCTCTTTAAAGTTTACTTCGTCCCAAACAAACGATCACCAGCATCGCCCAAACCAGGTACGATGTAGCCATCTTCGTTCAAGTGATCATCCAAAGCTGCCGCGTAAATATCGACATCCGGATGAGCTTCCCGTAAGGCTTTGACCCCTTCCGGTGCAGATACCAGGCACACGAACTTCATGTTCTTTTCGCTCGCACCCCGCTTGACTAAGGCATCAATCGCCATGATGGCAGAGCCACCAGTCGCCAACATCGGATCAACGATGAAGATCTGGCGTTGATCGATATCGGAAGGCATCTTAACAAAGTATTCATGGGGCTGCAGGGTCTCTTCGTCACGGTACATCCCAATGTGACCGACCTTTGCAGCGGGGATCAACTCTAAGATCCCATCGACCATACCGATACCAGCCCGTAAGATGGGCACAATCGCCACTTTCTTACCGGCCAGTTCTTTGGCGGTCATCTTGGCCACTGGCGTCTCAATAACCTTGTCCTGCAATGGCATATCGCGTGACACTTCGTATGCCATCAGAGTCGAGATTTCGTTGACTACCTCGCGGAAACTGCGGGTACCGCAGTTCTTATTCCGAATAATAGTTAACTTGTGTTGAATCAACGGGTGGTCGAGTACTTGAAACTTCCCCATGAATAAACGCTCCTTTATGATTTCTTACAATTGTACCATTAACTACGCTACCAGAACGGATTAATTTTGAATGAAAACGTTTTTTCAGTAAAATTATGGCAAAGCCGTTAAAGGATGTGCCTGCGTCAAGGCGTGCACCCGGTATTTGACCGATGCCAAAACAGCGTCATCGTTGGGATTTAGGACCGTCTTGACGATTAAATCAGCTACTTCGCGACACTCATCAGCCGTAAAGCCTCGCGTCGTGATGGCCGGCGTGCCCAACCGAATCCCCGATGTCTTGAATGGACTGAGGGTCTCGTTAGGGATGGCTTCCTTGTTGGTGGTAATCATCACACTATCCAGCAATTCTTGTGCCTGCTTACCGTTTAGGTCGGTCGCCGATAGGTCCAGGGTCATCAGGTGATTGTCCGTGCCGCCCGAAACTACCCGCACCGTTGGCAATTGCTTGAATTCATCGGCCATCGCCGCCGCGTTCGTGATGATCTGCCGAGCATAATCGGTGAAGGCCGGTTGAAGATCTTCGAAAAAGGCCGCCGCTTTCCCTGCAATCACGTGCTCCAGTGGTCCCCCCTGCGTCCCAGGGAAGACGGCCGAATTGATCCGCTTGGCATTTTCAGCTTGGGATAGGATCAACCCGCCCCGCGGCCCTCGCAACGTCTTGTGCGTCGTGGTCGTGACCACGTCGGCAATGCCTACGGGGCTCGGATGTAGTCCCGCCGCGACGAGTCCGGCGATGTGGGCCATGTCGACCATCAGATAGGCGCCAACCTCATCGGCAATCGCCCGGAAGGCCTGCCAATCAATCGTCCGCGAGTAAGCGGAGGCCCCGGCCACGATCATCTGCGGCTTCACTTTTAACGCCAAGTCACGAATCATGTCGTAGTCCAGGAGTTCCGTATTGGGATTCAAGCCGTAGCTGTAGGCCTCATACAACTTACCAGAGAAGTTGACCTTGGCGCCGTGGGTTAAATGTCCCCCGGCGTCCAGACCCATCCCCAAGATAGTGTCCCCAGGCTTCAAAAATGCCGCATAGACGGCCTGATTAGCTTGTGACCCGGAGTGAGGCTGGACATTGGCATACTCGGCGTTAAACAGCTTCTTAGCACGGTCAATGGCGAGTTGCTCCACCACGTCGATGTACTGGGTGCCCCCGTAATACCGTTTGCCTGGATAGCCCTCGGCATACTTGTTCGTCAACACAGAGCCCTGGGCGGTGCGTACCGCGTGACTCACGATGTTTTCCGAGGCAATGAGTTCAATGGTATCCTCTTGCCGCTGCTCCTCGTGAGCAATAGCGTCCCATAACGCTGGATCTTGTTCTTTAAAATTCACTGGCGATCCCTCCTGAACTATAGTTGTCACCATTTTACCAAATTTCGCTAGTTTACGGGAGAAGTTTGGCCTATTTATATTTTTATAACGACCGGCACCGTGGGAAGCAGCTACGGGTGACGGCTGGCAAGCGCGACCACGCAAAAAGCGCGACTGCCCCGATCTCTCCGACCGAACGCACCCACGCTCCGCTTAAAATTCATCTTATTTCGTAAAATGTTGTTGCCCGGCCGACTTGTTCAACCGGTTCATGTAGGCCGCACCTAAGCCTTCGGGCGCAAAGCCTTGGGCCAAAATCCCAGTAACCGGTGATTCCAGATCGTAGTGTCGGAGTCCCGCAAATAAGCGGTGACTGGCACTGGCCATATCGGCGCCCAACGAAAAGGCCTCGGTGTTGGCCGGTAACGTCTCGTTAGCCAACGTTCGGTCCAAGGCCATGACGCCGATGGTTCCAGCCTGCTGAGCTGCCCAAGCAAGCGCTGCGGGCCAGTCGGCTTCATCGTCCACAATCGTGACCTGCGCGTCGGGGGCGTAGTGCTTGTACTTCATCCCGGGGGCCTTAGGAATCTCGCCCTTACCCACCTTGTGATGGTTGGATTGCACCGTGCCAATCACGGCCGCCAGCTGTTCCTCGGTCACACCGCCCGGCCGTAAGATGGTCGGGACCGGCGTCGACATATCAAGCACCGTCGACTCCACCCCCACCTTAGTGGGCCCATCGTCTAGAATCCCGGCAATCTTGCCGTTGAGATCGTGGTAGACGTGCTTGGCCAGCGTTGGACTGGGCTTACCGGACGTGTTCGCGGATGGTCCTACCAGTGGTACGCCGGCTGCTTTGATCAGATCCAGTGTGACTTGGTTAGCGGGGTTGCGAAAGGCCGCCGTCTCCAAGCCGCCAGTAACCGCCTTGGATAGCTTACCGGGTTGTAACTTAAAAATGAGAGTCAACGGGCCCGGCCAGAACGCTTTAATCAACGCTTCGGCCTTAGGCGACAACGGCTGAGCGTACTGCTTAACCGTGTCCTCGCCCGTCACGTGAACAATCAGTGGGTTGTCGCTGGGACGGCCTTTGGCCAAGTAAACCTGTTTGACCGCCGCCTCATTGGTAGCATCCGCGCCCAAGCCATAGACGGTCTCCGTGGGGAATGCCACGAGTTGACCGGCTTGAATGGCCGCTGCCGCCTCGTTAATTTGATTTGGTTGAAAAATTTTTGTTTCCATAAAGTCTCTTCTCTCCCATCGCCAAAAAACTAGAGTTGTACGTGGACCATGCGATCGTGACCGTTAATGTCCGCGCGAATCGTCACCGTGGCTGCCGGTAAGGCCGTCTCGAAGATTGCCCTGACCGTAGCGCCCTGTTGGTAACCAATTTCGGCAAAAAATTGGCCGCCTGGCAACAGGTAGGCCGCCAATTCACTGGCAAATCGCTGGTAGAAGGCCAGACCGTGGTGCGCCGCGTACAAGGCCTGTTCCGGCTCATAACGCTTGACAGACGCGTCCATGACCGCCGTCTCCGCCCGATCGATGTAGGGCGGATTCGACACGATCACGTCGAATCGCTGGCCGGTGACCGGCGCAAATAAATCCCCCGTCACCCAATCAACGGGCGCGGCTAACCGCTGAGCATTCGTTCGCGCGACGGCAATAGCGGCCGCCGAAATGTCGCTGGCGGTGACCGTCCAATCCGGGCGTTCGGCCTTTAGCGTCACCGCAATGGCGCCACTACCCGTTCCCACGTCAAGGACGCGTATCGGCGATGGCGTGGTTGCCGCCAAGATCCACCCCACCAATTCCTCCGTTTCCTGACGGGGAATGAGGGTGTCAGGCGTCACGCGGAAGTCGCGACCATAGAAATTAGCCCGACCTAAAACGTACTGCGCCGGTTCACCCGCGGCCACCCGGTCCAGTTGATGCTGAAAGGCCTGGATCTCGGCCACTGGTAACGTCTCGCGATAGTGCAAGACCAATTGGGTAAACGTCCAACCGTGGGCTTCCGTCAGCAGGTATTGCGCCGCACTGGGGTCCTGATTGGCCGCCGTCAACTGGGCCTGACCCTGCCGCAGCGCTGCCAAATAGGTCAATGACTTAGCCATTGTTCTTCAAGTCTTCAAGCTTAGCGGCCTGATCGGACAAGATGAGGGCGTCGATAATATCGTCGAGTTCCCCGTTCATCACGCGGTCTAGCTTGTTCAACGTTAACCCAATCCGGTGATCGGTTACCCGGTTTTGAGGGTAGTTATAGGTCCGAATCCGTTCGGAACGATCCCCGGTTCCCACGGCCGACTTCCGTTCGGCATTGTAGGCACTTTCTTCTTGTTGCTTGTAGTAATCGTAGACCCGCGCCCGCAGAATCTGCATGGCCTTGGCCCGGTTTTGTTGTTGTGACCGTTCGTCTTGCATGGCCACGACGATCCCGGTTGGCAAGTGGGTCATCCGCACGGCAGAAGAGGTCTTGTTGATGTGTTGGCCACCGGCACCAGAGGAACGGTAAACGTCGGTCCGGATGTCTTTGGGATCGATATCAATGTCCACGTCCTCTTCTTCCGGCATCACCCCAACGGTTGCGGTACTCGTGTGCACCCGACCGGCTGATTCGGTAACGGGCACCCGTTGAACCCGGTGCGCGCCGTTTTCATACTTCAGCTTGGAGTAGACCTTGTCACCGGTAATCATCATGACGATTTCTTTAAAGCCCCCGACTTCGGTGGCATTCTCGTCGACAATTTCCGTCTTCCAGCCTTGGCGTTCGGCGTACTTGGAGTACATGCTAAAGAGATCGGCCGCAAATAAGCTGGCTTCATCCCCACCGGCCGCGCCGTGAATTTCCATGATGATGTTCTTGTCATCGTTGGGGTCCTTCGGCAACAGTAAGACCTTGATGTCTTCTTCCAGCTTTTCTTTTTGCTCGTTTAAATCCTTCAGCTCGTCCTTGACCATGGCATCCATGTCATCGTCGAGCTTTTCACGGAGCATCTCGTCGTCATCCTTAATCTGTTGGGTCACGTCTTGATACTGGTGGTACTTGTCGACCGTTTCGCGTAGCTCCCCTTCTTCTTTGGAGAGCGCCATGAAGCGTTGCGTATCCGCAATGACTTCTGGGTCACTGATCAATTCATTCAGCTCATCGTAGCGATCGGCTACGGCTTGGAGCTTATCAAACATTTCGTCCATTCGATTAACCTCGTTTCGTTTTTACATCGTCTATATCTCGTCTAGGGTGATTCAGAGCGTCACAAAAAGTCGTATTGCGCTTGCGCCGCTACATACGACATCCGCTCTCGCTAAGCCAGCTTACCATATCTGACGGCAAGTGCCAGCTCTTTTTGTAAAATACCGGGTCGCGATCCGGTTATTTCCCAATCTGATCCAATGGGGGATTGAAATAGTGGCGCCGGCAAACGGGATAGTAGGCCTCGTTACCGCCGATCTGAACCTGCTCGCCCTCGTACACCGGCCGGCCATCGTGGAACCGTAGATTCATGATGGCCTTCTTGGTGCAGAACCAGCAGATGGTCTTCATTTCCTCAATCTTATCCGCATAGAGTAACAGGTACTTGGATCCTTCGAACAATTCATTCTTAAAATCATTCTTCAACCCAAAGGTCATCACGGGAATCTTCAGATCGTCCACAACCTTGGCCAACTGGAGCACGTGGTCTTTCTTCAAGAACTGCGCCTCGTCAATTAAGACACAGTTGGCGTGCGCGTCAATCCGCTTAATTTCGTCGTACAGGTTGGTCTTTTCGAAGATGGGGTGTGCCTCGCGCTTCAACCCAATGCGACTGGCAATGTATCCCACCTCGTCGCGGGTATCCAGCCCACTCGTCATGATAATGACCCGCTTGTGTTGTTCCTCATAGTTATGGGCGACCTTCAAGATTTCAATGGTCTTCCCACTATTCATTGCACCGTACCGAAAAAATAGCTGCGCCACGTTATTCCCACCTTTTTGACAGTTTCCATCTATTATAGCTGATTCCCTAGGAAAATTCGACCGTGACGCCGCCAAAGTTCTTGGGATTTTGTCAAAGTTAGGGCATAGTTCTCCCCTAAACGTTGAAAAAATGCTAAAATTAAGGCTTGAATATTAAGGAACCCGACATTAAAAAATTTGTCGCGATTAAGGAGCGAAATATCCATGTCATTAAGAAGCGGCTTTGCCACCTTCGCGGGGAAATCCTCTTACTGGTTTCTCCACACGTTTCTTCACGGGGGCAGTTCTCTGCCCGGGAAGATTACGCTGAAGCTGGACCCCAACATTTTACGGACGCTGGGCGCGAAATACGATGTCATCGTCATTACCGGGACCAACGGCAAGACGCTGACCACCGCACTCACGGTCTCCGTTCTCCATCAAAAATACCCGGCAATTCTAACCAATCCCACCGGTTCCAACATGGAACAAGGGATCGTGACGACCTTTCTGAATGCTAAGCATCCTAAGACGGGGCGGCCCTTAGCCGTCCTCGAGGTCGACGAGGCCAACGTGATCAAGGTCACCCAATACATCGAACCCAAGGCCTTCGTCTTCACCAACATCTTCCGGGATCAGATGGACCGCTACGGCGAAATCTATACGACTTACCAGAAGATTCTCGACGGGGTGGCCCTAGCGCCAAACGCCACGATCATCGCCAATGGAGATTCACCCATCTTCCACTCCAAGGAACTGCCGAACCCCATCGAATATTACGGTTTTGATGACCAGCCCGATCAGGACTTGAAGGCTAAACCCAACACGGATGGCGTGCTGTGTCCCGTCTGTGAGCATATTCTCCACTACCATTCCCTGACCTACAGCAACCAAGGCAAGTACTTCTGCCCGAACTGTGGCTTCGAACGGCCAGAACTCACCTACCGTTTAACCAAGTTAGGCGAGCAAACGCCGACCTCCTCCGAATTTGCGGTGGATGGTCACGACTTTAAGATCGGTGTTGGGGGGACCTACAACATCTACAATGCACTGGCCGCGTATGCGGTGGGTCGTTTCATGGGTGTAGCGCCCGCCCAGATTGCGCGTGCCTTTACCGGCAATCAGCAGGTCTTTGGCCGCCAAGAGGTCATCGACGTGGACGGTAAGCAGGTCACGATTATTCTGGTCAAGAATCCCGTGGGACTGGACCAAGTGCTCCATATGATCGGCACCGATAAGCAGAAGTTCTCACTGGTTGGCCTGCTAAATGCCAACTACGCCGACGGAATCGACACCAGTTGGATCTGGGACGGTGACTTCGAGCAGCTGGCCAAACGGGACATTCCGACGGTGATCACCGGGGGCGAGCGCTACAAGGACATCACCTTCCGGCTCAAGGTCGCTGGTATTCCGGACGACCGCCACATCGTGGAACCCGATTTGGAAAAAGTCGTCGCGGAGATCAAGAAGGTCCCTACCGAACGGGTCTACGTGCTGGCCACCTACACCGCGATGCTCCAGATGCGAAAAATCCTAGCCACTAAGGGCTACATCAAGGAGGGATTGGGCGTATGACTTACGAATTAAACGTGGCACACCTCTACGGTAACCTGATGAACACGTACGGAGATGTTGGTAACATTCTCGCGCTGAACCACTATGCCAAACAAATGGATGTGCACTTAAACGTTAAGATTGTCAGCCTGGAGGAAGATTTCCAAGCGGCCGATTACGACCTCGCTTTCTTCGGCGGTGGTCAAGACTTTGAACAGACCATTGTTTCTCAGGATATTCAGACTAAGAAGGCCGAACTCACTAAGTTCATCGAATCCGGTGGGCCCCTTCTGGCTATCTGTGGCGGCTTCCAACTCCTCGGTCACTACTATATTGGGGCCGATGGCGAAAAGCTACCTGGGATCGGTGCGCTAGACCACTACACGTTGGCCCAGGACCACAATCGGTTCATCGGCGACATCGTGATCAAGAACCAAGAGACCGGTGAAACCTACCACGGCTTCGAAAACCATCAAGGGTTGACCTATCTAGGCAAGGATGAACGGCCGCTGGGCAACGTGGTCAGCGGCAAGGGCAATAACGGTGAAGACGGGACGGAAGGCGCCATCTACAAGAACGTCTACTGCTCCTACTTCCACGGCCCGATTCTGACCCGTAACGGCGAAATCGCCAAGCATTTGCTGGTCGCCGCTTTGAAGCGCAAGTTTCCGAACGACGATTTCAGTCAACAGGAAGCTCTGCCGATTCCGGCAACGTTCTAAAACCATTAAAGCTGGCTTGAATCCCTCTTTTGAGGCGGTTCAAGCCAGCTTTTTTACTTACTAACTGAAGGTTGAAGGCTAGAAAACAGCTAGAACTCTTAGTGTGACAAGGATAACGCCCAGTATAATAGCGGACGTTCTGGATCAACTTACAGCGCGGGACGTGTTTGGAGATTGGCGAATTCTGCCAGGCTTCAAACCGAACCGGCAAACCGCTTCTCAGGTTATTTCTCAGCCAAGTACGTACCAATCACGGCGTTGCGCTGGTCCAGATACGGCAGGTTCGGGGCGACCGGGTGGACCCGATTCGACAGGAACACCATGGCTTGCTTAGCCGCCTGATCAATCACCAAGTAAGTGCCCGTGAACCCGGAATGCCAGATGACTCGGTGGCTAACCGGCCACTGTGAAGCGGTCAGTGCCCAACCCAGTGACCGATTGGCTCGCCTACCAAGCGTCCAATCCACCGTCAAGCGGTTCACCCAAGTTGGCGGCAAGATCCCCGCCACCTTTTCGGGATACAGGTAGGCCTGACAGAACGTGGCGAGGTCCCGCGCCGTACTGAAGAGGCCGGCCGAACCACAGCGCCGTTGGAGCACGTAGCCCTTGGGATCGTGCACCGCGCCGCGAATCAGCCCGCGCTCACGGGTCACGGCCGTGGGTACGCAATCCAGCGGGTTCTGCGGTGTAAAGGTGCTGTGACTCATGCCCAACGGCGTCAGTACGCGCTTCTGGACGGCCATCTGGATGGGTTCGCCCAGAATCCGCTCCACAATCCACCCCATGAAGATGTAATTGACGTCGGCGTAGACCATTTTACGGTTAAACGTCGGCCCCACGTGGAGTTTGAGCAAGGCTGCCGCCAAATCCGGGGCAGCCAACTGATTACGATTGGGAATATAACCCACAATCCCCGAGGTATGGGTCAGCAAATGACGAACCGTCACGCGCCGGTCCTGCCAGTCAGGAAGCCAATCGCTGAGCGAATCAGTCAGGCGCAACCGCCCCTGTGCCAACAGCTGGAGGGTAACGCTTAGGGTTCCCACGACCTTGGTCAGTGAGGCCACGTCATACACCATCCCCGGTCGTAAGGCCTCCGAGTGAGGCACCAACGCTGCTTGCCCCATCTCGCCGGTCTCCACCCGATCCTGGTCGATAAAGGCATAGCTCACGCCGGGCACAATGCCATCGGTGATTAGGCGCCGTAACGCCGCTTTCGTTTGTGGATACGTCATTTCTACCGCCTCAACTTTCTCTCCATCCCATTCTACCCCGGAATCCGGGTGGCTGACTACTGGATTGCCAAAGTTTCGGCATCAATAGATGATGTCATCCGCCTTCGGCTGCCAGAAATTACGCCTGCTGTGGGGAGCGGAGAAAGCCACAGTGCGGTCTTTCTCCTCACCTTGAAGCCGAAAATTCACGTCTCCAAGGTCGTCCAGTGAAGTAACCTGACTCAGACAGCTAACTTCACACGCACAGCTGGCTCCATTCCCGGCCTCCTGCGGCTAGCAGGCATATAAGCCGTGAGTGAGCCAAATCTAGGCTCAGTCGGGGCATGCGGGGCTGATGGTTCATCAGCCCCGCATGGGCGCCTTGAAAACGCTGGTCTTTGGCGGTTTCAAGCGAGGGCCAAGACCGCTCCTCAGGCTTGGACCGATCCTCTCCCCAACGTTCCAGCCTAGATTTGGCGAACGGTAAGGCGATCAGCGCTATCCAAGGTTGCTGGTCATCCCAAAAAGGCCCCGGACAGTTGCGTCCAGGGCCTCATTGCTTATCATTTTAAGTTAACCGTTAAGCGAGGTTATTGCCCGCAAACTGACTGTTGTACAGGTCGGCGTAAAAGCCATCGGCCGCCAACAGGCTGTCGTGATTCCCCGTTTCAACGATGTGACCGTGATTCATGACCACAATGTTTTCCGCGTTTTGAATCGTGGATAGTCGGTGCGCCACCACGAAGCTGGTCCGACCCGCCAGCAAGCGTTCCATGGCCTGCTGGATGAGCATTTCGGTCCGCGTATCCACGGAACTCGTGGCTTCATCCAAGATGAGCACGTCCGGATCAGCCACGAAGGCCCGGGCAATCGTCAACAGTTGCCGTTGCCCTTGCGAAATGTTCGAGGCCGCTTCGTTCAAGACGGTGTCATAACCGTCCGGTAACTGCCGGATGAAGGTGTCCGCGTGCGCCGCCTTGGCTGCCGCGTAAACTTCCTCATCGGTGGCATTCTCCCGGCCGTACCGAATATTATCGAAGATGGACCCGGTGAACAACCACGTGTCCTGCAGAACCATCGCGAAGTGTTTTCGCAATTCTGAACGGGAGACCTTGGTCGTCGTCTCACCGCGATACTTGATTTGGCCGGAACCCACATCGTAGAAGCGTTCCAACAAGTTGATAATGGTCGTCTTCCCGGCACCAGTTGGCCCGACGATCGCGACCATTTCACCCGGCTTAACCTTCAGATTGAAGTCTTCAATCAGTGGATTTTCAGGATCGTACTGGAAGGCCACGTTGTCAAATTCAATCACGTTGCCCGCGTCGGCCGTCTGTGCAGGCAAGGCTGCATCGGCGGATTCGTCCATTTCCTTTTCGTCCAAGACCGCGAAGACCCGTTCGGCGGACGCAATTGTCGCCTGAATGGTATTGGTCAAGTTAGCCATCTGCGTGATGGGTTGTGAGAACTGGTTGGTATATTGCAAGAAGGCTTGCACGTTCCCCAAGCTAACCTGTCCATTGGCAACCTGAATCCCACCAATCACGGCAACAGCCAAGTAGTCCAAGTTCTTCACGAAGTTCATCAATGGGAAGATCAGGCTGGAAACAAACTGGGCCTTCCAAGCCGACTGGTAGTACTTCTTGTTGTGTTGCTCGAATTGTTCCTGGGTCGCCTGTTCACGGTTAAACGTCTTGACCACAGTATGGCCAGCATACGTTTCTTCAACCGTGTCGTTGAGCAGTCCCAAGTTCTTCTGTTGGCTCGCAAAGAACCGCTGTGACTTAGGCGCCACGATCATGACCACGACCAAGCTCAGAGGCACAGAGAGTAACGCAACTAACGTTAGCCACCCACTGATCGTGAGCATCATGTAAAGCACCCCGAAGAAGGTCAGCACACTGGTTACCATCTGCGAGAGCGTTTATTGTAACGTCCCACCAATGTTATCCATATCGTTGGCCATCCGCGACATCAGGTCCCCATTGCTATGGGTATCGTAGTAACTGATGGGAAGGTGTTGCATCTTTTGTTTGAGGTCTCGCCGAAGCTGGTAGACCACCTTCTGCGCAATCCAGTTCATAATGACCTGTTGAATCACGTTGAAGATTGCCGCCGCAGCGTACATTACACCCACGACCAGTAGAATTTGACCAATCTTACTGAAGTCCACGGGAAGGCTGTGCATGGGAATCCCGGCCTTTAACTCAGCCTGCCCCTTCATCACACCCTTGAACAGTTCCGTCGTGGCTTTCCCTAAAATCTTAGGCGTCTTAATTTGCAAGATAACCGCAATTGCGGCAAAGATTAACACAATCACAATGCCTGGAATCCAACGGCCCATGTAACGGAAGAGCCGAATCGTCGTGCCCCAGAAACTTTGTGGCCGCTGTTTAGTTATAGATCCGCGTCCATTACGCATCGACGACGTCCCCCTTTCGGAGTTGTGAGTCCAGAATTTCTTGATACGTCTTATTGTTAGCCTTTAATTCTTCATGCGTTCCTTGACCCACGATCTGACCACCATCAATAACTAAGATGAGATCGGCATCGGCCACGGTCGAGACCCGTTGAGCAACGATGACCGTTACCCCATTTTGGACCTGCTCATCCTGCCGCAATTGTTGCCGCAGTAAGGAATCCGTCTTGAAGTCCAGCGCGGAGAAGGAATCATCAAAGATATAGACACTGGCGCGCTTCAGAATTGTCCGGGCGATCACCAGTCGTTGTCGTTGTCCACCGGAGAAGTTATCCCCGTCTTGTTCGACCACGGCGTCTAAGCCACCCTCTTCTTTCACAAAGTCACTGGCTTGAGCGACATCTAAGGCGTGCCAAATCTGGTCATCCGTAGCGTCCGGCATCCCGTAAGCCATGTTGCTCTTGATGGTTCCGGAGAACAGGACCGCCTTTTGCTGGGTGATCGAAATCGCCTGGTGTAAATCGTGTTGGCTAAGCGCCGTTAAGGCCGTACCATTTAGCCGAATCTGACCACTCTCTGGGTCAAATAGCCGTGGAATCAGGTTGACCAGTGTGGATTTCCCAGAACCAGTTCCCCCAATAATCGCCACGGTCTGGCCGGCGGTCGCACTGAAGTTCACGTCCGCCAAGGCCAATTCTTCGGCCCCAGTGTACCGGAAGTTCACGTGGTCAAACGTCAAGCTGGCCGCGTTATCGTTTAGGCTGACTGGCTGATCGGCATCGTTAATCTTGGACTTCAAGTCCATGACCTCATTGATCCGAGCCGCCGAAGCTTGGGCCCGGGGAACGAAGACGAAGATCATCGAAACCATCATAAAGCTAATCAGAATCTGCGTCGCATAAGTCATGAACGCCACTAAGTTCCCGACGGCCATGGATTGGCTGGCAATTAATTGCCCACCATACCACACGATACCGATGTTAGTCCCACTGATAATCAGCGTAATCACGGGGAACATCAGTGAAACAATCATGAAGACCTTAATCCCCGTTTGGGTGTAGTCTTGGTTAGCGCCTTCGAAGCGGTCTTGTTCAAACTGATCTTGATTAAACGCCCGAATGACCCGCACGCCCGTCAAGCCTTCACGGAAGGTCAGGTTAATCCGGTCAATCTTCTTCTGCAAGCTCTTGAATAAGGGCACAGCAAAATACATGATGGCTCCGGTAAAAATGGCAAGTACCGGTAAAGCCACCAGAAAGACCAGCGTTAACTTGGGGCTCTTGATATAGGTCAGAACCCCCGCACCGATCAACATGATTGGCGCCATCAACATCATCCGCAGCATCTGCACCATGACGTTTTGAATCTGCACCACATCGTTGGTCGTCCGGGTAATCAGTGACGCGTTCCCCACCGTTTCAAATTCTTCGGTTGAGGAGAACGTAACCTTCTTGAAAATTGACGAACGAATCCGTTGACCCATCTTCTGGGATTGGGTCGCGGCGTAGTAAACGTTCCCCGCAGAACCCAGCACCCCAATAAAACTCAGCAGGAGCATCTTCCCACCAGTTTGCTAGATGTAGCCAATGTCGTTTTGCGCAATCCCCTTATCAATAATATCGGAAGTTAGCGTTGGCAACGAAAGATCACAAATAACTTGAATGATCATAAAGCCCACAGCAAGGACTACTGCCCACCAGTCCAAGTGTTTTCGGGCAAGTCGCATCATTGAATTTTGGCCTTCTTTCTTCTTTTTTCTCTCTGAAAACTGTATAAACTACATATGTAGCAATTATACTCGCCTGTGGCAATTATACTCGCCTGAAATTCGTTTGCAATAACGGATTATCTCTTCGCGAACTACTGGTAAACGCAAAAATATTTGTTACAATATAGACACCGAAGGGAGCAAGACAACTGTGGCGAGCAACTCTGATTCAATCTATAACGTTCTATCTTATATTCACCGACACCAAGACAAAGTTAAATTCATCCCCCAGCCGAACAGTAATGTCGTGACCGTTGGGGTGCCCGACACGGTACCAGTGGCCAACGCCGATATTTACTTCCCGGAGAACAACCTACTGGTGAACCGCATGGGCGATGATTTCCTAGCCAAGAATGGCGACCTGCTGGAAGATTTCTTCGCACGAACCAACAGCTCCAAGCTAGACTATCAGGAAGTTTGGATTACAACCGGTTACGTCAAGAGTGAACACACCTACCTCGTAGAAATGTCATTTGAATAGCGAACCGTCAAAAAAGCTCCGGCCTAGGCCGAAGCTTTTTATTTTTCACATTCAATCACGGTTTAACCTTTCGGCCACCACACTAACTGAACAGCGCATGCGAGGCCCACAGTCCGCCGCCAATCACCAGTACCGCGACGATAAAGAACCGGAACAGTGCGGCGAAAGCGACGAGAACGATGGCCCCGATAATGACCGTTCCCACGATTCCCAACAGCCAGCCTGCCAAGCCGAACGTTAAGCGTAACAGTGGAAACAGTAACAATAACAGAAGTAATAGTAAGATCACGGTGATCGCTCCAATCCGTCAGCGGCTAACCCCTGACTAGAAGACCATTTTACACGATAATCGCGTGATTTTCACGAATTAGCGCTTAGCTTAAATAAAATTTACCCAACCGTAATCTGTTGCCGGCCATTTTGTTTCGACCGATAAAGATTGGCGTCGACCCGCTTGTAGAAATCCAAGGGGTTGCTGTCCTTCAAGCTCAAAGCGGATACCCCCACAGAAATCGTGACCTTAATCTCCACATCGTTGTAAGCGATCGTCAAGTCCTTCACTGCGTCAAAGACTTTCTGTGCCACTTGTTCGGTCCGATCCACCGTGTAATTGGGGAAGATGATGTTGAACTCTTCGCCCCCCGTACGGTACAGCACAATCTTGGGATCAACGGCCTTGAGGGTGCTCGCCACCGTCCGGGATACCTGCTTGAGCACTTCGTCTCCGGCAAGATGGCCGTAGGTATCGTTGACGTGTTTGAAATGATCGATGTCGAACATGATCATCGACAAATCCCGGTCGTGAGCCGCGCTTTGGCGGAACTCATAGCCAATTGCCCGATCGTACGCCGCGAAGTTCTGGACCTTGGTCAACGCATCCCAGTTGGCCGACTGAAAGAGCCGGTCCTTGATGCGCCGGTCTTTGTCCTGAATCTTGAAGTAACCATACATCAGAACGACCAGAATCAAGTAATTAATCATCTCATCGAAATACGTGGACCACGGCAGATGGAACCGCAACTTCACGAGATACCACAACGGCAACGCGAAGACCACTGCCACGATGGCGTAACGGGTAAACGGCGCACGCCAGAGGTGGGTGCTTTGCACGTACGAGAACACGTAGAAGAAGACAAACAGGAACGTATAGACCCACGACAGCGGCTGGTCAATGTTGCCGTTCATCAACATGAAGGCAATGCCCGCCAGGAACACGGCCCAATAGGGAATCCGTACCTGTAGAAAATAAGCCACAAAAATCAAAAGTAACAATTGAAAGTTGGTGAACGTCCACGATAAATGACTATCGCGCACGATTAATTGTAGCGCAAACACAGAAGTCACTGCACAAACCAGCCCAACTATCGTCTGAACGCGTTTCACATTTACCGGCTTATTCTGCGATTCAGCCTTAGAAGTCGCCCAATTAAAGATTGACCAATAAAGGGTAATCACACCTAAAACGAAAAAGATACTGGTTATCATCGGTGGTACCAACCAAACTGACCAAGTCATCTGATCAATCTCCTTGTTTTCAGTAGTTTTCCCACGCTGGGAAGCAAGCTGCATTATTTCTTAATATTGACAAATATACTTGTCAGCACAATTAATCCATTGTTATAACTATAATCCAATCCTGCTGACAATACTATAGCACTTTATTACTCTAATTGGTTAACTTGTTACATCAATAACGCTGATTGCCACGGTTTTGTTGAAAAACCTATTTTAATTCCGCAAAATAAAGTATGATGGTAGCAGACAACCTAGCAAAGGAGGCTCTGGAAATTTATGTATCGTTATTTTTTGCAGCCACAACTCGATGTTTTAAATAATTCGCTCATCGGCTACGAGATGCTAATTCGCCAACGCGTTGACGACAAATGGGTCCTCCCCCAAGATTTTGAGTCCATCCCCATTGACGTTCAAGCTGACTTGATTGCCCGGACGGCGAAAAAGTTAATGCTGAAGATTGGCTCCGTTTCGTTTAACGTTAATCAGGGACAGTTCATCGACTGTACCATTGCGCAGGCCATTCTCGATGCACAGAAACAGATTTACCCAGTCAACTTGGTCTTAGAGGTCACCGAGGAAGTCACCGACGAACACGTGACGAATCAGCAGATTATTGATCAGGTTCATTTCTTCGACGAGCACGGCATTCAACTGAGTCTAGACGATATTGGGACGGGACTGAATACATACGCGCACCTCAAGCCCATTCTCCCCTACGCCAGCGAAATTAAATTTGCGATGCAAAACTTTCGCCAAGAGGGTCGCGAAGCCGAGATTCCGGAAAACCTCAAGTTCTGGAAGGGCATTGCCGACCAATATAAGTTGCGTTTAATTCTGGAAGGTGTCGAGAACCAGGAGGAAGCCGATATGGCCGATAGCCTTGAGATCGACCTGTGTCAGGGTTGGTTCTACGGCAAGCCTCACCTCTTTAAACTAGATGGCGATCACTTCTAATCAGCATAACTAGAACAATCAACGAGTGTCAGACGTTTTCGTCTGGTGCTCGTTTTTTTCTGCCGCCACCGTTACTGTCTGCGCGTCGTTTCGACATAGCCGCCCTCGTCGTAAGGACGTGACAGCGCATTGATTAACGGGGACCAGCATTAAACCACCAACGCCCTTACCCCTTGGATAACCGGCGACTTAAAAGGCTGTGCCCCGTGGCGAGTGGCGACACTTTAGCCGTGAAAGCAATCGGAAAACGCGGTTAAGGGCGAGTTAACAGCCGTCCCCTTTCCAACCCACGACTTTTATTCTCACAAATACCCCTTCGATCGTAAATGTCACTATAGTAGATACGAGCAGTGGAAGAAGTACCTGTTCGGCGGGTATTCCTGTGACCAGCAGTTACGCCAGTTGACAATTCGTCAGCCGGTGGACCGCTGACAAGTATCGATTGGAGGAGGATTAAGATGCCAAGAAAAAAGAGTCATGTCGTCTTGGGTATCCTCATCGCCGTTTTAGTTTGTCTGATCGGAGGCTTTGGCGCTGGCGGAGTCACTGCTCACGCCAGAAATATTGAAGTCTCCGGCCTAGGCGAAAACAACGCGACGATCACGGATTCCAACGGCAAAACAATTCCTAACGGGAGTGAGCTCAGCAAGTGGGATAATTACGAATTGCTCTATCAATGGGGGATTCCAGATGGCGTCACCATCCAGGATGGCGACACGGCCACCGTCAACCTGCCACAGAGTGCGGTTGGTCGTAAGGATTTAAGCTTCCCACTTTACGATGATAATGGTCAGAAGATTGGGATGTTTTCCATCGAGGAAGGTGCCACGACCGGGACCATCACGTTTAACGATGTCCTGTCGAGTACCGCAACCAACCGTGGCGGTCACCTGCAGTTCTACGTCAAGGGGACGCAGGAAAATGCCAACGTTGGCCTCGATTGGGGAATTAACAAGATTGGCTGGGTTTCCGGCCACAATCCAGACGGTTCGCCATCGCGATTAACTTGGAATATTGCCTTCAACCCCAACAGCACGCATTTAGGACAAACGGTCGTCACCGACAACCTCGGTCCTGGCCAATCCTACATTCCAGGAAGTGTGTATGCTCAGACTGGGAAGTACGATACCAATGGGAGTTTTGTGAGTGATGGCAATACCATTACGCCCACGGTTGATGCCAGCAATAACACCATCATCTTCACCTTCGACGATGTCACTACCGCCGTCAACATGACCTACCACACTAAGCCGGAGATTTCCGGAACTAGTGGCCTGTGGAAGAATAATGCCACGTTGAATGGCCAAAACGTGGGGTCCAGCATCGCTTGGGGCGGTACCGGTAGCGGTAACGGCGGCGGTAACACGGCGGACGAGCAAGTCGGCAAGGTTATTTTAACCAAAACCGATGCGGCCACCGGCAAAGCCTTGGCTGGTGCCGTTTACGAGTTACGTGACGCCAATGGTCAAATCCTGCAGACTGGTCTGACGACCGATGACCAAGGTGCCCTCACCGTGGAAAATCTGGCCGCTGGTCACTACCAATTCGTGGAAACCAAGGCACCTGAAGGCTATGCGTTGAATCCAGCCCCGATTTCATTTGAAATTACGGCCGACTCAACCGCCGCGGTCGCCGTGTCTGCTACGGACACGGCGTTAACCGGTGGCGGGACTGGCCCGGAAAATCCAGGAACGACGACACCACCAGTCACGAATCCTGAGAATCCTGAGAACCCAGGAACCACAACGCCACCAACGACGAATCCTGAGAATCCCGAAAATCCAGAAAACCCTGAGAATCCGGAACATCCAGGGACGACACCCCCAACAACGCCGACAAATCCCGAGAATCCAGGAACGACGATACCAACGCATCCTGAAAACCCCGGAACCACGACGCCTTCGGTTAAACCACCGAAGCCAACGAAGCCGAATAAGCCAAGTCAGCCGGCAGCGACGCACAAGCCAGGCGCTGGTCAAACCACCAGTAACGTCACGAATGGCGGTGCCAGCGGTCATATGACCGGTCAGACAAACGGGACGAGCCAACCAGCAACTAATGCCGCTGGCGCTGGCAACGCCGCAACGTCTAATGCCGGCTCAGGAGCTAGCACCACCACAGCGCCGAGTCATCAGGCCACATCTGGCGCTACCCTACCACAAACGGGCGAGTACCACACCAGCAACCTGATTCTGACAATAATCGGTGTGATCCTGTTAGTCTTGACGCTAGGCTTCTGGTACCGTGAACGTCGTCAGTAACGTACGCTAATTTGCTGATTATCGAAAAAAGTGGTCACGACTACGGTCGGATCACTTTTTTTGCGCTGTGACTGACTAAATGGCTGTCTTTTGCGGGAAAATAGCGGTCAACTTAAAATTTATTGGCTAAAGAAGCCGTCTTCAAAGCCATGCACTAAGTATCTACGATCCAGCCCACTGGCCAAAACTGGCTCCGTAATTGGCTCCGTAGTTGGCTGTCATTTGACACCTTTCAGTCGATTATCACAGATCTCAATAGTGATTGAAAGCAAAAGAAAAGCCGCCATACCAAGCTTCATGAGCTTTGCTGGCGACTAACGATTTGTATCGATTGGGTATACTGGAAATAACCAACCCCCTTGAAAACGTTGAAGAAACAACGTTTGTAGGCATAGCTTTATATTTTGAATGTCTTTTTGAATGTCTTTTACTAGAATCAGAAATTTAGAATTAAGTCACGGTGGGGCAATGTGCTGTTAGCTGAAAAGTTAGCAGCTTTTTATTTGCCCTCATGTACCAAAAAAGCTCCCCCGGCCACAGGGAAGCTAAAAAGGTATGTTATCAGCCCAATAGAGGTATGGCACCCCTTCACATTCAATATGAGTATAGCACCCACAGTGGGGATAACAAGGTTTTGCGTTAATCATCCCCGGTCTGGGGCTGTGATATAGGCGGTCTCTGGGAACACGTTCCCCGGTGTGGCCTTGTAGTTGCCCGTTGCAGGGAGCTACTAACGGTGCCCAACGGCCATCAACTGCTGACACTGGTGCAGAATCCTAGATCTAGGGTTGCAGGATGGTTGGCGTATCTTTCCCGGTTGTCGGGGATGTGCCGGGAACGTCCTTGGCGGCGTAGTGATTTAACAACGTTTTGAGTCTCAATTTTGCAAGTCCTTTCTGTGATTGTGATGTTCCAGGTTCCAGAATAGGTTCTGACTAATCGTCAAGGTTGGAACGGGCCTAACGCGTACAGCCCCAAGGGGTTAGACTATGTTTGTTCCAACGTTCCAACTTTCTAGCACTTTTCTTTTTTGCAGAGATATATAACAACCCTTGCTCCCGTATATATAATAATTACTATTTAAGTTGGAACTTGGAACAAGTAGGGGTAAACCCCTTGAGGGAGTAAGGTTTAAAGGTGTTCCAACCTTTGCTGATAAGATGGAACCAGAGTTGGAACACTGTGCTAAAACTCATCAATCCCCTGTGGGAGTAGTATTTAAGCCCGTTCCAACCTTTTAATCATTTCTCTTTTCGGGGTACTTTCTTTACAGTAAAGCACTGCAGGGTCTCATCCCCTGCTAGGCCCTGTGATATAGGCGGCCTCTGGGGACGTGTCCCCGGTTACTGCCTTGCCATGGGCCGGTGCAGGTAGCAGACCGCAGGGAGTCAGTGGGATGTGTCGGGGTGTTATCCATTACCCTGCTGGGAGGATGGCATTTTGAATGCACTGCCACTAATTGTCAGCTCTTTTAGCCTCTGTGAGCGTCTAGGCACGTTTGTGGACAAGTATGCCAGCCATCCCCCAGAGGCTCTTAGAATTGAAATGAGCTTGCCAGAATGCAGTATGGTACAGAATGGGGATTACAGAACTGTGGTGCAGGGTGGTAGCTTTCTGCTGAGATGTGGGGATGTAACGTTTTGAGTCTCAATTTTGCAAGTCCTTTCTGTGATTGTGATATTGCAGTTCCCGAAATGAGTTCTGTTTAGCCTTATGGTTTGGAACCAGTCTAATCCTTACAGCCTCAACAGATTTAATTGCTTAGGTTCCAAGTTCCAACTTTTTAGCAGATTATCTTTTTATAGTGACGCAGTAAGCCTTATTATCCTTGTAATAACTTTCTCTTAAAAAGTGGAACTACGGAACCAAGATAGGTAAATCCCTTGGAAGAGTAAGGATAAAGGTGGTTCCAATTTTAGTAATTAAGTAAGAACCAGTGTTGGAACTTGGAACCTAAGTTACTCTTTATGGGGGGTCTTTTTTAGAACAAAGCACTGCAAGGTCTCATCCCCCTGCTAGGCCCTGTGATATAGGCGGCCTCTGGGGACGTGTCCCCGGTTACTGCCTTGCTGTGGGCCGTTGCAGGTAGGCGCCAACTCACTGCTCTGCTGTGGGGATGAATCAGGAACGGCCCTAGATCTAGGAATGTAAAATAAAAAGACGTTCCTGCATTATCAGGACGCCTCACACGTTAATCTAGTGGGCAACTACCCACCGGTTCAGTTTTAAATGCCGCAGAATGCGCCTGTCAACGCGCTACTGCACTACTTCAATACAGGTACCCCAACTCACGGGCCAACATCTTAAAAAATGCTGCACGTCTACGGCTAACTGCCGTGCGTCCCATGTGCATTCTCATAGCAACCCCAGATATATTGACCTGGTTAGCAGGGTGGAAATACAGTAGGTCAATAATGGCACGGGTATCCGGGTCACTTCTGCCTAGCACCCTAGATACTGTTTCCTGATACAAGTGCAGGTTCCGCAACGTCCTATCGGTGGCAATACTGATAGCCATGTTTTCCACTCTGTCATCCCGGTTGTTTTGCATACGGCCACCGCCAACATTCTCATCCCTACCATCCCGGTAAGGTGAGCGTAGCGACTCCTCATAATCTGCAATGATTCGGTTAGACCGGGGGTAGTCCCGCAGGATGTTTTCTAGGAAGTGAAACGTCTCAATTTTCATCATGAAAAGTCCTCCTCAAAGCTATAGGGGAGCAACTACTATAGTTTACCCCCCCTAACTAAAACTATTTTGAAACTGAAAATTTTTATAAGCTGATGGCATTGATATACGGACACCCGGCGTCAACCCGGGCGGCCCCCTTTAATCACCGGAAACCTACAATAAAGTAGCAGAATTAGAATCCGTAGAAAATTGAGCGGCATACTTTGCTACTGCCAGCAAGCCAGCAGGGTGCAGGATGGTTGAGGTATGTTGCCAGAAAATAATTGCGCTGGTGTCAACGGTCAAGAACTTTTGCCCCTCAAGGTACAGGGTGTCGTTATCCATACGTGCGTGTAAGTTGGTATCCTCATTCAGGGTGCTTAGTAATTGGGTGATTGTCATAATATTTTGTCCTTTCTTTGCTGTGGTGCTTTGCCACGTCTTTGCCTGGAACCTTTGCCGCGATTCTTTGCGATACATTTTAGACGGTTGCCATACCTGACAAGCTCGTTTCCCCTCTGTGGTCGTTTAATGGGATTGCCTAGCAAACTATGCCAGTCATCCCCAGAAACGCTTAGAATTGAAATGAGCTTGTCAGAATCAAGGGCAACCTTGTCATCCTATCCCGGTAGCAGGGAACCACCAACGGGGATGAATCCTAGATCTAGGATGTTAGCCGGTCGTTGCCGCCGGTGCTGGTACATTCAGGGTGGCATTATAAACGATACCCTGGTTGCCTAGAACCGCTTTAATGCGGCTGTAATCCAACCCCATATCTAACAGCATGGCTATCTGCCGCTTAACCTTGGCAACTGCCGCAGTCTCTTTAACAGTGAGGTACTGTGTGATTGCTCTGCTCTGGGGGATGTGCCGGGTGTCCCGCAATTGCTTGGCGGTCATCCCCAGTGCTTGGCGATACACTAGCCCGTTCAGATTGCTGTAAGCGAACGGGTTGCCATCGAATGCGGCACTGCTCTTAATGCTTTCGCCTAGGCTCTTAGATACCGGCTTGGCGGCCTGGTAGCTAACTCGACGTTCTAGCAGTTCCTGTTGCATTGCGTCGAACTGCCAGACCAGACTTTTCTTAAACTCGCGAACTTGTGGGGTGTTATCTAGGTAAGTAATCAGTAGCGTTGCCTGATTTCTATTTAAGTGCCAGACTTTTCGGGGTTGACCGCGGCCAACTAATACTTCCTTTTCAGATGGAAGTAATCCAAAGTCCTTCAAGTCCTTTTTGTACCGTCTGATTAGTTCATTAACTGATTTACGTGTAATCCCAGCGTACTTTGCAATTGCGTCACTGGTGGTATACGTACTTGCCGTGACACTAACGTTGGTGCAGAAAACTAGATTGTTCATTGCCATACCTCCAATTGCTTTCTGTGGTGGTTCAATAGTTCAGCACGACTGCCGTGCAAAACTCCAATGCTCTAATATTTTGTTGATTTTGAATCATTAACCTAGGTGCTTAGAATCCTAGATCTAGGATGTGATACCTTTGCATAACCATTGCCCTGCCGTGGCTTTAGATTGTGTGTGCTTCCATAAACTTGTTCGCAGATTCTTTACTGATTCGGGTAATGTTTCCAATGGTCGTCACCTCTAACCCTTCCGCAATGAATGCGTTGAGGGTCTGAGATGAAACGTGCAGATACTTGGCGGCTTCCTGTTTTGTCATATAAGGGCCGAACGATTGTTTCGTGCCTGCGTCCTTAAATGCTTTCAGTGCCATTTCCTGCATGACTGCACCAATCTGATTCAATGCGGTTTCTGATAGTTCAACTGGAATTTCCATAATGCCATACCTCCTAAGTGGTTCATCCCCACTACTGAGGATGTAACTGTATAGTTACTTATGATGGTTAGCTTGGCTAGGCATTTACGTAAATTTCAGCTATCAACCACTAATGCTTGTGAGCGGCCATGAATTTATCAGCGTCCAACTTGTCAATCCGTTTAGACCCTGCAATGCTAATGACTGGTAACCCGTTGCTGATGTACTTGTTCAACGTCCTAGTGGATTTAATTCCCAGGTAGGTGCAAGCCTGCTTCATTGAAAAGTAGCGTGAGCCATCAACTAAGTTCATAAAACGTCATCTCCTTATAAAAAAACAGTTAGTAAGTTCATATAACGTCATTATCATACAACGGATTACACTAAAATGCAACACTTTAAGTAATAAGGTGCAATAATGTGGTAATATACATGCAGGGAGGTGTTATAGATGACTGAAAAGGAAGAACAACGCAAGCAAGTCGGCACCCGTATCAAGTCTCTTAGATTGTCACGGGGTATCGACCTAGCGGCGTTCGGTAGTCTGATTGACCCACCGGCGTCTGCTAGTATCGTTTCACGCTGGGAAAGAGGTATCAATCTGCCTAGCAACAAGCGTATGCAATCCATAGCAGAACTAAGCAACGTTTCTGTGGATTACCTACTAAACGGTGAGCCGCAAAACGATACCGCAATCATGAAAGCCATTGAGAAGTGGCAATCCGGTAAAGACCTGTCTGGGGATGAATCGGATAAGGTGGCTGAGGGTATCACAGGCGGTGCGCTAAATGAAATAGCCAGTGCTGAAAAAGCACAAATAGTTGTTGATATTCAAAAATTAGTAGCAACGGCCAACCTAGCAGAACTGGGGACACCGGCACTAAGAACCATTAAAACAACCATCAAGCTAGTGCAGAATGCAGATAAAGCAGACACCGCCGGCTTGACCTCTGGCATTCAGACCCTTGTCACTTTACTGGGGATGAATGTTAACCCTGCCATTGCAGGGAGCAGTGAGGCACAACGACAAGCCATTGCCGAACTGAAAGAACAATTCAATTACCTTGTTGACCTCTTAGAATCCTAGATCTAGGATGTGATACCTTTACATAACCATTGCCCTGCCGTGGTACGTTATGGAGGTAGCATTATGGCTAGTATCAAGAAGTATCAGGATAGAAAAGGAAACACGTGTTATAAAATTCAAGTCTACTTGGGTGTAGACCCACTCACGGGCAAGAAACGTTACACAACCAAACGTGGATTGCGAACAAAAAAAGAAGCCCAACTAATCATCTCACGTCTACAGATTGACGCTGACACTAACGGGGTTCCTAGCAAGCAGAACTATTCTACATTCAAAGATATTTACGACCTCTGGTTTACGCAGTATCAGAACACGGTTAAGGAAAGCACTTGGGCAACCACTAAGCGGATGTTTCGGCTTCACATTCTACCGGTTTTTGGTGAGTTCCGTGTTAAGCAGATTAGTATTGCAGTCTGCCAGAATGCCATTAACGACTGGTTTGCCGCAGGACTAGTTAAGTACCATACCCTGCTAAACTACGTATCAAGCGTTTTGGACTTTGCCATTAACATGAAAGTCATCAAGGAGAACCCGGCTAAACGGGTCATCATCCCCGTTAACAAAGATAATCGTTCCCGCAAGAACCTGGAAAACTATTTTGACCGGACCGAACTTGAACACTTTTTTGAATGCTTGAATGATGACACCAACGACCCGCAGGCCAACGTGTTTTTCCGCTTGGCGGCGTTCAGTGGTATGCGCAAGTCTGAAATGCTCTGCCTGCTGTGGTCTGATATTGACTTTAAGAAGGGCACGGTGACTGTATCTAAGACGCAATCACGGGGCGATAACGCCCGGTTGCTCGTCCAATCACCTAAGACGGCCCGCAGTAACCGAACCGTCTACATTGACCCTAAAACGTGCCGTATCTTACAGCAGTGGAAGCTAGAGCAACAACAACGGCTACTGCAATACGGGTTCAACGCGAATCAAGGGAGCAACCTTGTCTTTGCCAACGAAAACAACGAGATGTGCCAGCCTACGAAACCTAGAAAGTGGTTGGAGCATACACTTGGGAAATATGATTTGAAGCACGTTACCGTTCATGCCTTCCGCCACACCTATGCAACCCTGGCATTTGAAGCAGGGGCGTCTATCAAGTCAGTGCAAGACCAACTGGGGCACTCAAGTTACAAGACGACCCTAGATATTTACACTGCCGTGACGGATAAGGAAAAGAACGAGGCAACTAGTAAGTTGGCAAACTATTTGAATTTCTAAAAATCCTAGATCTATGAAAGCGGGTTTTGTTCATCCCCTGCCAGGCCCTGTGATATAGGCGGCCTCTGGGGACACGTCCCCGGTTACTGCCTTGCCATGGGCCGGTGCAGGTAGCAGAAGGGCAATTGATTCGCTGAGGGGATGAGGCCGTGAATGTCTTTTTGAATGTCTATTGAATGTCTTTTGCTGTTAAATGTCAGTTGCTAATCACAAGCGAAAGTAAAAGAAAAGCCGTTATAGCGGGCTTTGTCAGCTCCTATAACGACTAATGTAAATGTAAAATTGGGTATACTGGGCTCGAACCAGTAAATTACGGATTCAGAGTCCGCTGCCTTACCAATTTGGCGAATACCCAATAAGGCTCGTTGCCGAAACAACTATTTAATAGTAACTTGTTTGGATATTAGTGTCAACTCATTTTCACGAAAAAGTTCAGTAAACTGTATGAATTCCCAATTTCGTGTAATTTTATGCAAACAACAATTGACAATTTTTGGCAAGTAGCGTACATTAGTAATTGCCTAGTTAATGACATTGCCCGCTGGTCAAACTGGTTTAAGACGTCGCCCTCTCAAGGCGGAGTTACGGGTTCGAGCCCCGTGCGGGTGATAATTAAAGAATTATCGACGTGTGAGTCACCCAACAAGCGCTGTTATATCAGCATTTGTTGGGTGATTTTTTGTACAAAAAATCATCATTTATGACTTCAGCTTCGCAAGTTCTTCGCAAAGCCGTGCTTCGGCAAAACTTGCGAAAAATTTCAAACTGGTCTTTCAAAATCGGTAATTGAAATTACCATTTATATCAAAAATTTTGTTGGACGCGAATTTTATAATCAAGTTAGCCACCCATGTTGATTGATCAAAAAATGGTCAAAAAAAGACACCAAGACGAAAAATCAGGTATCATTGAAGTTCCAACACTAAACAATGAGAGAGGTTTTCGTCTTGACGCAACAACAGCTTACCACAAATCGTCAAAAGGGTCACCACTTAACTCAAATTGAACGTGGAATGATTGCTTCTCTACACTCCGAAGGCCATTCTGCACGCCAGATTGCATCTATTATCGGTGTTAGTCATCAAACCATTAATAATGAGCTTTCTCGTGGCACTATTAAGCAGGTTAAGAAGATTAACGGAGAGAAGCACTACCTTAAGGTTTATTGTCCTGAAGCAGCTCAGGCTCGCTATGAGGAGAACCGGTCCAATAGTAGACGTCCATTAAAGTTTAAGCAAGTCACCGACTTCCTAGCCTACTTTGATGACAAGTTTCACACGGAGCACTGGTCACCCGACGCAACGGTAGGATATGCTAAAAAGCACCGTTTATTTTCACCTCATAAGATGATTTGTGCGAAGACACTGTACAACTATATTGATGCACAATTATTGGAGATCCGCAATATCGATCTTGTGGAGAAAGTAAGACGCCGAATGGCTCATCATAAAACAACGAAAGTTAAACGGCTGGCCGGTTCTAAAAGTATTGATGAACGCCCCAAGAAGGTCAATAACCGTCATGAGTTTGGACATTTTGAAATTGATACCGTTGTTGGTGAGCGTAATGGTAGCCAGAGCGTCTTGTTGACTTTCACAGAGCGTAAAACACGCTTTGAAATAGTCTGCTTGATTGAGGGTAAAGACGCAGATTCAGTATCGTATGCATTGCGAAATATTGTTAATCAATATGGTGATATTATCAAGACCGTGACGGCAGATAATGGTACTGAGTTTACGACCTTAGAGACTGCACTGAATGGCATAGCTGACACTTATTTTGCCCACCCGTACACATCTTCAGAACGAGGCACTAATGAAGTTCATAATCGGATGCTTCGTCGCTATTTTCCCAAGGGGCAATCACTCGACATTGCCACTCCAAGCCAAGTTCAGATTGCTCAATCGCATCTGAACAACCTGCCTCGGCGAATTTTAAAGTTCAAAACACCAGCCGAAGCTTTTGAAAGAGAAGTCAAGCGTGCTCGCAAGGCTCATACTGCTTAGCTTTCTTCAATTGAAACTCACTGAAACCTTTCCGCCAGCTGTCTTCGCCTGCGCTGGCTAACTTGCACTTGCAATTTGCGAAATTTTGTTGGATTTTAACTCAGCTAAAATGACTTTACCATACGGTTTAAACTTTCAATAAATCTAGAAAATTAGCAAGATCAACGAGTTGCTTTATCGAACGTTTGTTCGTATAATGCTTATGAGGTGATTATCATGACTAAATTCGCCGTAAACGGCAAAATTACAACCACGCCTAAAGTCTTAAAGCTAGCGCCCCTGCTACTCTTCGTCAAGCTGACAACAACCGACGGCACACAACTAAACTGCCTCGTTCATCAGCATGGCCTGAATTTCCTTGACCAGGCGACCCGCAACTCGCAGGTCGCCCTATATGGCCATTACAACGCTCGGCACCAGTACGTCATTGAAAGATTCACTATCATTGCCCAAACAACACAGACCGCCTCCTAGGCCGCCCCACAGCGTTCTCTCCAGCTTTAATCGGTTTAAATAATTTTAATTATAACATTATAAATAATTAAATAGATAAACTTCTTGCCAAACACGGGTGCTTCCTTTAAGATTGGTCTGTACCGTTAAACCTTTCCTTTCAAGGAGGACTCGCTAGAAATGGGTCGTTACACACCGTCTCACCTCTGCTGCCACGTTACTTTACGGCTTAACCGGAGCCTTGGCCAATGATGGGCCGCCGGCAGACACCACCCCACCACTATTTCTTCGCTGAACTGGCCTTTATTGTGGTCTTGACCGCCACATTGATCTGGGATTTCTTTAATTACAACTAAAAAGGCACCCCGCTTTTACACGAAGTACCTTCTCATTGAGCATCCCCCGACGCGTCGAGAGATGCTCTTTTTCTAGACTTACCGCCGTCGACGCCACCAGAAGTGGTAGCCACCGGTGACGAGCAATACCAGAGCGCCCAGTAGGGTTAACCCCATGCCGAGGCGTTGTCCTGGCGTCCGATAGGTGAGTTCAATCTTATGGGTTCCCGCCGAAAGCCGAGCACCCACGAATCCAACGTTAACCTTGGTGATCGGCTGTTGCTTGCCGTCCACCTTCAGCTGCCAACCCGTGTTATACGGAATCGACGTTGTCAGCACACTGGCTTGCGTCGACCGTGACGTTCCCGTCACCCGGTTATTTTTGACGTCTAAGCCCTGCAAGCCTTGCTTCTGGAGCTGTGACATCCGTTGATCATATTGGCTGCCAAATGGCACCGCAATGACCTTAGCCGATTTAAACGACAGATTCTTGACGCCCTTAAACGTTAACTTAATATTGTGCCGTGCCTTGTCCGAATACCCTAAATTCAGGAGCACGTGATGCTTCTCCTGGTAGTCCGACAGGTTTGACTGGCCAAGTTGATTAAAGCTCGTGACGTTGTTAGCCGTCGTCGCTGTAACCGAGTAAGCCCCGTCACTTTGATTCCAGATTGACGAACGCAACTGATTAATCCGCGTAATCCCCGTGAACGCCTGGTTACTGAAGGCCTTGGTTGTCTTCGCGGCTTGATACTTATCGTTGACTGAGAACCGTTCAGCCTGAATACCATCGAGTTCCAGATACATCTCCGTTCCCTTATTTTGCTTAGGTTGCTTGAGATGCAGACGATACGTGACCGGTTGGTTCTGATTGTCACTAATCATCTTATGCAGCGCCGTCCGGTTTGCCCGGTTATTTTGCTGCAACGCAGTCCGATTTTGCCCAGTCAGCCGTTCCAACCGTGCCTTGTCATCCGTAATGTTAACGGACCGGTCTTGGTTGGTCTGTATCAATGATGACTTGGTGGTGGTAATCTTGTCGGGGTCCATCTGATTTCCTTGTTGCCGGAACTTCATGACCTGTTTCAAATTATCCAGCACCGTGCTGTTATCTGCCTGCGTTTGATACCCCAGCGTCTTACTCTGACTGTGGTAGGTCGTCGTCGGAACACCCTTGGCTTGTTTGGCGGTCAACGCACCATACGTCAGGGCTTGTTCCTTATCACTCCCGTTCAGCTGCTTGAACTGTCTCTGACTCAGCTGCTTAGTCTGCAAATAAGCCAGTGGCAACGCGTATTTTGACTTCAAAATGACCGTATCATAGTTATTCCCCAGGTCATGGACGGGTCGATCCTTATAGGTCAACACGTGTCCGTTCTTTTTCACGGGTGTATAGCCGTACGGAAAACCCTGTGTCTTGAGCTGATTACTCCGGGCGAAAATGTAGTTAACACCGAGCAGATTACTCATCGTGGTTCGATTGTCCGCCTGATTGATGGGTTTATTCATCTTGAATTGTGAGTTGGCCAATTCTTCGCTGAAGTCGCCCACCGATCCATCTTGAATTGAGAAATACGACATGATGTCATGGGCACCTAAATTCATCCCCATATTGGTTTTCGCTTCATTACTATAGTAATAATACTTGCTAATCGTACTGCGCTTAAAACCGGGTTGCTGCTTCACGTAGCTCTCGGCCCCATCGTAGAAATTACGCTGGAACTTGCTAGCAACACCGCGTGTCAGCAATTGATTGCTGGCACCCCCAGCGTTAGGGCTGAAGTACCCGTAACCGTTGGCCACAATGTTTAAACACAAGAGTCCCAGCAACGTCCAGATAACCCGGTGACGCGACCACTGATAGAAGTGACCCACCACGATCGCTCCTAACGTGAGCAGGAGTAACCCATAGATAACAAAATCGTGCGGATCATTGCTAAAGATAAACCCGTTGGCGGCCCAAACCAGGACCAGCAAAAATAACGTGCCGACGATCATCGCCGAAAGGTCGCTCCGATCGATTCGCGGCAAGGCATCAATAAAGTACATGACCGCCAGACTAAAGGCCAAGCAACCCAGTAATAGCCATCGTTGCGACGGCGTGGTGCCCCCGTTCATGATGGCAGCAACCTCGGGTAGTAACGAGCCGATGACCAAGATTAACAACCCGATATCAAACCAGAGGTACCGGCGCGCATGCCGCACCACGTACATCAGGCTCAAGAAAGTCAGCCCAGCTAAGCCCAGATTGGCCCAGAAGCGCATGGGATTCCCCGTCGTCCCCAGCGCATTCGGCAACCGCAAATAATAGCTAAATGGATAAATAAAGTAACCGTTGGCAAAGTTTCCCGTGGCCCGCGTCGACGTCAAAACCCCAATTAATGATGGAATAAAGATGATCCCGGACAGCAAGAAACCGGCCAATCCGGCACCCACCAATTTAATGATTAGAGGCCAGCCTTTTTGGGCGATCGTGTCCCGGACATTGAAGTACCGCAAAACGGCGTAGACCAGACTCCCAATTGCCAGAATGTATGCAAAATAAAAGTTGCTGACCAGGGCCAGCCCCGTGAAGACGGCCAGCGGGACCCACGTTTTTCCCTGATAGATGTGATCAATCCCGTAAGCTAACAGTGGGAACAAGATCATGGGTAACAAGAAAAATGGGTGCCGAATGCTAACGTACAGTGAATACCCGGTAAAGGTGTACGTCAACGTCCCCATCATCTGACTGCCGGGCTTAAAGTGACGTTGCCGAGCAAACAGCATGAATGCCAAACCACTCACGTATAGTCGCAGTAGAATCAACAGGTTGTAGCCCATCTCAATACTGTGCTTCGGGAAGAACCAGATCAGATAACTGAAAGGGTCCCCCAAGACATAGTAAGAGAAGGTCGTCATTTTATCCGCGCCTAAGCCAAGATTCCATGACCACCCTGATAAACTCCCTGCATGTAACCAGGTATAAAACTTTTCCAGTACGGGATAATGCTGTGCCAAGCCGTCCCCTTCCCAGATGAACGACTTACCCGTCAGGATAAAAATGCCGTAGAGACAAACCACTAATCCGGCAAAGATTAGCGTATAAAGCCAATAATTCTTCTTTGAAGCCTTCACTAAAATTCTCTCCCCTTATTCAAAGTCCCTGTTGCTCCGATTGCAACTGTTCATAAAAATTCCGATATTCCCTCTTACAACTATACGGGGGGATTTTATACATCACAAGGGGTAATCCCAAACTGTAACAAAATCTTCACTTGCTGTAACATTCCCAGTGATAGCCGTTTCTATGTTTAACCGGTTAACAATTAATTGACGGCCACTGTTCTCTATTCCCCCAGAGTCAGCCCCTACGCCAAATAAAAAGCACCCCGTTCACGGTGAACTGAGTGCTTCCCTAACTTATTCGTTAAATTAAAGCCGGGCGTTTAGTTCCTTGCCTAACTTTTCAAACCCGGGCTTGCCTAAAAGAGCAAACATGTTGGTCTTGTAGGCCTCAACACCAGGTTGGTTGAATGGGTTAATCCCGTTCAGGTAACCGGAGATCCCAATAGCCACTTCAAAGAAGTAGATTAGGTAACCCAACGTGTATGGCGTCGTATCTGGGATATGAACGCTCATATTAGGCACACCACCATCGGTATGAGCCAAGACAACCCCTTCAAAGGCCTTTTGGTTCACAAAGCCCATGTTCTTGCCTTGCAAGTAGCCTAAGCCGTCCAGATCATCGTCAGCCGTTGGGACATCAACGTCGGTCCGTGGCTTGTCGATCATCACAACGGTTTCCATCAGGTTCCGTTGCCCTTCTTGGATGTACTGACCCAAGGAGTGCAGGTCGGTACTGAAGTTGGCGGAAGATGGGTAAATCCCCTTTTGATCCTTACCTTCGGATTCACCGGTCAACTGCTTCCACCATTCTGCTAAGTATTGCAGGCGTGGTTCGTAGTTTTCCAGCAATTCGGTCGTGTAGCCCTTGCGGTACAAAATATTCCGTAAGGCGGCGTATTGGTAAGCTTCGTTCTTGGTTAAATCAGGGTTCGTGTAGGCGTCTTGTGCGTCCGCAGCCCCTTGCATTAACTCATCAATGTTGGCACCTGAAGCTGCGATTGGCAATAAGCCAACGGCACTCAGGACGGAGTAACGGCCACCAACACCATCAGGAATCACGAAGGATTCGTAACCAGCAGCATTGGCTTCGGTCTTCAAGGCACCGCGCTTCTTATCAGTCGTCGCGTAAATCCGTTCCTTGGCACCAGCTTCACCATACTTCTTGATCAACATGTCTTTGAAGATCCGGAAGGCAATGGATGGTTCCGTCGTGGTCCCAGACTTCGAAATCACGTTAACGGAGAAGTCCCGATCGCCAATCAGGTTAATCAGGTCGTGGACGTAGTCGGCACTCACGGAGTTCCCAGCAAAGAAGACTTGTGGGGCGTTCCGCTTGTCGGCTGGCAAATAGTTGAAGAACGTATCGTTCAAGAAATCAACGGCCATCTTGGCACCCAAGTAAGAGCCCCCGATACCGATAACGACCAGCACAGCGGAGTCGGATTGAATCTTCTTCGCTGCAGCCTTAATCCGGGCAAATTCTTCCTTGTCGTAATCCTTAGGTAACGTTAACCAATCACGGAAGTCGCTACCCGCACCGGTTCCTTGGCGTAACTCAGTGTCCGCCGCCGTCACCATTGCTTGCATTTCTCCTAATTCGTTGTCATGAACAAATGGTTCAAGTTTCGAAAGATCAAAGGCGATATGTGCCATATTAAGAAAACCTCACTTTTATTGTTATTGACTAGTCCATTATAACGCAAACTGCCGCGTTGTAAATGGTATAGTCCAAATTTCTTTGTAAAGAAAAAGGTCGATAACCTTCGTTACCAACCAAATGTAACCTATTTCATCAAACCGAGGGTTACCCCACCAACGACGACCAATAAGGAACCAATCGTGATGTAGACCATTTCGCGACCAGTCTTCTTTTCACCCAAGAGCCAGATGCTCCCAAAGGTTGAAATCACAATCCCACATTGGGCCAACGAGTAACTGATGGCTAGACCAATTGATGGGATGGCCATGAACATGAAGAAGTTCCCAATGCCCCAGACGATCCCGGTCATAATGTTCTTGGCCGTCGCCTTGTGCATGACCTTTTGCCGGGAGAACAGCACGAAAATCGTGGCGCCCAGAATCATCCCCAGCGATTGCGGAAAGATGACCGTCTTAGAAGGTAAACCGGAAGCATTGACGATGACCGTGTACAACACGTACCCGATCGTGGAAATAATAATAGCAGTGGCCCCTTTACCGGCTTGCATCGGTTGACTCGTTCCCGACGTCTGGGCACGAGAATCACGGAGCGACGTCAGCGCCGCCCCTGCAATCAATACGATTACGGCGATGGTCCCCATGGTCACCATCCGCGTCGTTTTCCATTCATGGAATAACAGGACCCCAGCTAACGCCGTCCCCACTAACTGGAGACCGGTCGAAATGGGCACCGTCCGGGAGATACCAATAAACTTCATGGATTGGAATTGTTCAAACTGCCCCACGGACCAGCAAAGTCCCGACGCGATCCCAACAACCATCGCCATCCCCGAAATTGCCGTATGGAAATAAAAGACTGAAAACAGACCAAACAAGACGGCACCGGCAGTCATCCCCAACGTTTGTTGGTAGGATGTTCCACCTAGTTTCCCACTGATTAACCCGATACTTCCCCAACACACAGTGGGGATTAAAGCTAGTAAAATACCCATTTGTAAACCTCAACTCTCGTTTCAATTCTTGTCATTTTTCTTGAAAGCGTTTTTTATTTAGCAATAGTAAGTCTACTGTTTTCGATTCTAAATGTAAACTATAAATGCTTAACAAAAACCCCAATCGGTAAGTGGTCTATCTTACCGGTTGGGATTGTTTGCAATTCTTTTCAAGATGTTTTCAATTAATCGACAGTCAGCTGAACGCCCTTTAACGCCTCGCTATGACGGTCGGCCCGATTCGTCAAGAAGTCGTTCGGTGAAAGGTACGTGTTGGAAACAGTTACATGACCGGTATAATTTTGCGCCGCGTCACTAATTGTCTCCCGCAGACGCTTCATACTGTAGGTCGGCGTTGTGGTCGTCACAACCACCTGCGTGCCCGCCTTGGCCAGCTTCAGCGCTTGTTCAATCAGGTCCTGTAAGTCTTGTTCCAGGGTGAACGCCCGCTTCTTGCCGCGGATAAAGGCCGGTGGATTGATGAAGATCGTATCAAAGGTGAGGTCATGCTTGACCGCATAATCCAGATAGTTGGCCACGTCCATCGTCCGCATTTCCACGGCCGCTTGGTCAAAGTTGTTCGCTGCCAACTGCGCCTGAACAGCCGTCGTGGCCCGATTAGTCGGGTCAACGGTGACCGCTTCAATCGCCCCACCGAGCATTGCGGCCGTTACCAGACCCGTTTCGGCGCTGAACAAGTTCAGAATCCGCCGCTGCTGGCTGGTTGCCTTGGCCCACGCCCGAATGTCACGGAATTCCAAGGCCAATAGTTGTCGGCTGACCGTTAAGTCCACGGGATACGTGACCCCATTTTCCAATACGGCTGACGGCTGATCTTCTAATTGCCCGCTGACCAGTTGTAAGTGCTCTTGACCCGGCACTTCGGCCAGAATCGTCTGGCCCTTGCCCACGATCCGTTCAAAACCAGCGTAAATCAACTTAGCTTGTTGCTTGATGGCGCTGTTCTGCCAACGGAAAACGTATTGTCCGTTGAAGACGTCAACGACCAAGCCGCCCAGGCCATCGCCGGTTCCGTTAAATAACCGGTAGGCTGGACTGTCAGCAAAAGCTGCCCGCTTAGCCACCGCCGCACGGAACTTACTGGTAAAGAAGCGTTCGTCAATGCTTTCGTTTTCCCGCAGACTCATGACGAAGCCCACACCCCGGTGCTGCTTGGCAAAGTAAGCTGTGGCCACAAAATGGCCATGATTTTCGAGTTGCACCCAAGCGCCATTGTCGAAGTCTTGGGCATTTTCTAAGTCAGTTAAAGATACGATGGGATAGCCGTCCTCAAATTTACGAACGGACTTCCCGGTAATTTGTACACGTTTCAATAGTTTCCTCCTTAATGGTTCCCCTCATTGTATCACGGTAGCGCGATAAACACAGCAATCGGTTTGCTTTGTTCAGCATTAATCCATCTTCGCGCGTTCCGAATTGGTCTGATGCTGATCGGGGAAAATAACGGTGAAGGTCGTGCCGACGTTTTCCTTGCTGGTCACACTAATTTTACCATGATGGAGCTGAACCAGCTGGTGAACGATCGACAAGCCCAGTCCAGACTCTCCGTACTTGGTGTTCTTACGGGACGGATCGGCCTTGTAGTAGCGTTCCCAGATATTCTGAAGCTGTTCCTCCGTCATCCCCATCCCGGTATCAGCCACCTTGACGATAGTTTCCTCGTAGCCGCGTTGGGCGGACAGCGTAATGGTTCCATGCTGGGTAAACTGAATGGCATTTTGTGCAATGTTAAACATAATCTGAACAAACCGGTCGTAATCGGCGTATACCGGAATTTCTTTCGGCGCCTGTAACTCGAGAGTATCCCCGCTATCATCGGCCTTTTGTTTTAATTGTTCTACTATATTATGGAGTGCATCCACGGCATTGAATTCGTGAAGGTTGAGCGAAATCTGGTTTGAACGGATCTTTTCGTAGTCTAAGTTCTCGTTGACCAAGCGAATTAGCCGACTGGTTTCACTACGCATCAGGTCGATACTCTCCTCCTTACTTTCTTCAGGAATGGCGTCGTAAGCCAGTCCCTCCAGCAATCCATTGATGGTGGTCAGTGGCGTACGCATCTCGTGGGACGCATTCGCCATGAATTCGCGCCGGCGCTGTTCCTGTCGCTGAATCTCTTCTTGTGAGTCCTTTAACGAATGGGCCATCCCGTTGAAATCATTGATCAGATCATCAATTTCATCGCGATTCTTACTGGTCATCTCAACATCGTAATTCCCTTTAGCCACTTGATTTGTTGCCTTTCGCAGCCGGTTAATTCGCGACGTGTAATATCGGGCCAAAATATAGCTGGCGACGATCGCCACCACGATGGAAACCAGCAACGCCCGAATCAAATTACGATTAATCTGGTTCACACTGGTATTGATATCGGAGACAAACGCCCCCATCACAACCACGGCGACCAAGCGGTTATTGTAAAAGTACGGCTTCATCACTTCTGTCATGGCTGGACTGACCCGGCCGTTCTTGTTCCGTACCCGCCGATCGACCACTTTGTGAATAATTTGATTATTCTTGAGTTTCTTCCAGTCAGACGCCTTAATCGACTGCTGATACACACTGGCCGGAAAGACGACCTTGTTGCTGGCACTGTAGATCGTGGTACTAATCGCCTGGTTTTGCAGCAACTGTTCGCTACTCTCCAGCGAGGTTGTATCAAAATTAACCGTGTGCGCGTCTTGTGAACTGATACGTAAAGACTGTTCAATTAAACTGTTGGAATACTTTTCAAGCGAATTCCAGGTATTGCTGTAGACCATGTGCCGGGTCATCTGGGAGTAGGAAACGCCCATGATAATCAGGATAATCATAATCGCCGCAAAGAACCCCAACATCTGTTGGTACATTAGCTTCATTGCTGATCTGCTCCACTATCGTCGAATTTATAACCCACGCCCCAGACCGTTTGAATAATCTGCGGGCCAACCTTTTCAATTTTTTGTCGGAGTTTTTTGATGTGGGCATCCACGGTCCGTTCATCCCCGTAGTATTCGTAGTCCCAGACCAGCTGCAGGAGCTGTTCTCGGGAGAAGACCTGCCGGGGCTTCTGCGCCAACGTCTTCAGTAGATCGAATTCCTTCGGTGTCAGGTCGTGAATCTGCTGGCCGTTCAAGTACGCCTCGCGCGTCTTGGTATTCAGCTTAAAGTTCTCCGTCACCACGTCGAATGACTCGGTATCGTCTAGCGGTACCGTCTCGGAACCCTTTGAAATCGGCCCGAGCTCGGCCCGCCGATGCAACGCCTTAATCCGGGCAATCAACGTAATTGGACTGAAGGGCTTGGTAACGTAATCATCCGCGCCCATTTCCAGTCCCAAAACCTGATCGCTCTCGGAATCTCTGGCTGTTAACATGATAATCGGCACGGTTGGCGACAGCTTACGAATCTCGGCGCTCACCTGCATCCCGTCCATACCGGGCAGGTTGAGGTCGAGCGTCACCATGTCCCAATCATTGGGTGCGGCCTTAAACATTTCAACGGCTTCATTACCGTCGTACGCAAATTCTGCGTCCCACTGTTCCTTCTTAAAAAACATCGACATCATTTGTGAAACTGAATGGTTATCTTCAATCATTAATAACTTCATTGCTACCTCCCAAGGTTAGGCTTAACGGATGCGGAGCCGGCAAAAAGTTTGTGAGTCATAGTGTCCTAAAACTACTCGGTCAATCAGAAATCCCCATGATGGAACCATGAAGTTTCTGTAACTTTTCCCGGCGAGCCTGTGCCATCTGGTTACTTACCTCCCCATTATACTATACTGACTTGGCGATTTTTTCCTTAAATTAGCCGCGATTAGGCAAAATCGTTTGCACTCCCCCACTGGTATGTTAAACTAGATGAGTATCAATTTATGGGGGCGTTCTGGATTCGACTGGTATAGGTTGAAGCTTGACTGCGCGCCGTAGCGGCATCTACGTTAAAAGGTCCAGTTTATTATAACTGCAAAAAATAATAACAATTCTTACGCTTTAGCTGCTTAATAGGCGCTTAACGTAGATCCTCCTAGGCTTGTCCGTGGTCTAGATCTGGGTCCTAAATTTAACGGACTTACGCTAACGACTCCCACCTGAAGTACGGTAGAAGAGAAAAATCAGGTTAGCTGAGCATGTGGGCCCTGACAGGCGGCAAGTTGTTCAGTGAAACTTTAAGTAGTCTGCCTATGCGTGTAGACGTTAAGTTGGCAATATGCTAGGACGCGGGTTCGATCCCCGCCGCCTCCATCGATGAACCCGTTAGTTGCGCGACTAACGGGTTTTTATTTTGGCTAAAATCACCAGTGGAACCTGGCCGCCTTGCCGTTCGTCCAAAATGTCGCCTGCGGCTTAGAGTAGTGGGATAATTGGTGCGACCGACAGTCCCGTTGCGTGGTTGGACCAAAATCGATGGTCGCTAACTGTGGCACCGTAAGTGAGTTAAATCCGGACTCAGCCGGGGCATTTTGAACTGATGATCTATCAGTTCGGAATGGGCGACTTGGAAAAGTCGATCCTCGGCGGTTTCAAGCACGTTCCGAGACCACATTTTTGCTTGAAACGTCCTTCCCAGCGTTCCAGCCCAGACTTGACGAACGGTCAGGCGGCCAGTTACCACAGTTGTATTTCACCTGCCGAGCAACTAAACCTATCAGCTAGTTATCCGCCCAATCGTTTGTCTTAGCTGACATATCCTGTCATCTAACCGGCATTCGTTTGTCACTTGACTGATACGCCCCCGCAATTTTTCTTCGTTATACTTAATTTTGTAGTCAGCTAATTGGCTACCAAATACTTAGAAGATTGCGAGTGACATTTATCAATACCACAACAACTAAAGTTTTATTGACGACTCTGGGTGCCGCTGCACTACTCTTTACCGTCACCACGACGGCTTCGGCTCACATGACCACGACTAGCGGCGCCAACACCGCTCAAACCACGCAGGTCAGCCAAGCACCAGCAACCACGACAACGACCAACACCAGCTCGACTGGTTCGGCTGCTGCGCAAAACACCAGTTACCAACACACCAACACGACTGGCCAAACAACCGCCACCAATACGGCTACTTCAACGACGACCAACACAACGGCCGCGAGTTCCAACAGCGCCGTCGCTAAGGCCCTTGCGGTTGCGAACAGTGGCGTTCCTTACGTTTACGGTGGCAGTTCTCTCAGTGGCTTTGACTGCTCCGGCTTGGTTCAATACGCCTTTGGCCTGAGCGCCCGGACGACTTACCAACAAACCAATCTGGGCACCCACCACTATGACGTGGTCAACGCCCCCGCTGGCGCTATCCTCTTCTGGGGTTCCGACAGCGCGCCTTACCATGACGGGATTTCCCTGGGGAATGGCAAGTACGTTGCCGCCCAAAACGAATCCGATGGGATTGGCGTCTTCAGCCAAACTTACTGGCCAGCTAGCTACTACATCGTGGTTAACTAAATCCAACTTATAGCAAACTCGCGTTATCCGTTTCGACCGTCTCCGGCAAACTGATAACGCGAGTTTTTTTAGTGATTAATTGTTAGTTTTGGCCAAAGTTCTGTAAAACCCGCGCCGTGTACCGCGTGGCCTGCGCATAATCCTTGACCCGGACGTTTTCATTCGGCGCATGGGCCCCGGAACCGGCCCACGTCGAGCCAACCGACACGATGGGGGCACCCACCGCCTGAGCAAATGGGGCTTGGGGCCCACTGCCACCGGCGTTCGGCACCAATTTCACTGCGTCGCCATAGACCTCATGGGCCGTAGCCACCGCCGTTCGAACGAAGTCATCCGTCAGATCGGAACGAAAGGCCGGCTCCCCCTGATTGTAGCTCACGTGCAGATCGGCAAAGCCATTGCGGTCCAACTGTTGCTGAACCAGTTCGGCCACGTGACGCGGATCCTGACCGGGAACCAGTCGGCAATCTAGCTGGGCGCGGGCTTCCTTTGGTAAGACGGTCTTCAGGCCATCCCCCTCATAGCCCCCGGAGATGCCGTTAATCGTAATGGATGGCCGGTTCACGAGCGCTTCGGCGGGCTTATCCGAAAGCAACGGTAATTTCAAACCAAAGTTTTGCCGCGTCGCCGCTTCGTTAAAGGGCAGCGCATCGATCGCCGCCTGCTCCGTCGGTGTCAAGGGTTTTACGCCATCATTTAGACCGTCCACCAGCACTTCGCCTTTCGGTCCTCGCAGTGTCGCGAGACCCTGGACCAGCCGCCATACAGCATTGTCCACGAAGGTTGCCAGTGAGGAGTGCAGGTCACTCTCGGCCGATTTCGTCGTCACATTGAAGCTGACGATCCCCTTGACCCCACAGGTCACCTGAAAATTCTCATCGGCATCCTTGCCGCCCGTTTCCCAAATAATGGCATCGGCCGCTAGATCCGCGGCATGCTTCTCGGTCATCGGCTGGATGTGGGGACTCCCAATCTCCTCCTCGCCTTCCACAACGAACTTCAGATTACATGGCAAGCCGCCAGTCTGCTGCAACGCCTTGACCGCAGACAACCGAACCATCAGCTCACCCTTATCGTCCGACACTCCCCGGGCCACGTACCGACCGTCCTTTTCCGTGAGCTGGAAGGGTTCACTGTCCCACTCTTCCAGAGGTTCTGCCGGCTGGACGTCGTAATGGTTGTAGAACAACAAGGTTTTATCCGCATTTCCGTTGGGACCCGCGGGTAACGTCGCAAAGACAAAGGGATTGCTTCCTGGAATGTCCCGCCAGACCGTCACCACCGCACCCAAATCTTGAAAGGCTTGTTCAATCACACTGACCGTTTCGGCAATCCCGAGGTGTTTGGCCGCAACCGTTTCAATACTTAAATACTTCGCTAATCGGGGCCGATCGGCTTGTAAGGCCTGATCGATCGCGGTTTGTAGCGTATCGGTAGTTTCTTCTGGCATAGACATTCGCTCCTTAAATTTACGCATCACCCACTAAAAAGCTTGTCGCTCTAGTATTTGGGTTATACGATTGTGGTTAACATTAATATTTAATTAGAGAAAAGTCAAGCTAATTTAATCATTTTGCCATCTAATTCCTGTTCGCAGCTCAGTGCACGCAAAAACCGCAGTCATCATGTATTTTTTGATGACTATGGCTATTGAGCTATTGCTTAACAGTTATAAACTGTTCGCTTTCACTATCACCGCAGCTGGCCACCTTGACGTTCGCCAGATTTGGTCGTTGACCGAAAACGTGGCTGGAAAATAGTGATTCCCAGCAAAACGATAACCACCAGCGAAACGACGGTTTGAACGAGTCGTGATGAACAACAGATTTCGCGAACGACAAGGCGACCAGACCCGCTAATTCCGCGGTTGTTTAACCCCGGTCATCGCCAAGGGGTCCACCCACTGGTCAAACTGATCGGCCGTAACCTTACCGGACTTGACGGCCGCTGCACGTAAGGTTAACCCCTCACGCTCCGCCAACTGGGCAATCTCGGCACTCGCGTGGTAGCCAATATACGGCGACAACGCGGTAACGGTCATGAGCGATTGGTCGACCAAGTCCGCCATCCGTTGCGTGTTGACCGTCAAACCATGCACGAGCTTGTCCGCAAATCCAGTTACTGTCCCCGTCAACAACGTCGCCGATTCCAGAAAAGTTTCAATAATCACCGGCTTATAGACGTTCATTTCAAAATTCCCCTGCGAGGCCGCCACTGTAATCGTCACATCATTGCCCATCACCCGGGTAGCAGCCATCGTTAGTGCCTCCGCCTGGGTCGGGTTGACCTTGCCGGGCATGATCGACGACCCCGGTTCGTTGGCCGGAATGTTCAGTTCGTGATAACCAGCCCGGGGACCACTGGCTAGGAACCGTACGTCATTGGCAATCTTCAACAGATCGCTGGCCAGTGTCTTCAGACCACCGTGCACCACGTTGAGTCCGGAATGCGCCGCCAATCCGAAGAACTTATTGGTCTTGGCCGTAAACGGTTGGTTGTAGGCCTGACTGAGCTGCTCAGCCACCAACGAGGCGAAGCCCGGGGCGGCGTTAAGCCCCGTGCCCACGGCCGTCCCGCCGATCGGTAGCTCTAACAGCGAATCGTCCAGGGACTTTAAGTAATCCCAATCATGGTCCAGCATGCTAACCCAACCACTGACCTCCTGGCCAAACGTCAAGGGCGTCGCATCCTGTAAATGGGTCCGACCAATCTTGACCACATCCTGATAGGCCGCCTGCTTGACTGCCAGTTCGTCCATCAGATGTTGCACGGCATCCTCCAGTTGGCGCACCGCCACCCGCGCCGTAATGGCCATGGCCGTGGGAAAGACATCGTTAGAGCTCTGACCATGATTGACATCATCGTTGGGCAGCACGCCATTGGTTGGGTCGTACTTGGCCGTCTGGTGGGCGATAACCTCATTAACATTCATATTGGTCTGCGTCCCCGATCCCGTCTGGTAAACGTGCAACGGGAAATCCGGACGCAACTGATCATCCGGCAAGGCCAACAGGTCTGTAGCCGCACGGCTAATCAACTCGGCCTTCTCCTCACGCAATTCTCCCAGATCCCGATTGGCGGTTGCGGCGGCCCGCTTAATTTGTAATAGTGCCCGAATCAGCGGCAGTGGCATGAGCGGCCCCGTCGTAAAATTATGCCGACTCCGTTCCGTTTGCGCACCCCACAGAGCCGTCGCCGGTACCCGCACTGTCCCCAAGGTATCCGCTTCTTCACGATATTCCATGTTAATCTTCCTCTCGTCTTCTCAACTAGCACCAGCATACCCAATTTAGCCGTACGCCGTCAATCATTCTCACCCCGAAGGCCAAAAAAGCCGGCCCCTAGTTGGACCGGCTGCTTGGCTTCTATGCTTACTGGTAAATTCGCTGATTAGCCTTCAGCGGATTCTTCAACTTTAAAATTCTCTCGTTGGTTTAACTGTTGCTCCGCTTGACGCCGAGCCGCGACCGCATCGTTAAAGTCGCTAAAATTTTGATTCAAAACGTAACGACCATGGTAGAATAGACGTGCCGCCCACTTGCCCGAGCGCTTATCGAAGCTAACACCGATAACCCCGGAAATATTGCGGGAGCTAATCTTGGTCAGGGCTGCAACGTTAGAACCATTGACTAACGGTAAATTCGTGGCGTTCCCAATTTGTTTACGCGTCCGGGGATCCTTCGTCAGCCGGGCCTTACTGATGTCGCGGCGGTAGCACCCACAGCTGACCGTAATGCCGTGACGGAGCCGATAACTATCGACCGTCACTAAATTACCACAACTGCATTTACACAACCAAGTCGCGTTACCGTTCTTGGCCGTGCCGTCTCGCCGAATAACCGTCAGTCTGCCGAATTGTTGGCCGCTTAAGTCTAGGAGTCTCATAAATAATTCCTCCATTCAAATTTGCCATAAAGGTTGATACATCACGATTCATGCCACTCCAAAACAGATGAGCTCCCCTGGCACATATTGCTTAATTATTATTCTACACGCCAAACTAAAAATTAGCTTAAAGTCTCAACAAATTTATGTTTAACCGATGACCCCTGGACACTATTAGTTTACCACCTTGTCCGCTTAGAAAGAAGGAATTACTAATGCAAATCATTCTAAATATACTTATCTATCTGGTCGCCCTCGAACATCTGGCCATTATGGGCCTCGAAATCTGGGGCAGTGACGCAACTCAGGCCAAGGCCTTTGGGATGTCACTGCGCTTCGTTCAACAGCCGGAAGCCAAGACGGCACTGGCCAATCAAGGCATCTACAACGGAATGTTGGGTGTTAGCCTGATTGCCCTGCAATGGGTGTTGACCGGTCGCGCCAGTCTGATTGCCACCGCCATTCTATTGATTTTCATCGTCATCGTGGCCATTTTTGGCAGTCTCACCGCGAAAAAGGAAATTTTTTGGCTGCAAGGAATGCCGTCACTCGTGACGTTACTCGTTTTACTAGTTTTATTAGTTTAACCGAATCTTTAAAAATATGGTTTACAGAAGTTAGTTGGCAGGTTATAATGAATTTACATATTCAGGTGAGAGCCTGCCGCGGGTCTTCAATCGTTGGAGGAGTTAATTAGACATTTAGCCATTATTAACACCGTTGAAGCCGTACACATACTTCTATTCTGCTGGTTGCGTCCATTCGTAACTAGCTTTTTTTATGGCCAGTCACCCCCAAGCCCCATAATTTAGTGAAAGAAAAAGCGGTCGCCCCCATGGCAGATCGCTTTTTAGCTTATTCAGAAATGACTGGTGATTAACCACAACCGAATCAGATGAAAGATAACGTCCGCCATTACGCCAACAAATAACCATCCTAACGTATAGTAGACATAATACATTGCTGGATGCTTCATTATGTTGCCCCCAATCTATTGCGCATAGCGTAGCATAGGCCCACGCCTAAACCGTTATTTTTGCCTCAATTTAGCCACGATATCCCCGGTGTACTAACTAACTGGCACCGTCTCTCGCCGATTAGCCGCTGCCACAATTGCCTCTTGTTGTGCGATTGTCGCCGTGAATTGTTGCATCACATCCTGCTCGATCACTTGCGCGCCGTGTTTCTGTGCCCGCCACGTCATCATCTGAAACTTCCTACGTTCATCCAACAGTTCTTCTGTTAACATATGGCATCCCCCAAATCTTGTGCCAGTGTTCTACTACCTGTTGTTCCCATTATAGCATTTCTGTGCAATCGGTCTACCCCTAATTCCAATTTATTACAAAACTTTTACATAACATCGCCCCTTTAACAGTCCCCGTTAATTAGGGGTTTCACCAAACTAACCGGGGGTTAACGGTCAATCCCTATGCGCCATTTTCTAAAATTGGTATAGTTTTCTTGTGCAACCGGTTGTCGCCCCGTCAGTTCTTATCTTTGTGGAACATTTTAATATATTAACGGTCAGTGGTTTACCTCTTTAGAAAGCCCTTCCAAACCACTGCATTTCAATTGTCTTTTCCCTAAAAACGGCGTAATCTTAAGTTAGTCAATCTCATGAAAGAAGGTGCTACTCGTGGCGATTAACCGCGAAAAATTTCCACCACTCTACCGAACCGTTGCCGCCAACGATGGCGGTCTGGAAAGTCACTCGTACGTATCCGGTGGCTTAGATGTTTTAACCAGTCATCCGCTCAATGACCAGCCCGGCGCTAATCCGGAACAGTTCATTGGCCTGGCGTTGAGCACTTGTCTCAATGCCACGCTGGAAGCCATCGAGGAACGCCGGGGCCTTCCCCACACCTCGCAAGTCCACACGATTGTTGAAATGGCACGGGACACCCATGGCTTTCAATTTTATTTGACCGCCGAAGTGAAGGTCCCTGGCGTCGATCACGACACAGCAGCTGCCATGATTGATTTGGCTGAACGGCGTTGCCCCGTCGCGAAACTTCTCGGCGGTAGCGCCAACGTTACTGTCCAACAAGTGACGGACTTTTCGCCTGCGCCAGCAATCACACGTTAAACTCAAAAGGACCACACTCCCCGACGTGACGTGCGGTAGTGTGGTCCTTCCTTTAATTCAATTAGCGCCGGTTCAACCGTCCCTTTAGTCGATGCCACCAGGTCTTGTGTTCGGTACCTTCACCATAAACGTAAGATCGCGTGGATCGCGGCGACCGCTTGTCAGTGTGGTCATCATCCATGAAGACAATCTTGCGCCAGCGCTTGGCCTCTTCGTCACTCATGCGCTTTTTGCTCATTGACTTCAATCTCCTTTTATCCCCCACAACGAAAGGCAGGGGCTCTCAGTAGCCATTGCACTACTTCTTCATGCGGGTAACCTGACTAAAGTCTTGAATGAATTTCAAAATTTCGTGGGCCCGGTCATTGCCATAGACATCAACCCACCCTTGAAAGCGTTGGTTGATGCGTTGGCGAATCACCCGTTCCGCGTGAGTCCCCGCATCGGTTGCGATTAAGTACAACCGCCGCCGGTCATTTTCATCCGGTTGTTGCCGCAAGTAGCCTTGCTTCAATAACACCTTAATCTGCCGCGAAATCGCACTGCGCGTGACCTGCCGTTTACTGGCAATATCCATCAACGTCACGTTCTGATTGCGCGTAATCTCTCTTAAGATCAGATATTGTTCGAACGACAGATGAAACGCTCTTGCTGGTTCCGAAACAAATTCATCCAAATACTTGAGTGAACTCATGTAGACGTCAATAAAAGCGTCCAATAAAGACTGCTCCTGTTCAGCCATAATTACCCACCTACATTTCTCAAAATACGATTTTTATATTAGCATTTAAGCCCAGCAAATACCAGTTTTTTTCATTCAAATTAGCAGGTGGTCTGGACCAACCTATGCTAAAATAAAAGGGTAGCATTTGGAGGGGAAACTATGCATCAATCACTAAAAATTGGAACCGTTTTAGGCCTGCTGTTGTTGCTAACCGGCTGTGGTGCTTCGAACCAGAAGGCCCAACCGGCTAGCAGTAGCCATCATGCGTCGCAGGCCACCAAAAAGGTTAGCCGTTCGAGCCAGTCGAGTAGCAGCTTGTCTCAAGCTAAGACGGCCACGTTTGCCAATCAGCAGTTCACGATTGACCACGTGACTTACAAACTCACTGGCACCGAGGTCACGGGGAGTGCGACCGCGAACCGCAATTTATTCGTTATCTATTATACCGTAACTAACCAGCAAAGTAAGTCCATTGTACCAAGCGACCTGTGGGAAAGTGCCGTCAGCGCCACGCAAAATGGCAAGTCGCTGACTACGGGTAACCTGGCCTTCACCACTAGTCAGACCAAGGACAACAACCTGTTAAACCACACCGTCATGCCCGTGAAGGCTGGGAAGTCGGTAAATGGTCTGGCCACCTTTGAACCCAAGAATACCGATCCGGTGACGGTCACGTTCAAGGATACACACGGACAGGTCGTCCACACCAGTCACTATGACTTAACCTAATCGTCGGTCCCGTGACGACACAAGCAGCCGACACCGGTACCGATTGGCGTGATTGTGTCACCCTTTAGCTCAAAATTTATGATTGGAAAGGAACCTTCTATGACGCGTTTAATCGACCGTATTCACCAGGTGGAACTGGGCAATCTTGAACAGTTCATCACCCTATGTACCGATCTTCATCTGCCCTACTTGATGATGGGGGGCTCCCTTCTAGGTACGATTCGTCATCAAGGATTTATTCCCTGGGATGACGACGTGGACGTTGGCCTGTTGCGTGCGGACTATGATCGCTTATTAGCGGCAGCCCCCGCCTACCTGGCCAACACCCACTACTTCCTGCAGACACCGGCTAGCGATGAAAATTATGGTCTGAGCTACGCCAAGCTACTCGACCGGAATACTTACATTGAAGAGAAAAACAACGTGAATGCCGCACGGAAGGGTATCTTCATTGATATCTTTCCCCTCGACCGCATTCCGTTGGATACCAGTCTCCAGCGTGAACAGATGACTAAGTTTCAATTGCTCAACACGCGGATTCTCTTCCAACTCCGCTATCACTTGGTCGACAATCCACTGCGGAAATTACAGAGTCCCTTGTCCGCCGAACAACTAGGCGATGTCAAGGCATTAAAGGCCGAGCGACAAGCGTTGATGACTACCTATCAGGCGGATACCAGCTTGCTGCAGGTCAAGAATCTCGCGTCGCAATACGCCTATAACAAAGAAGTTTTTACCGTTGCGGAGGTTTCCGACTTAACGCCGATGCCGTTCGAGCATCTGACGGTTCAGGTGCCTAGAATGTATGCTAGCATTCTGACGGGGATGTACGGGGACTACATGACCCTGCCCCCGAAGAATCAACGTACCGAAAAGCATTTGGACAAAGTCATCATGGACAACCAGGTCTTTACGGAATGACGTGGATTTTAACCAGTAATTGGTTGATTATCAGCCACTAGTCCCTCGCAATACCAATTGTTTGATTGCACCGCTAACGAAATATTTTATAGAAAGTAGATGACGTTTATGGCTGATAATTATTTTGGCGCAATGCTCATTAATGTTTCCAGTATGGAACTATCAATCGTGAACCTAAAAACCGGCGCTCAGACCGAGCGGGTCAAATCGACCGTCGCCATTGGGGAAAATATTTACAACCATGAAGAAATTGATTTTGAAACCGTCGCCGAGGCGGCCGAAGCCTTGCGTGGATTTCTGCAAGTAATCAAAGATTATGGCGTGACGAACTACCAAGTCTGGGGGTCACAGGCCTTGTCCACGGCACCCAACGCGGAGTTCATTCGTGACCAAATCTTCGTGCGTACCGGTCTGAGCATCAAATGGCTCTCCTTGGGGGAAGAGTCCTTCGTCCGTAACGAAGCCATCGCCTTGAAGTTTGCCGACTACCACCGGCTCGTAAAAAAACACGCGGCCATTATCGGCCTGAACTCGGGGAGTGCCACGCTCTCGTTCTTCGCCCACGATAATCTGGTGGCGTCACACAACATGAAGCTGGGGCCCGTACGGATTAAGGAAGTGTTACAGAGTCTGCGGGCCACGGCCCCGAATCCAGTCGACGTACTGGACGACTACATTAACAGTAAGGTCGATGACTTCTACCGTTTCCTGCCTGAACAACTCCAAACGACCAGTAACCAGGTGATTCTGATTGGCGCCGCACCACTTAACAATTACTTCATTCCTAAGGATGCAGTGAGTTACACATTACCGTTGAAGCAATTCAACGAGTTCAGCCGGGAAGTCATTGGCGCGTCCGACCAGTACCTCATGGAACGGCTGCATTTGACGGAAGAAAACGTTGAGCTGGTGTTGCCCGAAGTGCTCTTGATTCAGAAACTGCTCACCGTGGTTCACGCCGACAAGCTCTATCTGGTCAACCTCAACGTCTTGGACGGGTTAACCACCAACGAAGAGATTGCGGCCGGTAACCACAAGTATCACTTTGAAAACCAGATTCTGGCCTCTGCCGATGACTTGGCTCGCCGGTTTCGCGTCGAGCCACATCACATGGAACTGGTCCGGCACTTTGCGCTCCACCTATTTGATCAGCTGAAGACGCTCCACCGTTTGACGCCGCGCGACCGCTTATTACTTCAGATCGCCGCGATCGTCCACGACATCGGTGGCTTCATTGATACGCATGAACACTATCTCCATTCGGACTACGTGCTGAAACAATCCGAGATGCTGGGGTTGTCCGCCGAAGAAACGCAAATCATTGCGGCCGTGTCGCGCTACCACAGTACCCGCACGCCGGCCGAGGACATCACGCATTTCCAGCAACTAACGGCCGAGAAACGGTTGACGGTCGCCAAGTTAGCCGCCATTCTCCGTCTCGCCGACGCCCTCGATGACGCTCACCAGCAGACGATTCAACGGATTTCCGTTTCCGTCCGCACCAACAAGGTCATCATCACCGCCTTTAGCGATGACGACTTATCGTTGATTCGTTGGGCATTTAACTACAAGGCTCAGTTCTTCACGGACGTCTTCGGCCTGCAACCCGTGTTTAAACAAAGGAGGTTACACAAATGACAGTGGATTATAAGAACCCTAAGTACTATACCAACCGGGAATTAAGCTGGTTAGACTTCAACGACCGCGTCCTGGAAGAGGCCCGCGATAAGGCCAATCCTTTGTTAGAGCGCGTGCGGTTCCTCGGCATCACTCAAAGTAACGTGGACGAGTTCTTCATGGTGCGGGTGGCCTCGCTATCCAAGCTGGCTGCCGTCAACTATCCTAAGCCCGACGCTTCGGGTATGACGGCCGAGGATCAACTCCTGGCGGTTAACGCCAAGGCACACGATCAGGTGGTCAAGCAGTATTCCACTTTAAATCGTATGTTGATTCCCCTGTTAGCCAATCTGAACGTTCACCTCAAGTTAGTTAAGGAGCTGTCTTCACAACAATTCCGGTTCATTCAGAAGTATTTCAATGACGAAATTTCACCGGCCCTGACGCCCATGGCGGTTGACAGCTCACGGCCATTTCCATTTATCGGGAATAACACCCTGAACATCGCCCTGCGGCTCTTCAAGGACGGCAATAAGAAGGACAAACGTTTTGCCACCGTGCAAGTGCCGGACATCTTCCCGCGGACGGTACGGTTACCGGGGGCCGAGAATGACTTTATCCTGTTGGAAGACATCATCAAGGCCTTCATCGGTAACCTGTTCATCGGTTACGAAGTCAAGGAAGCCGCGAACTACCGGGTCATCCGGGACATGGACTTGGACGTGGCCGAAGAGGACACCTCCGACCTGTTGAAGGAAGTGGAACAACAACTGAAACGCCGAGAACACGGGGGGGCCGTCCGGATGGAAGTCGAAGCCGGCATTTCCGATTCACTGGAGAAGCGTCTGGCACACTCGATCAAGATTGCCGACTACGCCGTTTACAGTATTGGTGGCCCCATCGACCTGACCTTCCTGAGCAAATGGACCAAGCAAATCAGCAATCACGACGACCAACTCTATCCGCCATTTACACCGGCACAAACGCCGGGCGTTACGGCTGACGACGACATTTTCAAGACGATTCGGCACAATGACGTTCTGGTTCATCACCCGTTCGACTCCTTCTCGGCCGTCACCGAACTCATCCGGCAAGCGGCCTACGACGATGAAGTGTTGGCCATCAAGATGACGTTGTACCGGGTCTCCGCGAACTCACCAATCATCAAGTACCTTGGCTCCGCTGCCCAAAACGGTAAGCAGGTCACGGTACTGGTAGAAGTCAAGGCGCGGTTCGATGAGGAAAACAACGTGCACTGGGCCCAACAGCTAGAAAAGATGGGCTGTCACGTTATCTATGGACTGATTGGCCTGAAGACCCACTGTAAGTTGACCCTGATTGTCCGGCGGGAACCCGACGGCATTCGGCGTTACATGCACATGGGAACCGGGAACTACAACGACGTCACGGCCCACTTCTACACCGACCTGGGCTTAATGACCACCAACACGGACATGGGGATTGACGCCTCCAACATCTTTAACATGTTGTCAGGCTACTCGGAACCACCCTACTTCCATCAACTACACATGTCACCGGACGGTATTCGCGAATTCATCGTCAGCAAGATTGACCAGGAAATCACCAACGCCAAGGCCGGTCAACCGGCGTGGATCGAGATGAAGATGAACTCCCTGTCCGATTCCGACATGATCGCCAAGCTCTATGAGGCCTCCCATGCCGGCGTGCACATCAAGTTGTTGGTCCGGGGTATCTGCTGCCTCAACGTGGGCATCCCCGAGATTAGTGAAAATATCGAAGTACACTCCATCGTGGGCCGTTACCTGGAACACAGTCGGATCTACGGCTTCGCCAACAACGGCGACCCCCTGATCTACCTATCCAGCGCCGACCTCATGACGCGGAATCTGAATCGACGGGTGGAACTGCTCTTCCCAATTCTGCAGGCAAACTTGCGGCAACGGGTCTTTGACATTTTCGCCACGCTCTGGCATGATAACGTCAAGACACGGGTGCTTCTCGCCGATCGGACCTTTACTCGGGTCGATCGACGCGGCTTGGATCCGTTGAACGCTCAATCCGTCTTCATGCAAGAGGCCTTGAACAAAAGCCATCGTGGCGACGAGGACCACTTGAAGGCGGCCAACGCACCACGACAATTCAAACCAATGCTTAGTCCTAAGAATCAACCAAAATCCCCCATTGATCGGAGTCCTCAGTAATGGAAAACTTAGTCGTTATCGACTTAGGTTCAAACTCAGTGCGTATGACCATCAGTGAAATCGATGGTGCTGGCAACCACAAGACCATCGAACAAGTAAAACGCTACGTCCGGCTATCGGAAAACATGGGTGAAGAACAAGTTCTCCAACCGGAATCGATCGCTCGAACCCTCACCGCACTCGGTGAATTTAAAAAGATTTATAGTCAACTGGATAAACCTGACATTCAAGCCGTCGCTACGGCGGCCGTCCGTCAGGCTAGCAACCAAAAGCAATTTTTGAAACAAGTCAAGGATAAGATTGGCCTGTCCTTCAACGTCATCTCTGGTGCCACGGAGGCGCGCTATGACTATCTCGGGGTAATTAACACCTTACCCGTCGTAAACGGCCTGCTGGTCGATACCGGCGGCGCCTCATCCGAACTGATTCTGGTTCAGAACCGGCAAATGAAACAAGTCGTCTCGATTCCATTGGGCTCGGTGACCCTGTCACAGAGCTATCTGGAAAGTGACGTGGTCAAGGCGGATTCCCTGTTCGCCGCGATGACCTTCGTCAACAACGTCTTTAACGACGTGTGGTGGCTGCGCGAGGCGACGAACCTACCGATTATCGGCTTGGGCGGCGCCAACCGGACGCTGGCCAAGATTAACCGGCGTAAAAAGAACTTCCTCAACTTCGAGGATGTCCACGGCTACAAGCTTTCGGCTGAAGACGTCTACGCCACGCTGATTCAACTGTTAGGCTTGGATCTCGCCGGCCGTAAGAAGGTCCCCGGCTTATCCAAGGACCGGGCCGACATCATCATTGGCGGTCTAATCCCGGTCACACTGCTGATGCGGCTATTGGATTCACAACAGATCACCTTCTCCAACGCAGGGTTGCGGGATGGGATTTTGTTTAAACGAATCAACGAGATTAAGAATGAGGTAGAGTAAGGAAAAAGAGTGCGGAATCAGGCGCTTAGATCCTGAGCATCAACGTCAATAAGGTGAAAATCCCGGGTTTGGATTTTTAGCTTATTGGGGTTAAGCGCAGGGAGTTGTCTGGTTCCGCATGTTTCAGCTAGAGAAAATTGGGTCGTATGCCTCGAAAGCCTCCAAGCCCACACACTAAAATAGCCCGTAAAACCACTTCCTCGGTTTTACGGGCTATTTGTATTGTCCCTAATCTTCAGACGGTCAATCTCTAACATTTACTTAAGACCGGCTGAAACGTGCAACAAAATCAGCCATTTTTACATTGGTATAAGTAGCGGCTATTTTTTGCGCTCACTCGGCCGCTTCCGGCACCTGCACAATATACGGTCCCAACCGCGGCACATCCACAATCTCAATCGGCGTCTGAAATGTCCGCGCCAACAGATCTGCGTCACGCAGCTGCGCGGGCGTCCCCGTAGCCACCAGTCGTCCGGCCTGTAGGAGCCACAGCCAATCACTGACCGCAAAGGCCTGATTGATGTCATGGAGCACCTGAATCACGGTCAGCCCGGTCGCCGCCAATTGGCGTAGTTGGACCATCAACGCCTGTTGATAGTGTACGTCTAAATACGTCGTCGGTTCATCGAGCAACAGGACTTGGGGCTCCTGCGCCAAGGCCATGGCTAACCACACGCGTTGCTGCTGCCCACCGGATAAATTCTGCAGGTGTTCGGCGGCTAAATCCGTCAGCTGGGTCTGGGCCAAATACGTTGCCACCTCATCGTCCAGCACCGTGGCCAACAACCCATGATACGGCAATCGCCCCATCTTAACCACCGCGGCAACCGTCATGTCATCATACAGTTCGTGCCGTTGACTGACCACTGCAATCCGTTGCGCCAGTTGTTTGGACGCATATTGCGTTAACGGTTGCTGGTCCAGCAAGATGGTGCCCCGCTGTGCCGTCAGTTGTCGCGACAGCAGCTTGAGCACCGTGGACTTGCCCGCACCGTTGGGCCCGATGATCGTCGTTACCCGACCAGCCGGAAAGTTGCCCGTCAGTGCCGTGACACCAGCCGTTTGCGCGGGGTACTGGTAACTAACCTGTTGTAATTCCATGAAAACCTCGCCCCCGTTGTAAGAGAATGATGACAAACGGTCCGCCAATCACGGCCATCATGGTGGCCGCCGAGATCTCACTCGGCACAATGACGGTGCGGCCCAAGGTATCGGCCGCCAACATCAACCACGCACCGGCCAGCATTGAAAATGGCAAGAGTGTCTGGTAATCGTGGCCGACGCAACGTCGGGCCAAATTAGGAATCACAATACCCACGAACGGAATTGCCCCAACGATGGCCGTGACACTGACCGCCAGATAAGTCCCGAGCAACAGCAAGCTCCACCGAATCATGCTGACGGGCACCCCAATGGTCTGTAGGGCCGTATCCGCCAGCTTCAGGTAATTGGCCCAGGGCGCCAGTAACAGTGCCACCAGTAGCCCACAGAGGCCCAGAACCAGAAGGCCCAGCGTGTCGGCCCAAGTGACCGCGTTAAACGTGCTGGCCATCACCTGCGTCGTCTGCCCACTGCTAGCCAATCGTGCTAGCCCGACGAACGTGGCATCCAGTGCCACCCCAATGATAATGAGACGATACGGATCGCGTAACGCCTTACCCCGGGTCAGAATCCATAGCGCCACGAGTCCCCCGATCAGGCCCAATAGCCAGTTGCGGCCGGGCAACCACGGCAGAAGTAGTGCGCCACCTAATTTGAAGAAATCCGCCGCGGAACTAATCCCCAGGATGCTGGGATCGGCAATCGGATTGCGGAAGACGGCCTGAAACAACGCTCCGGCGACCGCCAAACTCCCCCCACAGATCAGACTACTGATGATCCGTGGCAGGCGCAGATTGAAGACGGTAACGAAGTCACGACTATTGGATTGACCGAGAGCCGCCAAGAGCCGTTGCGGGCCAATCCAGGTGGTCCCAGCCATCACGGCAACGCCCATCGTCAGAATCAGCAGGACGAGCACGCCGCCATACCACCAGCCTGCGTGTTTGGTCATGCGCCAACCCCCTTTGCCGGATAGAGCCAGTGACTGACCTGATCTAGGGCCGTGGTGACCCGCATGTTCGCTGTCGCATCGAAAACGGGTTCCTGTAAATCATAGACTCGGTGATGCTTCACGGCGTCCGTCGTGGCCCACATGTGATTATCCTTGAATTCCTGATTGAATTGGCTCGTCACCATCTTCGGCATCGCATGTTCCAGACGCAAGATGACCTGGGGATTGGCCTTTTGAATAGCTTCGTCATTTGGCTGCATGTACTCCTGGGTCTTGCTGGTAAAGACGTTTTGACCGCCAGCTAACCGCACCAAGTCACCAACGTAGGAACGATTGGTGGCGACCATGTAGCTGGCACCCGGAAGCCCCATGATGACCAAGACCCGAGGCGCCGGTCGTTTCTGTGCCCGTTTACGCGCCGTTTGTTTCGCGGCTTGAATCTTACGTACCTGTTTGGCCGCCGCGGACCGCCGATCATACCGTTTGCCCAGTTGCGTCAGTGTCGTTTCCAAATGGGCAACACTGGTCAGATTCAAAAAGTGTGGCGTCACGTGCTGAGCCTTAAAGGCTTTGCCAAACTGATCGCTCAGTGTCGTTACCGAGTAGACCGCCGTGGGCTTGAGCGCCGTAATCTTCTCCACACTCGGATTCATCGGGCTCCCCACCTTGATTACATCGCGGTACCGTTGGGGAATTTCATTGGCCGTCGTTGGAATGCCGACTAGCGGCAGGTTGAGCCTATCCGCAATCTGGACCACCGCATAGGTCGTCGCCACGATCCGCGGCTGTCGCTGTCTTTGCTGGTGATGTTGCCACGCCAGGCCGCCACCGATGATGCCAATGACGAGCAAAACGGCCAACGACCACAGCCCAATTTTTCTTGGATTCCGCATCTGCCAGACCTCCTAATGTCTGCCGAAATACCACCAACTACCGCCACCGACCAGAACGACGATGGCAACAATGCCACCAATCAGGCCACCCCAATGGGTCTTCTGGTGTGGCACTTGATCGGCTACCTTAGCCGATTCGGTCGGTTGCGTGGACGAAGACGTGGCTTGACGACTGCTAGTGGCTTGACTCGCAGACGAACGGGTGGCCTTGGACTGGGCGGTTGCCGAACTAGCCGCCCGTTGGCTAGCCGATGATGAACTGGCGGCGGACTGCCGCGCTGGCTTCTCCGTTGCCGTCACCGGCTTCTGCGTGGTCGTTTTTGCTGTCGTGGTCTGCGTGGACCGGGACGCCGCGTTCAGTGCGGGTAAATTACCGGTCTTAAAGCGAAAGGTAATCTTATGCTTGGCCTTGTATACGTCTGGTACGTCAATCGCCAATCGCGCGTTAATATTACGTTTCAGATTGGTCGTGGTAAAACTATAGTACACGTGCGAATTGCCCGCACTATCCTTCACCTTGCGCACGTTCTCCGGCGCCCGACCATCCACAGCCAGAACCTTCACCGGCCAGCTCGTCAGCTTCTTGGCCGTCTTCAAGTCCATCGTGACCACGTACGCGTGATTTTGGACGCGCACGGTCGCCGGGTGAACGAAGTAACCGCTGGCCATCGACGTCTGGTGCGTCCCGTATTTTAAGGCGGCGTAGTCGATGCTCTGGGCATGGGCCGCAATGGTTCCCAGGCTAAGGAGTCCCAGGAACAGTGCGAGCGCAAGCCCCCACTGCTTAATCCTGTGCATGTCGCTTCGCCTCCCCGACTAAAATACCACCGCTAACAACCAGCCCCAGCAGGCCCCAAGCGGTACCGTGAGTCGCTGTTTCACCGGTTGCGGGCAAGGTCCGTTTCGCCGCTTGCGGCGTGGCGGTCGATTCCCGGTTGCCCTGATCGGCGGCCGTCTGCTTATTGGTCGTCTTCGGCAGGGCCGCTACCGCCGCGGCCGTTGCTGCCGTGGTCGATCCACTGGCCGCAAACCGGAAGCGAATCGGGAACGTTTCGCTGATGTTCATCATCGGCACCGTGACGTGAATCTGTCCCGGAATCAGCTTAGCCGTTAACTCACTGGTCTGTTGAATCGTAAACCAGTACGTCATCGTATAGTTCTTGCTGGTCTGGCCGTACGTCACGTGACTGGCAGGTACAGCGGCCCCATCGATGGTCTTGGGCACCACGGCCTTAGCGCCGAGCTTCAACGATTTGGCGTAACTCACCGTCAACGTGACCCGATACCCAGTCGTAGTCGGCGTCACCTTGGCCGTATGCGTGTAGTATTGGTTGGCATCCGAAGGCGTCATCGCATCCCCCTTCAGCACTTGATACTTCCAATACTGTGTGGTCGGCGTCGTCTTCACCGTCTTAGCGGCCGTGCTCTTGGTCGTCGATGACGTTGTGGTCTTCGTGGCTTTCGGCACACTCACCGCACTGCTGGCGGAACTGGCAGCCGCCGTCGCGAGCTTAGTCGCCTGACTGATGAGATCAGCCGTCGCCGTACTGGTACCGTCCTTCTCTGCCTTAGCCCATGCCAGCGTCAGTCGCGCGGACTCCTGCATCTTGCCCACTGGCGTCGTCAGACTAAAGGTTGCCGGCAATGGGCTGGTTAATTTCGGCAGCACTGCCTGATAAATGGCTTGACCATCGACCGTCTTCACCAATTTAGCAGATTGACCATCAATGGTCATCGACTTGATATATTGTGCCCCATTACTAATCAACAAAACAGTCGCCTGATTGTCTTTCACCCGAACAGCTGCCTGATCACCGAAGAACTGGTTGGCCGTAGAAGTCGCCGAACTATCCGCTTTGATAATCTTCGCTGGTACGACGTAAAGACCGTCGTCTAACGTGGTCGCCGCAGCCGCACGTTGCGTTCCACCGAAACAGAAGACGGCTAGCCAGGCCAGTGCCAGAACACTCACTATATGTAAACACCATTGCCATTTTCGCATGGCACACTCACCCCAATTCATTTAATCCATCGTCCAGTTAAACGATAGTTGTACCCGCTTTCATTTTACCAAACGCTACTGACGCCAACAAACTTATCACCCTAAATCCCCTAAGTATTGATTAATCATTCGATAAGCCAGATTAGCCGAACGCCTGAAGAAGTGAAGAGGCCGGAACTGTATCGTCCCGGCCTCCACACACTATCCACGCTAATTGTCCTTATTTGGCCACAGTAATGGTCTTGGTTACAGTCTTGTACCCGGCCTTGGTAGCTGTCACCTTAAGCTTCCAGCTCTTCTTAACGGCCTTCTTCAGCTTAACCGTGTAGGCCTTCTTCTTGGTCGTGGTCTTGCCTAAAGTTGTGCTCCCATGTTTAACGGTGACCTTAGCCCCCTTGGTCGTGGTCCCAGTGACCTTCTTGGCCTTAGGCTTAACCTTCTTGGTGCTCAACTTAACCTTGGTGGTTGCCGCCAACGTGCTGGTCTTGAACTTCAGGGTCGCTGCCTGCTTCATGGTGACTTCCTTACCATTCATCGGCACCGTCAATGAAAAGCCCAGCGTATGATTGGTCTTCAGGTTAACGTTACTGAATTTGTAAGTATTCCCCGTAGCCTTCTTGGTAACGGTCGCCGTCTTGCCATCCAGCGTCATCGCCTTGATGTACTGATTACCCGCCTTAGTCACCGTCAACGTCACGGTGGCCTTCTTATTCTTTACGGACACCGCTGCCTTAGTGTTAAAGTAACCGGCTGCTTCAGAAGGTTTGGTGGTCCCGGTCTTGTAGATCGCGTACTTCACGCTATACTTCCCATTAGCCAACTTAGCCGCATTCAACTTGGCCGCTTGGGCGGTCGGTGTGCTTCCCAACTGAACGGCTGGAATCCCCGCACCAACACTTGTCAACATTAATAACGCACTCAACACTGTCAAAGACTTTTTCACAATGAGTCCCTCCCAAAATATGTAAAACTTACTTATTAATGAATCCGATTACATAGTAGCATGTTTCACGATTCAGCTCCAACATAAAGACTCCAAGAAGCCCGTTGCAGCAGGCTTATCGGGCGATTAACGAGTTGAAACAACGTGGCTCTTTTCGGGAAACAAGCACTACACTTCGCTAGCTGATAGCCAGGAGACTTAGGGCCTCGTGTCCTAGCAGACCGTATTAAAAGCACTGGTGCTTTCAATTATCGTTCGATAAATGAAAGGAACGCCATAAAAAAACGTTTGACCGGCAACTTAACTTTCCGGACAAACGACGGCTTGGCTTAACCAATATGATTTTCATGGAGAATGGCGGCCACTTCTTTTTGCATGTCCGCTGGCTTTTCCCATTCCTGAAAAGTCTTGAAGTCTTCGGCGGGCATTTCATAATTTTCATTCACGTAGTCTTCGTAGGCTTGAACGTGCGGAGTGTGGGCAATGTTCAACTGTAGAATCCGCACCTGCTTGATCAGCCCACGCTCGACGGCCAGTTCGGCCCGCCCATTTTGGACCATATCACTGATTTCCATGTACTTGCTCCCATCTAACCGGGTAATCTCTTCGATTAGGGTAAACGTTTCATGACTTTTCATCAATTCTCACCTTTCACTTCCAGTCTACCGGCATTGGCGGGGACAATCAGCTCATGCCTCCGCCAACCACCAACACCGCTCCTAATTATACAAGGTTTTAGACAAAAACAAAACCACTACCAGGGAATGGTAGTGGTCGGCATAAGAGAGAAAGAGAATTGATTAGAAGGTAATTATTAATACCTTACGAGTTATAATATACCGTTCTTTGTAAGCGCTGTCAATGCTTTTCGTAAAATAATTAGCTATTTTGATGATTATTCCCCCTCACGACGCGGCCCCTGAATAAGCTGAAGCCCGCTATAGCAGCATTTACACAACGTTTACAAAAGCCAGAAATTATTTAACAATTATTTTTAACTTTTAGAAAACGGTTTCGCTAACCCCATCTTCCGCCCCAAACTTTGCCCATTTAGTTAGCCAATCGCTCCCTAATCTTCGGGACGGCCGTGCAACTGAAAGGAATCGGGGGTATATTGCATGAACTCAATCTGGTTACCATCCGGATCGGCCGACCAGAGTTGATAAGACTGATCCGGGCCGAATTTGACCGCGCTATTGACCGGCAGTCCCTTCGCCTGAAGTTCGCGCTTCGTGGCCTCGATATCGGGCACCTCCAGACTCAAGTGCAGGTAACCATTAAGATCGTAGCCGTGCGTGGCCTTGGGTGAGTCGTCGTGGTCATAGAACAATTCCAAGAACTGCCCCGGCCGAATCTCTAAGTATTTAATCCACGGCCGTCCCTGCTCGTCCGGCAGATCGAATTTATCGGTGAACCCCAAGCCATTGCAATAAAAATCCACTGCGGCAGCCATATCGGATACCTTAAATGATGCGTGTGCTAACTGCTTAATCTCCATTGTTCAATCGTCCTTTCTCGACGGCCAAGGCACTCTCCTCGGTCGGTCCCCAGAAACCATTATCCAAATAGCCACTCGGTAATGGTTGGGGGCGCGTAAACGTTGACTGCAAGTGATAGATGGTACCCGTATCGGCGCTACGATACATCCCGTGAATCAGCTCAAAGACGTGGTAGGCCATCTCCATGCTGGCACGATGAGGACGGTTCTGCCGAATCGCCCACGCCATGTCGGCGACCCCGATCCCTCGCGAATTCTCCAAGAAGCCGTGGGTAAAGGGAAACTTGACCGGTTCGTTGCGTTGCTTGACCAGGTAGTTGGGGGAGCCGAAGTTGTTGGGGTCCCCCATCTTCAACGTCCCGGCAGAGCCGAACAGCGTCATCTGCGGGTCTTCATTTAAAATATTCTCCGAATTGAAATGGACCGTGGCTAAAACCCCGTTTTCATAGGCTACGATCGCCGTCAGGATGTTGTCAGCCGCCACCGTCGTCTCTTCGCCAAACCACGGCTTATCAGTGCGTTGCCCCACGCGCGTCGGCTGGTAACGCCGACCGAAGGCACTCACCTGTTTGGCTGGCCCCAAGATGCTGGCCAACGCCGTCAGGTAGTAACAGCCCGTGTCAAACGGCAACGTTCCACCTCGCTGATTCATATGGGGAAAGATGTCGGCATACACCCGAAAATTCCGGTTCAGCGACACCACCACTGAAAGCGGATCACCAATTAAACTGTGATCCACGATGTAGCGGGCCGTCTGAATGCCGCCACCCAGAAATGTATCGGGAGCCACCCCCAGCCGTAGATTATGGGCCTGCGCTAGGCTACATAACTCCTGGCCTTCCGCCAACTCAACGGCCATCATTTTCTCGGAGAACACGTGCTTACCGTGCGTGAGTGCTTGCTTGATAATTTCATAGTGAGCCTTGGGCGTCGTCAGATTCACAATCAGGTCGATCGCCGGGTCTGCCAAAATGCTGGCATAACTCATCGCCTTAATGTGATACTTCGCCGCCGTTGCCCGCATCTTCTCGGGGTTACGGTCGTTGCAGGCTACTACCTGGGTAATGGTGAATTTATTCTGCAGTAACTGGAGGTAAATATCACTGATAACCCCACAGCCAACGACCGCTACGTTGATCGGGTTAATCTCCATAAAATCCCACCTCGTTTGTTTTTTTAGAAATGTAACCGATTACAATTAAAATGATAACCCGTTTTCAAAAATTGACCAACCCTCTCCGCCAAAAAAAGCCGGCCAAATTCACCGAAATGGGGTGAAGTGACTGGCTGGATAATTTTTTATGCGGTTTTGAGAAGGCACTCCTGCCCGGCATAGCCACATTGGTTTGAGGCGTTAGGTTTGTTCTCGCCATTAGTCTTCGAAAACTGGCGGCCTCTGAAACGCGTTCCCTCGGGCAGCCCCCTCCGCTTAACCCCGATAAGCACCAGCTCGGTTGGCCGTTGCTGATGATTTGGGTTTGGAGCTTTGGTCTTGCTCTCGCCATTAAACTTCGGAGACTGGCAGCCTCTGAAACGCGTTTCGCAAGCCAGATTCTTCCGCTTAGACAAATAAGGAACTCCTGCCCGGCATAGCCGAACAGAAGCTCCTTATTTCCCTAATGCTCAGAATCTAAACGGCTTGCTTCACGCTCTTATACAAAAAACACCACCGTCTCCGGTGGCGTCGCCATTTAGTCTTCACCAAATGAGAGATAAACCTCTATTCAATTCATTGGGAAATTAAATAAAGGGGTAAATAAATGGTAAGTTAAAGATACCATGAAAAATGATAAAAATCTATCCATTTTATCATAGTTTTTTAATTTTTATTTAACGCTCTGCGTTTCATTAGTATCGTGTAACACCGTTTCCGGGTGAATTAAGTTGCTAGGGTGTTGAATCACATCCCCCACTGAATGCCCCGAAATGTTAGTCAGACACGTCAACACGAAGACAATCGCCACAGCAAACGTGAGTAATCGTGTGCCCCAGCCCATCTTTTCACTGATGACCGAACCATAGAAGTCCTTCTTAACTTGCGCCGCCATGTTGGTGGCATTGGGTTCCGCCGCCTGGCGTTCTTCCGTGACCTGCTTCTGGTAGGCGTCAATGTCGAAGGCCTTTTGGTTTTCCTTCATTTGACGTTGGAAATGCTTCTTTTCCTTCTTCGTTTGACCCTTGAACCACTTGGTGAATTCGCGGTAGTGCTTGACGACTTCCTTGGTGGCCCCCAGTTCCTTCAGCGTTCCGTAGTGAATCCATGCCACACGGTCACACAGAATTTCAATCTGCTTCAAGGAGTGACTGACGAAGACGATGGTCTTGCCTTCATCCTTGAATTCGGCGATCTTGTCCACACATTTCTGGTAGAACGTATCATCCCCAACAGACAGGGCTTCATCGATGATCAGAATGTCTGGATTGACGTGAACGGCGATGGAAAAGCCCAACCGTGACTTCATCCCTGATGAGTAGCTCTTAACGGGCTGATAGAGGAAATCACCAATGTCGGCAAAACCCACGATGTCGTCCATCAACGCATCAATCTCTGGATTGGTCAGTCCCTGCATCAGCGCTTTCAACCGGATATTTTCCAAGCCGGTCAGGTTGCCCCGCAGTCCAGCACCAATCGCAATGATGGAGGTATCACCGCGAACGTCAACAATCCCCGTCGTTTGGGGAATGATTCCCGAGATAATGTTGGACAACGTTGATTTACCGGAACCGTTGACCCCGATCAATCCTAACGTCTCACCGGACTTAACCTCCAGTGAAATCCCCATCAGTGACCAGAAATGCGGCACCTTGGTGTTACTCAGGGAAAAGAATGACCGTAGCTTTTCGGATTGACTCTTGTACAGGTCATATTCCTTCGTGACATTTTGGACCTTAATTTTATATGAATTATCCATGAATTAAACTTCCTAACTCAGTTATTAACGTTTTCTAGTAAGGCTCGTTCAGAATCCACGAGCTCAGTCTTGTGTATTATACCAAAAAACGGCGGCTAGTGGGTAATTTCTCGTTGGCCTTAGAGATTTCTTAGTCCACCAGCCGTAATTCCGGGTAAATAAAAGAGTTTGAGATAACTTCCCAAACTCTCGTGTATCAAATCTAGATGGTCGAAACGTACGCCAACAAGCCGCCAGTTTCACGCGCATTCATTTACTGCAAAGCCCGGGCGTCGACCCAGTACTTGGTCTTGTTCCCGCTAAATTGAATCCGATACCAAGTTGTCTTGTACGCCGTCTTGGTGCCCTTCAAATCAACGGTAACCTTCGTCCCCTTCTTACTCCCACTCGGCCACTTCAACGTTTTCTGGTCAAAGTGGGTCTTCTTGACGTGGTTGTAGACGTGATACTTGTTGAATTTGCTGCCTAACTTCTTCGTCCCGCTAGCCGCCGTGTATACCACGTAATCATACTGAGGACTAGCCGCAGCTTCCGTTGAGGCAATCCAATACTTCTTAGACCCAACTTTGATACGGTACCAGGTGGTCTTGTAGCCGTCCTGTGTCTTTACCGCTTGATTATCCGCCGTATAGGTCTTGGCCGTTAATTTCTTAAGTGAACCTTGTGACTTCGCTAAGTATGGGGAATTGAAGACGTGATTGTAATAGTTTCCCTTCAGGTTACTATTGACCTTGACGGTAGCCGTGCCGCTCGTGTATTTCACCGTCGGCATGGTGACCCCGGCTGTGTACAACCAGTACTTCTTCGCTGTGGTCTTGCTAGAGAAACGAATCCGGTACCAGGTCGTCTTCTTCCCCGACTTCGGATCGGTCTTCACCGCGCGCATATCGAGGTACACCGGTTGTCCCGTATAATCGCTGAGCTTCTTCCACGAGGTCTTGGTAATGTTAGCCCGCGTGTTCTTCACGTGATTGTACAGCACATAACTGGTATGCTTGGCACTCAACCGTCCTGTCTGCGTTCCCGTGGCCCCATAGTACTTGGCCGTTGCGTACGTTACCGTTGGCTTCGACGTCGTACTCGAAGAGGAGCCCGAATCCGCAGCGCTACCCGAACTGTCACCGTCCAGGAGTGTATTTAAATTATATTGTTTAATTAATGAAATCAGTGTCGTGCCATAGGTCGGTGACGTGGCATATACGCCAGTCAGCGAATTGGCCGCCGCACTGTAGGTGGCCGCATTCTCGCGCCAAGCACCGCTATAAATGGTTGGATTGTACGCCGTCCCATTCCGCAATAGTTGCGCGTTGTCGGTCATGGAAGCCTTGGCACTCGGGTATTTCCGAAAGTTGGCCGTCGTATAGTACAACTGCCCGTCCGAATTATACTCGGCAGTCTTCATCGAAACAGACTGCCCGTTATAGCTACCCTTAATGCCAAAGTAATTGTTCGCCTGTGTGGTGAGCGTGCTGGTCCCCCAGCCACTCTCTAAGGCCGCCTGCGCCATCATGACGGACGGATAGAGCTTGTACTGATTGGCCACCGACACGACCGGACTCTTCAATTGGGTGATAAACCCATCAGGATCCGTGGTCGCCGCATGACCTACGCCCCCAATACTGCCCAGGCCGACACCCACAACGAGTGCCGCGAGCAGCCATTTCTTCGTTCGCTTCATCTTACCATTTCCCCCTTAAAATCGCTTCCAAGTTAAGAATACCATAATTTGGCGAAGGGCTTAAAGGAAAATTGATAAGAATTCGTGGCTGGTCGACGTTCGTTAATCCAACTGACTAGCGGCCGCTTCGTCCAAGATGACGTGAACGTTCGGATGAGTCTGCAAATAACTGGCTGGGACGTCTGGCGTAACCGGGCCTTGAATCATGGCCGCAACAGCCGCCGCCTTGGCTGCACCATACGCCACGATCAAAATCTCTTTGGCCTGCAGGATGGACCCAATGCCCATGGAATAGGCGTAACGCGGTACATCATTTTCATCGTCAAAGAACCGTGCATTGGCTTCAATCGTCGAAGTTGTCAGCGTCACCTTGTGGGTCGTCGATTGGGGATCGGTCCCTGGTTCATTGAACCCAATGTGCCCGTTTTGGCCCAAGCCCAGCAACTGTAAATCAATCGGATTGTCCGCAATAATCTGGTCATATTCGCGTGTCGCCGCTGCGGCATCCAGGTTGGACCCATCTGGTACGTAGGACTTAGCGAAGGGCTTTTGGTTAAATAAATGTTGTTGCATGAAGTAATGGTAACTTTGCGGATGAGCGGCCGAAAGCCCCACGTATTCATCCAAGTTGACGGACGTGAGCTGGCTAAAGTCCAGGTCACTCGCCACAAGTTGTTCGTAGATTGTGACGGGCGTGCTCCCCGTGGCCAGCCCCAGAACCTTGGCACCGTTGGCTAAGGCTTGTTGGAAAATCTTAAACCCGGCTTGACCCCCGGCTTGTTTGTCACTGACGATTTGAACGTTCATGTTGGTTAATTGCTTCATTTCATTCAGTCTCCCTCTCCTAATGGTATAGCCCAATTATAAATGATCTATACCAATTTTTCAAGTAAACAGCTCAGCTTTTTAATATTTTTTGAAAATTCGCCTGAAACTATCCCACCAGTTGCGTAAATTACCCACCAAGTCGTCCAGCCATCTAACAAAAAAGGATGCTCACTGCGCTTAACAGTGACCACCCTATTTCCGACGAACACCCCGCCGGTTGGCGCTTAATGCGTTCTGCTGCTTCTTGAATTTCTCAAAGGTTGCATCCCGCTGTTTTTGGTTTTTATGAGCATCGACTCGTTTCGTATACTTCATGTCGTTCACCTCACTTTTTCAAAGTTTTCATGAATGTACTATACAACGAAAGCGTTCCAGACGCAAGGGAAATGCTTATCTGCCGCCTTACCGTTCGCCAAATCTGGTCGGAAACGCGGTGGGTAGGACGACCAACTTAATGGTTTCACCTTCTGTTAGCGGATAAGGCGGTCAGACAAAACAAAAAACCGCCCAGCAATTGGACGGTTTCGTTTAATTCACTTATTGTTCGGATCTATTCAACCGTAACACTCTTGGCCAAGTTCCGTGGCTTATCCACGTCCAAGCCCTTGTTCAAGCTGGTGTAGTAAGCCAGCAATTGCGCTGGAACCACGCTCAACAATGGCATTAACATTTCGTCAACGTCTGGCAAGATCAGATCGTCGCCGTCAATGGCTAAGCCTTCACGTACGATGGTCAGGGTCTTGGCGCCTCGGGCCATGGTCTCTTGCAGGTTGCTCCGTGTCAAACCAGCCGTCTTGGCCTGGGTGATAAAGCCAATCACTGGCGTATCCTTTTCGATCAGCGCAATCGTCCCGTGCTTCAATTCACCAGAGGCAAACCCTTCAGCTTGGACGTAGGAGATTTCCTTCAACTTCAAGGCAGCTTCCAGAGAAACCGCGTGGTCAATCCCCCGGCCAATGTAGAAGGCCCGGTTGGACTTCATCAGATAGTCGTTGGCAATCTTTTCCAATTTATCCTTTTCATCAACGATGGCTTGCATCCCGGTGGCGACCAGACCTAACTGTTGGCGAATATTGAAGTCTTGGGCCACAATCTGACCAGTGGCTTCGCCCAACGCCTTAGCCAAGATGGCTTCCAGCGCGATTTGCGCCGTGTACGCCTTGGTTGAAGCCACGGCGATTTCCGGACCGGCATGGAGTAACAACGTGTAGGTTGCTTCACGAGACAACGTGGAGTTCTGCACGTTGGTGATGGTCAGGCTTGGGTAACCGGCGTCATTGACGTTGACCAACACCTCGCGACTATCGGCCGTTTCGCCGGACTGGGTCAAGAAGATAAAGAACGGCTTCTCGGACAACATCGGTTGTTCGTAGGCGAACTCGGAGGAAACGTGGACTTCCGTTGGGATGTGGGCGAGCTTTTCAAAGAGCCGCTTGCCGACTAACCCGGCGTGGTAACTGGTCCCGGCACCGACGATGTACAGGCGGTCGGCTGCTTCCATAGCGTCCAACAACTTTTGATCAATCTGTGGAACACCATGTTCTGACAGGTAAGTCTGAGCCAACTTGCGCATAACATTTGGTTGTTCGTCGACTTCCTTCAACATGTAGAATGGGTAAGTCCCCTTGTCGGCTTCGTCCGCGTTCATGTCAACGTGGAATGGCTTCCGTTCAACAGGATTCCCGGCAGCATCTTGAATAGCCACTTTGTCAGGCGTGATGGTCACGACTTCCCCATCCATCAGTTCCAAGAAATCGTGGGTTTCCTTCAACATTGCTAAAGCATCGGAGCAGACTACATTGAACCCATCAGCAACCCCGATCAACAGTGGACTCTTGTTCTTGGCAACGAATAAGGTATCCGGTTGTTCACGGTCCATCATTAAGAAGGCGTAGGATGAACCCTTGAGCAGGCTTAACGTCTTCAGGAAGGCCGCCTTGGCATCCAAGTTTTCTTCAACCGCGAACTTGTCGATCAATTGAACGACAACTTCGGTATCCGTTTGACTCTTAAAAGGCACATCGCTCAGGTACTTAGCCTTGAGTTCTTGGAAGTTATCAATCACACCGTTGTGGACCAGGTAGAACCGGTCATCGTTAGAGAAATGTGGGTGGGCGTTATCCACACTCACAACCCCATGGGTGGCCCAACGCGTGTGGCCAATCCCAGTTGACCCGTGAACATCGGGTGTCACCTTAGACCGTAACTCAGAGATCCGGCCCTTGGTCTTCACCAAGTAGTCCTGACCCTTCTGATCGTTCACGTAGATTCCGGCTGAATCGTAGCCCCGGTATTCGAGCTTTTCAAGTCCGTTTAGTAAGATTTTAACGGCATTGTCATTACCAGTAACACCAACAATTCCACACATAAGTTTTCTTCCTTTTCTCGACGCCAGTCCCAGCGACTACCGGGAGGGTCGTTAAATTAAATTAGAAATGTATCTGTTTTCTTTAAAATTGGTATAGACTGAAACGTTTTGAAAAACATTTCTGAATGTCTTTACTCTACAGCGTTTACCAGGGGTTGTCAATCAAAAAATCCCGAACTGGTCTATCATAATATTTATAATGATTTTTCATGAAAAAAGCGCCCAGCCAACGTGGCAGGGTGCCCTCTTTCATGTCCATTTCCATTTCGTTTAAATACCGTTAACCCTTAGTCAATGCCGACTTCGGCGCGAACCACTGCCGCAATCCGTTCTACATAGGCGGCCACGGATTCCTCGGTTGGGGCTTCGGCCATCACCCGGAGTAATGGTTCAGTCCCTGAAGGGCGAACCAACACGCGCCCGTCGCCAGCCATTTCCTTTTCAACGATGGCAATAGCGGCTTGGACCTTCGGATTCTCTTGGGCAGCCTGCTTGTCCGCTACCTTGATGTTGACCAGCTTTTGCGGGTAGGTCGTCACGTCGGCAGCCAATTCGGACAACTTCTTGCCAGTCACCTTCAGGATGTGAAGCAGTTGTAGGCTGGTCAAGAGGCCATCCCCGGTCGTGTTGAAGTCTAAGAAGACCACGTGACCAGACTGTTCGCCACCCAGGTTGTAGCCCGATTTACGCATTTCTTCAACCACGTAACGGTCCCCAACCTTGGTCTTCACGGACTTCAGGTCGTGGGCGGCCATGGCCTTGTACATGCCCAAGTTACTCATGACCGTCGTCACAATCGTATCCTTCTTCAACCGGCCGTGTTCCGCCATGTACTTCCCACAGATGTACATGATCTTATCGCCATCGACGATCTGACCATTCTCATCCACGGCAATGCACCGGTCGCCGTCGCCGTCAAAGGCCAACCCAATTTGGGCGCCCTTCTCAACCACAAACTTTTGCAGCTGTTCGGGATGCGTCGACCCCACTTGGTCGTTAATGTTCAGGCCATTGGGCGTGGTCGCAATCGTATCAAAATCAAGATTCAGATCCGCATAAAGCCGGGAAACTAAGCCACTCGTGGCCCCATTAGCGGAATCAACCGCAATGTGGAGGCCTTCCAGGTCATCCGCAATGGTTTGTTCCAAGAACTGAATGTACTTTTGGCTTCCTTCGGAGTAGTCTTCGACCGTCCCCAAGCCGTCCGTGGCTGGACGAGGTAACGTATCTTTCTCGGCATCCAACAGGGCTTCAATTTCTTCTTCCATTTCATCAGAAAGCTTGTAGCCGTCGTTTCCGAAGTACTTGATTCCATTGTATTCTACCGGATTGTGGGACGCCGTAATCATGACGCCGGCGGCCGCACCTTGCGTGCGAACCAAGTAGGCCACGGCCGGCGTGGAGATGACGCCTAGACGGAGCACTTCAATTCCGACGGATAGGAGTCCCGCCACCAAGGCATTTTCCAGTAATTGACCAGAAATCCGTGTATCACGGGCCACGAGAACTTGCGGGTGCTTGTTCTCACTGTCTGCATGTTGCGTCAAAACGTAGCCGCCAAATCGGCCAACCTTAAAGGCTAATTCTGGGGTTAATTCTTGGTTCGCAACGCCCCGGACGCCGTCAGTTCCAAAATACTTCATCGTAATCTTCCTCATTTCTCAAACAATTTTCGTTAATTTGCTGTTGCCTTAATCGTCACCTTAATGGTTGAGGGATCAAAGGCAGTAACGTTGTTATCACTGGTATCGAGGGTCACCGTCTTGGTGGTATTGTTCTTGACGTCGCTCACATCGACGTCCACAGCCACATTATCGAGATCTTTGAGCTGAGACGCACTACCATAGGCGGTCACCTTGGATACGTTACTGGTTAGTTTATAGGTCGTTCCGGACGAGCCGTTCTTCGCGTTTAGGTCTAACCCGACCCGCTTACTCTCCCCATCGGAGGTAATCGGCAGGTTGGCCGTGGTCGTCGACGGCGTCAGAATCACATTGACCGTGTTGCCACTGCTATCCAACGCTTCAATCACGGCTTGGCTATTCACCGTCTTCTTGCTATTCTGTGGCACCGTTAGCTGAGCAACCACTTGCTTAATCCGCGAAATCTCGTTGGCGGCCCCGGTCGCCTTGACCCGAGTCACATCGGAAGTGGCCTTGCCGGCAGAGTATCCCGCGGCGATGTTTTGACTATTATACCGAACTTTAACGGGATATGAAACCGTCTTCCGCGGTTCAATATCCACCGTGATCTTGGCCGGCGAAATGCTGGATTCAATCTCGTGGTTCAACCCTTCTTGGTGCAGGGTCACCCGGTGTTTGCCGACACCGAGATCACTCAGCGCGGCGTAGACCTTAAAATTCTGGGTATTGGCGGTCGTGGTGACCAACGCCAGCGGCCCACGCAAGGTCACCTTGACCTTCTGCGGGTACCCTGTCACGAAGTACTTATTGCTGTTGACGTTGAGTTGTAAAGGGACCGACACCTTCATGGTCTTAGTCGCCGTCAACGAGGTGTTGTTGGTCGAACTGGTCGACTGCGAGTTGGTTGACGACTTGGTACTATTGACGTAGAAGAACAAGAGAATTGCTAAAATTAACGCGAGGATGCGGTATAACCACGTCGTATAACGCTCGTTTTTCATTAGCGCCGCCCCCCTCTAAAGCGTTGATCGAACCAATCTAACGCCTTGACTAAGACGTTGCCATTGTTGGCAGCTTCTTCATTTACTAATTCATCGCGCAAGAACTTCAGGTAGTCTGCCTGGGTGAGTCCCCGTAGCAACTCGTTGTTCTTGGTAATCGAGACTTCGCCGGTCTCTTCAGAAATCACGATCGTTAAGGCGTCCGTGACTTCGGAGATCCCCACGGCGGCCCGGTGACGCGTCCCTAATTCTTTAGGAATCAGGTTGCTCTCGGACAGCGGCAAATAGGCCGCGGCAACCGCGATCCGATTGTCGCGGATGATGACCGCCCCGTCATGCAGCGGTGTGTTGGGGATAAAGATGTTAATTAACAGTTCGCCGGTTAACTCCGCATCCAGATCGATCCCGGTCTCAATGTAGTCTTCCAAGCCGGTATCGCGCTGAATGGTCATCAGCGCCCCGATACGCCGTTTGGACATGTACTGAATCGCCTTGTCCAGGCCCTCAATCATGTGGTTCGCTGCCTCATTCTCGTGCCGAATCCGCACGAACAATGAGCCACGGCCCAGATGTTCCAGTCCCCGTCGAATCTCGGGCTGGAAGATGATAATAATGGCGATAACCCCCCAGTTGATGACCTGATCGACCAACCACGATACCGTGTTCAGCCCCAGGTAAGCACTGACGAACTTCACCAGCAGAATCAAGATGACGCCCCGGAAAAGCTGAATGGCTTTGGTTCCCCGTAACATCACGATCAATTCATAAATGACAAACCAGACGACCAAAATGTCGAGTAGGTTGACTAGATTTCCTATTGTAAGGAGATTGCCCCAATCCAGGTTCATGACTTTCCCTCCAAATTGAATTCAGATTTAATTATAGCACGGGGTCGCTGACATTTCGCCCCGAATCCTCAGAATACCGCGCAAATCCCGCCGGACACCGGTAAAATTTACAGAAACGTTAAGCTCCACGCAAATCAACCTTTTCTCAAAAAAATTCTGGTAAACTAGAAGTCATATTCTGTTTGTTTTTGGCCTAAAGGCTGTAAAATAAAGACAGAGACTGATGAAAGGATTGTGATGGCTAATGAATCGGCGGGCCCGGTGGGAAATTCGAATATTCTTTGTGGCCTGGCTGATCTTTCTGTATTTCCGTGCCAAGGATCCCTTCTCGTTTCTCGTGTTGAACACGTTTCTGGGCTACATCCCGATTGAACTCAGCTTTCATTTGGGGCGGCACCGCCCCAAGAGCGCATGGTTCTTCTGGCCGCTGGTGCTTCTCTGGTTGCTATTCTACCCCAACGCACCCTATCTACTGACCGACCTTTTCCACCTGTCGTTGCTCCAACCGTACGCCTTAAGCGGACTGCTACGGGTGACGCCGCACCTGTGGATCTACTTCACCTACATGATTATCAGCGCCACGAGCTGTACGCTTCTGGGCTTCTGGAGTCTAAATTACGTCAGTCAGATTATCAGTACCCGCGTGGCCAAGGGCAACCAGATCGTTCGTATCGTAACGGTTCTGCTACTGACCTTCCTAACCTCGGTAGGACTCTACATCGGTCGGTTTCTCCGGATTCACACGGTCTACCTCTTCATTAACCCCGAACAATTTATTCGGCCAATCATGGACATGTGGACCAGCAACATGTGGATCTTCGTGGGCCTACTCACCTTCATCCAGCTCTTCTGCTACTGGATTCTCTACTTAATTATGCATAACAGCGGGCAAGACGAATTACCCGATTAAACATCATGGACGACGACCTTTTGCGGGTTGGCGTCCTTTTTGATTTGAAAACCGACTGCGAATACGCTCTAGTCTCCAGCTGACAAGGCTTATTGCCATTAAACAAGTAATCCGATACCACCTGCGGCTTGGTCCGTCCCTGCTCACCGCGCTCCAGGCCAAATTTGGCGAACGGTAAGGCGGCAGTCACCATTATCCCTAGCTTACACCAAAGGCTGCGTTCCGCCGTGCACAGAGCATCGGTGAAACGCAGCCTTTATTGTTGAATTTAATAGCTCACTTTACAGAAATAACATCCGCACTAGTCGCCCTCTTCATCCGACAACGACATGACTAAGACATTTTCCGCATAGTTGACATATTGCCGCAGGTGGGTAGCCTTAATCCAGGTAATATTCCCCGCCTCGAGCAACGACTGAATCCCAGTTCGTTCGGCCCCTAACGCTCGGACCCGCAACTTATTAATCTGGTGCTGGTAGTCATCGTTGTGATGCGGCGCCGTGGCGGCCTTGGCCCGTTCGATTCGGTTCCGGTACTGGACAATCAGGTGGTAAACGGCCTGGTTATCAAACTGCGTCTCGTCGATATCCGTTCGCGATAAATACTCGGACAACGCCTTGATCGCCGCTTTGGCCGTCTCCCGTTCAATCAGGTTATTTTCCGCATGCAAGCGGTCCGTATCCTCGGAGTGTAACCAGTAGGCCGCGTCCCGCCACAGATGCTTGAAGAATCGGCGCCAGTAGTTAATCACGCCCGGCATGGTGTGACCGGACACTTGGGTCAGCCGGCCTTCCAGATTTTCAATTCGGCGCAGGGCCCCGACGTAGCTGGTCTGGGTAATCTTTTCACCCTGGCGCAACTCCTTAAGCGTGGCCCGTTCACCGTCGATGGCGACCTGCCGCAATTTAATCTCGTCATCCAAGACCTTCTGCATGACGGTATCGGCCCGGTAGCTCATCTCGAGCCGCCGAATGATGAACTGATAGTCCAAGATCAGATCGTACGCGGCCCGCTGATTATTTGGCCGCCGGAGCTCTTCAATCTTGGAAATTGCGAGGCGCATGATGTAGGCCCGCGCCTCTTCTTCACTGATCTGCCGCACGGGTTCCTCGGGAAATTCTTCCTCGTCCTCGTCGTCCAGATTAATATCATTGGCAATGTCGTCGCTGGCGCTGGCTCGCGTCTGCAAGGGTTGCTTATCCGTTGAAATCAACGGCAACATGATGGTCGCCGCGACTAAACTGATAATGATCACACCCGAGGCGACGAACAACATCAACGACCGCGCCGGAAAACTAGCACCGCTGGCAATGACCGTCGGCACGGAGAGTACCCCGGCCATGGTAACGGCCCCCCGAACCCCAGATAGACCAGATAACACGGCCGTCCGGAAGCTCGGACGTTCATCGCTGTGGTTACGTGTCAGCCGCTGGAACAGAATGTAACCGTACGTCCACAGCGTCCGAATCACGACCAGAACCACCCAGGCCATGAAGGCAAAGAAGAGCGCTTGCCAGGTATTGAACTGGCCACCCTTGATCACTTGTGACGTGGCCACGGGCAACTCGATTCCCAGAATGACAAACACAATCCCATTCAATGAATAGATAATAATATCCCAAACCTTTTCGGTCACGAGTTTTAATTCTGGGGAATCTTCAACGATTCGGCTCTCCCGGGCGTGGAACAGAACACCGGCAGTCACGACGGCAATCACGCCCGACGCATGGGTAATCTCTTCGGTAACCAAGTAAATCACAAACGGCGTGGCAATCTGCAACACCGTGTTGAAAATCACGTCGTCAATTCCCTGCCGTCGCAGGATATCCATCAACAGCTGAATTGCCGTCATGAAGATCAGACCGGACAAGAAACCCACAATACTGATGTAGATAAAGTCACCCACGGCCGTCCCCACGGAGAAAGCACCGGTGACGGTTGCCGCAATGGCGTACTTAAAGGCAATCAGCCCACTGGCATCATTAATCAGGCTTTCACCACTGACCAAATGCATCAGGCTCGCCGGCAATTTGACCTGCTTAGAGATTGACTGCACGGCCACCGGGTCGGTTGGCGACAGGATCGCCGCTAACGCGAAGGCCACGGTCAGCGGCATCTTGGGAATTAATTCGTAGATCAGAAAGCCCCCGAGTAACGTGGTCAAAAAGACCAACCAGATGGCATTCCCGAAGATGGGGCCGCGCAACCGCCAGAGTTCTCGCTTGGGGAAACGGCGACCATCATTATACAGTAAGGGTGCGATAAACAAGAGTAAAAACCAGTCAGTCTCGAGTGGCACCTCGAATTGCCACACCAGCGCGACCACCAGGCCCAACGCAATTTGAATCAGACTAACTGGAATAAACGTGAGGTAGTGACTGATAATATTGGACAAAAGGACCAGGACAATTAACAGAATCACTGCTTCAACTATAGGCACATAGGGTTCCCCCTTTTTTATTTTTGAGTTGGCTCTTCGCCAATAATCCGAACTTCCGTCTCAAGATGAACTTGGTCTTCGCGCCAAATCACATCCTGGATATGATGAATCAAGTTTAAGTAATCCGTCGCCGTAGCGTGGTCAATGTTGACAATGAACCCGGCGTGCTTGGTGGAGACTTGGGCCCCGCCCAGCTGGAAGCCTTGGAGTCCGGCCTCCTGAATCAATTGACCCGTGTAGTGGCCAGTGGGCCGCTTGAAGACACTCCCACAGGATGGCAGGTCGAGCGGTTGTTTGGCCGCCCGGCGTGCATTTAGATCATCCATCTGCGCCTGAATTGCCTGACCATCGCCGGGCTTCAACGTGAAGGTCGCCGAGAGAATGATGTCGTGGTAGTCCTGAATGGAACTATGCCGGTAGCCAAAGTCGAGCTCCTCAGCGTTTAAGGTGCGAATCTCGCCGGTCGTCGTCAAGACTTCAGCGGCGGTCACTACCTCGCTGATTTCACCACCGTAAGCACCGGCGTTCATGAAGACGGCGCCCCCGACACTCCCTGGGATTCCCGCAGCAAATTCAACGCCGCTTAACGCGTGAGACTGTGCTACCTGCGTGGTCTTGATCATGGCAGCTCCAGCCTCGGCGGTCACCGTGTTCCCCGTCGTGGTAATCGTGTTCATCTTCGTCAGAATCATGACCAATCCCCGAATGCCACCGTCCCGAACAATCAGGTTACTGGCATTACCGACAACCGTGACGGGGAGTTTTTCCTGATTGGCGTAGGCCAAGAGTGACTTGGTCTCCTGCACATTGGTCGGAAAAGCCAGATAATCAGCTGGTCCCCCCGTCAGCGTATGCGTATAATGCGCCAAGGGTTCATTTCGCAAAATTTCGATTGCTGGAAATGCTGCCGTAATCTCTTCCATCATTATCAAATTCCCTTCGTTTCTCCAAAAGTTTGTGCTCGTTTCGACCAACAGTGGGCTTCATCGAACAACAGTCATAGGCCTATTTTACCATGGAACCCCCTACGACCGCACGCCACGCGCACGAATTCGGGATTAAATTTTGAATTCCGTCGTCTAACTTTGGTCTTCCCCCGCCGGATCGTCAGACTGACCGGTCGTAAGCGATTGTTTACGCTTAGCTTCGCCCAGAAAAATCAGATTCGACGGGTGTTGCTACGCCAGGTGAACGCCCACCCCCTCGCTTAAAAGTTCTGGTATACTGAAAAGTAACAGTTGGAGGTGCGTCATGAAATTTATTTCGTGGAATGTCAATGGCTTACGAGCCATCGTTAAAAAGGGATTTGTCGAGACTTTTAAGGAGCTGGATGCCGACTTTTTTGGTGTTCAGGAAACCAAGCTCCAGGAGGGCCAGATTGACCTCGACCTGCCGGGCTACTACCAGTACTGGAACTACGCCGAACGCAAGGGTTATTCCGGAACGGCCCTCTTTACCAAGCACAAGCCGCTTAACGTCATCTATGGGATTAATGCGCCCGACTTCGACCACGAGGGCCGCACGATTACCCTTGAATACCCCGACTTTTACATCCTAACCTGCTACACGCCGAACTCCGGAAGCGGGCTAAAACGCCTGGACTTTCGGATGGGCTGGGAGACGGCTTTCCTCGACTTCGTTCAGCATCTGAACGCCAAGAAGCCCGTGATCTTCTGCGGCGATCTCAACGTAGCCCACACGGAAATCGACCTAAAGAATCCCAAGACCAATCATAAGAACGCTGGGTTTACCGACGATGAACGGGCGAAATTTACCGCCCTACTCGCCGCCGGTTATACGGACACCTTCCGCTACTTCAATCCCGACGCCACCGAACGCTACTCCTGGTGGAGCTACCGGTTCCACGCTCGCGACAACAACGCCGGCTGGCGCATCGACTATTTCATCACCAGTCAACGCTTGCAAGATCACTTGAAAGACGCTAAAATACTAGACCAAGTCATGGGGTCCGACCACTGTCCGGTCGAGCTCGACGTGGACGGTTTAACCGTCTAAACCAATTTTGAAGGGAAGATGTACTTTTGAATTTTGTCGCTATGGACTTTGAAACGGCTAGCGGTAAACGCTATAGCGCTTGCTCACTAGCCTTAACCATCGTGCGCAACAGTCAGGTCGTGGACGAATTCTATTCATTGATTAAGCCAGACACCGACTTCTTCTGGCGCAACGTCCAAATTCACGGGATTCATGAACGCGACGTAGCCAATGCGCCGGCCTTTCCGGAAGTCTGGGAGCACGTCGCTCCCTTCTTTCAGCGCGACCGTCTCGTCATTGCCCACAATGCCCCCTTCGATAACGGGGTCTTGCGGAGTACGCTGGAACACTACAACCTACCAACCGCGCGTTACTTGACCCTTGACACGGTCAAGACCAGCCGGAAGTTCTTCCCAGAATTTCCCAACCACAAACTCAACACGGTTTGTGACGAACTGGGGATTGACCTGCACCACCATCACAACGCGCTGGATGATAGCTTGGCCTGCGCCAACATCCTGCTGTACGAAGCCAATCACTTCGGCACTCAGCCGCTTAAAAACTTCGTCACGATTAATGCTTAACCCACAACCTTAAAACGCGTTACTGTGTGGGACATTGCCTGAATAGCGACGCGTGCTTACAGATTCTATGATATTTGGTGTTGATGGAGAAATCCATTGACACCTTTTTTACACAACAAGAGGCATACCAACTCCATACCAGCAAATATTCACTCGGCTCAGCGCTAGTGCTTTTAGCCGGACTAATCATTTAGTATTGGATAAATCAGGGCCCAATTAATGGGCGTTAACAACGATTTGCCATCTGCTAAGAAATAAGCTACTATAAGTATGTATAATACAGACACTTATTTACACTTAATTCAGGGGGGCAAACCATGCACCAGGCAGAACGCTTAAATCGAATTCTAACGGAGTTGATGCGTCACCATTCCTTGACGTTACGGGAGATAATGGCCCTCACAGGAACGTCACGTGATACAGCTCGACGTGATATTGTGAAGTTAACAGCTAATGATGAGGTGACTCGGAACTACGGTGGAATCAGTTTACCCAATAGTTTTAACCGAATCGATGACTTTCTGACCCGCCAAAGAGACTTACCGGATGTGAAACGTCAATTAGGGCTTGCAGCGGCGAAGTTGGTGACAACGCAACAACGCTTATTTTTTGATATTTCAACGACAATTAGTCTGATTCCAGCAGCTTTAACGGTGACCTCTAAAGTCTTAGCGGTGACGAACTCCTTAGACATCGCGGACCAATTATTGCGAAAAACATCGGCTCGTACGCGGGTGTTGGGTGGGCAATATTTACCGGAACGGCGCGGCACGATGGATACGGCAGCGTTACATGATCTGTTTGGCTTTACCTTTGAGCTTACTTTTTTGAGTGCGGCTGGTGTGACATCCGCTGGTATTTTCTATGCTTATCAAGAAGATGTCGCCTTTAAACAGCAGTTACGGGATCAATCACAAGAATTGGCTCTGGTGGTTGATCACACGCGGTTAGGTGTGGCACATAATTATCGGGCGCTACGCTTGAACCAAATTGATTATCTGATTACGGATGGACCGGTTCCGCCAGGACTTATGACAGCACTCCAAGCATCACGGGTAATCATCAAAATGACAACGGAGGAGATTGACCATGATTAAGACAGATATCTTTGATTTCAATGGCACTATGATTTTTGACGCTGAACTTCAGAAACAAGCTTGGCAACAGGTTTTGAAACAGGCCTTTCACCATCAGCTAACGGAGGCTGAATTTCAAGCACACGTTGCTGGACGCAACAATCAGCATACATTTAATTATTTTGCCCCCGCTCCGTTGAATGCAGCAGAAATTATACAGTTGTCAACTGAAAAAGAGTCCTTGTACCGCCAAATCTGTTTGGCGCGACCAGATAAATTTCGACTGGTTCCTGGACTTAGCGACTTTTTGAATCGCTGTATTGCCGCTAATCATCAAGTTAATATTGCGACCGCATCCGAAACTGACAACGTTGACTTTTTCTTTGAACAGTTGGGGTTGGCAAGGTGGTTTGAGCGAGATTGTGTAGTGGTCAATGATGGTCAGTTACCGGGGAAGCCAGCGCCAGACATGTTTTTGACGGCAATTAAGCAGGTTGGTGGTCAAGCCGCTACCGCTGCGATCTTTGAAGACTCACCATCAGGATTGCTGGCTGCTAACCGTGCTGGTGTAGCCGCCACAGTTCAAGTGGTTGATCCAGCAGAAAGTAGCCCAGCCGTGGATTCGACAATTACCGTAACGCGAGTGATTCAGAGTTATCGCGAGTTGTAAGGAAGCGCTTATAAAGAGCACAAAGGTTAAGACTGAAGGTTCAAAGTTTACAAATACGTCCAGTCCCCGGCTGGCAAGTTTTACCGCCATTAAACGAGTCATCAACACCACTGCGGCTGCCTCCGGTTACGCTGGGTGGAAGTCACTGAACATGCGGTGAAATCGCTGGGGTGACAACGTTCGGCCAGGTTAATTGAGCACACTTCAGGTAGCCGTGAGTGAGTCAAATTTGGTCTCAGCCGTGGGACTTTCCAAGTGGCTCTACTTGGAAAATGGCGTCTTTGAGACGCGGGCTTCCGGCTCAAAGCGAGGGAAAAGACCGCCCTTTGGCTTTTGCCGTCCTACCCACAGCGATCCAGACCAAATTTGGCGAACGGTAAGGCGGCCAGCACGCGATTCCCCTACTATAGTGGGCGTTATCCTTGTCACACTAAGGATTCTAGCTGTTTTCTAGCTTTCAATCTTCAGGTAATCATCAAAAAAGCCGGCAGAGAACTCGCTGATTGCGAGTAACTCTGCCGGTTTTGTTCGACCTAATTTAACTGATAAACCATTTCAACGGCCTTGACGTGTTCGCCATCATCATCGGTCACTGTCTCCGGTGGCGTGGACGTCCGCACGAAGCCCATCTTCTGGTAGAGCTTCATGGCCGGCACATTACGAGTCTGGACAATCAAGCCCACGGCCTGTAGCTGGCTAGCCGTGTCCGCCCAGTACAGCGCCTCATCGACCAGCGCCGTACCGATGCCCAAGTGCCAGTACTTCTTCTCGACCGCAATGCCAAGCTCGCCCACATTACCTTGAGGCGTTGGCGAAATGGACAGCACACCCAATAACTGTTGGCCCAGACTGGCAACCAGTAGGAGGTGTTTCGGACTGTCCTTGATCTGTTCCAATTGGTCGGCTTCTTGAGCCGCGCTAATGGGATCGTCGGCATCGGCCAGACTAAAAGTATCACTCTCTTGTTGTAAACGCTCTAACAATGCCAGTAAAGCCTGGGCATCAGCCGCATTCGGCAGGCGAATGGCTACTTCATCACTCATGGGAACTGTCCTCCAGTTGTTGCACTAATTTTTCAAAATGCGCGCCTTGGGGTTCGAACCGCAACGTTCGTTGATTCTCACCGGCCGCATCGTCGCGTTTAAACACAATCCGCAAATAATTCTCCGGTAGCTCGTCGGCAATAAACTTGGACCATTCGACGACGTTGACGCCATCCCCATTGAAATATTCATCGAGGCCCAGCTCATCTCCGCCGCCCTCCTCCAGACGGTACACATCCATGTGGTAGAGGGGAAGCCGACCACCCTGATACTCCCGGATAATGGTAAAGGTGGGGCTCTTCACGTTGCGAGTGATACCCAGTCCGAGCGCCAATCCCTTTGTAAACGTGGTCTTGCCCGCTCCCAGATCACCATCGAGTAAAATAACATCTCGCGGCTGAAGATTCGGAGCTAACCGTTGACCCAGTGCCATCGTGGCTTCGGGACTTGTGACCGTGACTTCATACATTGTCTCTTTCCCCTTTTTTCTTGATTTCAAAGTTGCTTAATTGTCGTGAAAACTCACCAACACAAATAATACCCGGACTGCTGAAAAATAGCAATCCGGGTACTTAATAGTTCTTGTTTTGAATATTTATTCGTTAAATTGATTTAGCTACGGTTCAAAGTGAATGCAACCTCGTTGGCCTTATTCCACTGCTTGGGCCGCCGTAATAATGGCTACCTTGTAAACATCTTCCTCGTTGCACCCCCGTGAAAGGTCGGAAACGGGCTTGTTTAAGCCTTGCAGAATCGGTCCAATGGCTTCAAAGCCACCGAAGCGTTGGGCAATCTTGTAACCGATGTTCCCGGATTGTAATTCTGGGAAGACGAAGACGTTGGCCTGACCGGCAACCTTGGAATCCGGGGCCTTTTGGGCGGCAACACTAGCGACAAAGGCCGCATCGAATTGTAATTCGCCATCTACGGCCAAATCCGGGGCCGTTTCGTGGGCAATCTTGGTGGCTTCTTGCACCTTCGTCACCATGTCGCCCTTGGCAGAACCCTTAGTAGAGAAGCTCAACAGGGCCACCTTCGGATCGATGTCAAAGACCTTAGCCGTGTGGGCACTTTCAACGGCAACTTCCGCCATTCCGGCCGCATCCAACTCAATGTTGATGGCACAGTCCGCAAAGACGTAACGCTCTTCACCCTTTTGCATGATGAAGGCCCCACTGATCCGGCGAACGCCTGGCTTGGTCTTGATGATTTGTAAGGCTGGTCGAACGGTATCTCCGGTCGCGTGAATGGCCCCAGAAACCATTCCATCGGCTTGACCCATGTACACCATCATGGTACCGATGTAGTTGGGATCTTCCAGCATCTTAGCGGCTTGTTCCGGGGTGTTCTTCCCCTTTCGCCGTTCTACCAAGGCATCTAACATGGCTTGGTGTTGGTCGGCTGGAATCGTTGCTGGATCGAGGATGGTTAAGGGCTCCAAGTCGATGGCGTTGTTGATCGCCGTCTTTTGAATTTCGCTCTGAGTTCCCAGAACCACGGCGTGAATCAGCCCATCGGCAGCTAACCGGCTGGCAGCTCCAAGAACCCGCACGTCGGCGCCTTCCGGAAATACAATGGTTTTATGTTGTCCGTTGATCTTTTGTTTAAGACTATCAAAAAGTTCCATAGATGATGACCTCCATAAAATATCCCACGAATCAATTCTGTGCCTATGCTTATTGGTTGGTTGTGGTGTTGGGCCCATCGTCAACAGTCACGTGTTCCGGCAACTGCCAATCGATGGGTGTCTCACCCAATGATGTCAATGCGATGTTGGTCTTAGAAAACGGTTTGGAGCCGAAGAAACCCCGGTAAGCCGACAGTGGACTGGGATGCGGCGCCTGTAAGACAATATTGGTCTTGGTATCGATCAACTTAATCTTCGAGCGCGCAGCCCCACCCCAGAGGATGAAGACGACGGGTTCGGGCCGTTCGGACAATTTAGAAATCGCCGCATCGGTCAACCGTTCCCAGCCGTGTCCCTGATGGGAGAAGGCTTTGCCGTAGCGCACCGTCAGCACGGAGTTCAAGAGCAGCACGCCTTGTTTGGCCCACTTCTCCAGATAACCGTGACTCACCGGCTTAATGCCCAGGTCGTCTTGCAACTCCTTATAGATATTCTGTAATGACGGCGGTAGCGGCGTCCCCGGTAAGACCGAGAAACTACAGCCGTGTGCCTGACCGGGATTGTGGTATGGGTCTTGCCCCAAGATGACCACTTTGACCTGGCTAAACGGGGTCCATTCGAACGCCGTAAAAATATGGTACATATCCGGAAAAATCTGATAGTGTTGATACTCCGAAACTAAGAACTGCCGTAATTGTTGATAATACGGTTGCTCAAATTCGGGCGCCAACACTGGCCACCAATCATTATGAATAAACGGTTTCATTCCCAACACCTCACGCTTTTATTCTATCATAACCCAGCCGCAAATGATATTGTCGAACGTGAACCGCAAAACATGTTAGAATGAGGTTAACTAGGCTATCACCATTTTTCAAAGGAGGTTTCCCATGCGTAAACTGTATCTCAATCAGGCCGCCCTGTCGGCTAAAGCTACCACAGTTATTCGTGACGCCGACAACGACTCACGTTACCTCCTCGTGGGAAAGTGGGGGTTGCGTGCCGATGTCCTCTCCGTCTACACCATTGACGGCGCTCTGGAGGCCGAGGTCAAACAAGAGACGTTGGGCCTGTTGCCTAAGTTCCGCCTACTCTACCATCGACAGGTCGTCGGCCATGTCAGCAAGACGTTCGGCGTCATTCGCGAAGTTCTCTTCGTCCGGGGACTCAACTGGGTCATCATGGGCAATATCACGAGCGGCCACTTCAGCATTACTCACGGCCGCGAACGCATCGCTAGCATCGATCGCGTCAGCCAATCCGGTGGGGGAACCATCGCACTAACCGTTGATCAGCCCGATCACGAGGCCCTCGTGATCTGCCTAGCGTCGATTCTCGACCGGTGGGGTAAGAAATCTCAGGGGTCGGCGTTGCCGGTTCGATCGGCATGGGCGCCGCATGCCCTGCCATCAGGTGGTGTCACCCCCATCATCGACCGGTCTAAGATGCCACATGACGGTGGTAAAAATTAAACAAAACACACTAAAAGCGGCCAGCGTAAAATCCTGGCCGTTTTTTTTATGCTAAATTTCTGTGTCTATTCTGCGATTACTAATTTTTTGTTGGCCGTGACATACTGGCCGTTCGTCAAGACTAATCGGGTCGTCTTACGATAGGTCACCAGCTTCTTAACCTTCAGGACCTGGCCCTTTCGGTAATGATGGACCTTGCCCGTCAAGGCCACCCGCCGATACCCGTTGGCCCCTTGGCGGCTAATCACCTTAACCTTGACCGGTCGTTTGGCGTAGTAAACGTTCGTCACGTACGCCGATTTGGCCGTCACGTAGCCCGTCTTACCGGCCGTTTTACTCTGGTGGTTGACATCTCTGACCCGATACCGCCGATGGCCATTCTTCGAGGTCGCGTAGCCGGTCACCACGAACATCGGTCGTTGGGTCCGCGTTCGTTTCGCATAGTAAAACCGGCGCGACTGATCGGAGAAGTTCTTGGTGCGATACAGACCGACCTTCTTCGTGGCATAGACCACGGCATTGATTGGCGCGACGTGATCGCCATCCCCACCGGTCACCACGTCCGGCGCATAATGAAAGGTCACGGTCTGAGCCGTCGGTGAAAAGGTTCCGGTCACGGCCCCCACCGTCTTGGTGAGGTGATAGCCGTCAAAATCCAGCGGTTCGGCGGTGTACGATTCCCCGAGCCGGCCCGTCAGAAGCCGATCAGCAGCTAATGACTGGGCTTGTTCGTCTCGATATTGGACCGTGACGGGCGCCGCGGCCTCGACTGGCGGAACAATCTGCGGCTCAATGACGCGGTCGACCGGTTCCCAGACGTAGGTTTCAACCGAACTGGGCCGGTCAGAACCATCGTAGAGACTGATAAGGTCAGCCCCACTTGCAAACCGTTCACCCAGCGGATTCTGGACCGTCCCGGTGTCCACCGCCTGCCAGTCCCCAGTATACTGATCACCGGCAACCGGCGTATTTAAATTAGTGGCACCCCTGAAGCGGGACTGTGGGCCTAGCGTTAGCTGTGCGAGGTGCTTTGCCCCATAAAACAAGGCGCTCCCGTAAAAATCGGTCCCCGGTGTAAACTTAGGCAGTGCCACGCGCGTGACCCCGGAGCCAGAGAAGGCATACATACCACTCCGCAACCGCTCGAACGTCCCGTTAGCGAAGTCGACCGCCCGTAACGCCGTCGTCCCGTTAAACATCGACATCATGGTGGTCACCCGCGACGTGTCGAACTGCCACAAATCCAACTGCTGTAACGCTGGCAAGCCATAAAACATAAAGTTCATGTCGGCCACTTGAGCGGTATCGAAGTGGCTGACGTCTAGCGTCGTAATCTGAGCATCAAACCCATTGACCATAAACATGCCGCTCATCGTGGTCGTCTGCGCCGTCTCGAGTCGCGCTAAATTCTGATAATCAGTAACGTTGCGTAGTTGCCGAAACAGCCCTGTTGCGTTCTTAGGGGCCGTCACGGTGCCATCCAACACGACGCGCGTGACCTGATCAGCCGCAGCCTGCGTGGTGGTCAGGCTGTGAATACCACCTTGCGCCAACACAATTTGCGTGGAAAGTTGTCCAGCATTGGCCACTAAACTTTCTGGTTCTCCTAATCTGCCGGCACCTAAGTGAAGCGTGCCATCTGCGGTTAAGTTCCAGTCGACATCACCATAACGCCCACTGGTGGGTACGGCCCGGACAACGGCGGCCTGTGCGGTCGGCGCCAGATCGGGAGTCCTCACCGTAACCACTGGTTGAAACACGCTCAAGCCTAAAACAATCGCTAATAAAACCCGGACCTTCTTCATGGTTGCTCCTCCTCTCTCGTTGGTGGGAAGCGGAATGTTTCCATAAGTGTCTGGTGAATCATTTATTGTTTCAACTATCTTACCAATCACATGATAACACGGTTCGTCAGCTTACCAAACGATTATCACTCGTAAGTTTTGACTTGTGAAATTAGTCCACATCTTGCCTATTCTTACCCAGCCTTAACTCCAGACAATCCCGGCATAAACCGACCGACTTTCCAATAAACTGCATGTTATTGTGCAATCGCTAACTTTTTACTGCTGGTCACGTCTCGGCCGTAGTTTAAAATAAATCGCGTGGTCAGGAAAAAATCATAACGAGATGATGGTCACCGAATCTCGCCAGGTACAAGTCGCCTGTTTCCTTCACCGATTGTAGCCATTGATAGCATCTTTAATCAATCAGCCGTAAAGGTTAAGACCAACCCACGCAGTTTTCAAAATTTGCCAGCAAAAAGGCCTCGAAATGGGATTCCGAAGCCCTTTGAGATCTATTCCGCCATGACTAATTTCTTGTTAGCGGTCACGTACTGCCCGTTGGTTAACTGGAAGCGCGTGGTCTTATGATACTTCACAATCTTTCGAACTTTAAGTGTCTGGCCTTTCCGGTAGTGCACTTGCTTTGTTTTCAATGATTTTTGGCGATAAGCGTTGATTCCCTGGGCATTAATCACCTTAATCTTTGACTGTTTAGTTGCATAGTAGACGGACGTCACGTAACTCTTTTTGGCTGTAATATAGCCGGTCTTGCCCACCGTCTCAGAATGATGGTTAACGTCGCGGACCTTATAGCGGAGGTTTCCGTTCTTAGAGGTCGCGAAGCCCGTCACCACAAACATCGGCCGGTCAACCCGTTTCGTCTTGGTATACCACTGAACACGCGATTGGTTGGAGAAGTTCTTAGTCCGGTACAGGCCAATCTTCTTTGTGGCATAGACCACGGCGTTGATTGGCGCAACCGTTGCCGCATCCCCGCCGGAGACCAGACTCGAGACGTAGTGGAAGGTCACGGTCTGGGGCTGATTGGTAAAACTTCCGGTAGTCGTCCCAGTGGTCTTCGCTAGTTTGTAACCGGTAAAGGTCAACGGTTGGGCCGTGTAGCTAGCACCGAGTTCCCCCGTCAAGGTCACATCATCTGCTAAACGTTGACCCTGCGCATCCAGATACTGCACGGTGACGGGCGCCGCGGTTTCTGGGACCGTTGTTGGCGGTGTCACTGGTGGCGTGGTCGGCTCGGTTGTCCGTACAACCGGCTGCCAAACGTAGGTTTCCACGGCGCTTGGATTTGACGTCCCATTGTACAGGTCCGTGATTTCTTTCCCCGTCGCATACTCATCGCCCAGCGGATCGCCCACGGTGCCCTTACCCACAGCTTGCCAAAGGCCCGTGAAGACATCGGGCATATTCTGCCGCGGTGTATTTAAGCCAGTCGCTCCACCCGAACCATCCGCCTTATCAAAACGAGTGTCTGGACCCAGCGTCAGTTCATTGATGATTGTTGCGCTACTAAACATATACCCGCCACCCCAACCTGCTGGCGGCGCAAAACGTGGCAGTTTAACAATCTGGACAGCACTCCCTGCAAACGCAAAACTTGCCCCTTTAAGGCTCTTAAACGTTCCCTGAGCAAAATTCACTTCATTAAGATTCTGCGTGCCGTAGAATGCGCTCACCATGGTCGTCACCTGATCTGTATTGAAGCCCGATACGTCAAGCTTTTCGACCGATTTCTGGCCATAAAACATAAAGCTCATGTCGGTCACGTGACTCGTGTCAAAATGGGAGACGTCAATAGTTGTCGTCTCGCCATCCCCCCCAGGAACGTGAAACATACTCTGCATGTTGGTGACGTGACTGGTATCCAGGCGATCAAGATGTTCATACGTCGTCACGTGCCGCAGTTGGCTGAATAAACTATTGGCATCGGCCGGCGCAACAACCGTCCCATCCAGGACTACCTTTGTGACCTGATCCGCAAACGGCTGGACGTTAGACGCCTCGAGCGTCGTGGCGCCCTCTGCTCTGGCAATCTGTGTGGCCAGTCGGCCGACTTGAACCTTTAGACCGTTCTCCTCGCCCAAGGTCCCGGCGCCCAAGTGAAGTTCACCATTTGCCGTTAAATACCAGTTCACCGTCCCATACTCACCGGCAGCTACCTGGCCATCTCGCTGACTGGCCGTCGTCACCGTCGTTGTCGCTGCATACGCCGGTGTCGGTAGTGGATTCCCCCAAGTTGTCACAATCCCAGTGCCCACGGCCAAGACCGCGCCAAATAATAAAGCGCTTACTTTTTTCGTCATTTTCATCTGCCCCCTCAGCTTATGTTGCCCTAGTCAATCTTTGTTCTCTATAAATATTATTATAATTAAAAGATAACACATGTGACGATATAAAGATAGACTTTTTTGTTACACTGGTTAAATTTTGTCCGATTGGTAAATTCAGCTTTTTTTCTTGATCGATCATTGTCCAGGTTGACTTAGTATCAAGTCTTATAGCCATTCATCGAAAACCACTTCTTAGATTATTTCATTTATACAATGTGGTATAAATGCCGTAAAAAAAAGAGCCATCCAAACGGGCTAGCCGTTCAGATGGCTCCTCAAACCTAGTAACGCTTCATGACCCGGGCAATTTGCCGGTCTTGTTCACGCCGCTTGATGGTTTCACGTTTATCAAATTCCCGTTTCCCGTGAGCAACCCCAATGAGTACCTTGGCAAAACCATGCTTCAGATAAACCTTGAGCGGAATCAGGGTGACCCCCTTATCCTGGGCTGCTAGCCCGAGCCGGTGAATTTGTTTCTTGTGCAATAACAGTTTGCGATTCCGCAACGGATCGTGGTTGAACCGGTTTCCCTGAACGTACTCATTGATATGGACGTTCATCAACCACGCTTCGCTATTGCGAATCTGCGCAAATCCATCTTGTAAATTAATCCGCCGTTCTCGAATCGATTTAATCTCGGTTCCAGTCAGCACGAGTCCCGCCTCGACCGTTTCCGTCACAAAGTAATCGTGACGGGCCTTACGGTTCTGGGCGAGCACGTTATCCGGCGTTTTTTTAGACTTTTTCTTAGCCAAGTGCTGTCACCTCGCTTAGTGTCGGCCACCCTGTGAATTACGGTGTTGACCCCCATTGTTCGCATTACGATGGTTGCCATTGCCGTGTTGGTTGGTCGACCGTTGGTTCCCATTACGATGATTGCCATTTCGGTTACCACCGTGTTGGTTGCCGTTACCACTATGATTGTTATTATTGTTGCGACCGTGGAAATTCCCATTGCGACCACCGCGTGAACGGTGCTCTCTCTTTGGTAGCAGATCGCTAACTGGGGCATCCTCTGGGTTCAACAATTCAAAATCAATTTCGCTTTGTTCCTTGTCAACATGAATGACCTTGACCCGAATCTTCTGGCCAATCTTGTACGTCCGCCGCGTATTCCGACCCACTAAGGCCAGGTACTTTTCGACGTATTCATAGTAGTCATCCTGCATCCGACTGATGTGAATCAGCCCTTCAATGGTGTTTGGTAGCTCTACGAACATCCCAAACTTCATGACGGAGCTAACCACGGCGTCGAACTCTTCACCAACATGGTCGGCCATGTATTCGGCCATCTTCATGTCGTTGGTATCCCGTTCGGCATCAATCGCCCGCCGTTCAGCTTCAGACGTGTGCACACCGATCTCTTCCAAGATTGGGGCAAACTTTTCCTTGCTGGCGTCGTTGATCCCGTGGTCTTCGTAATAATGAATCATCCGGTGAACCATGGTATCAGGATACCGCCGAATTGGCGACGTAAAGTGAGTGTAGAACTCGGCACCCAAGCCAAAGTGACCCAGGGATTGATCGGCATACCGCGCCTGCTTTAGACTCCGCAACATCATCACGGAAACCATGGCTTCTTCCGGCTTACCAGCAACCTGCTTTAAGATACCTTGTAGCATCTTTGGCCGCAAGTGGTTAGGATCACCCTTGACGTTAATCCCGAAGGCCGTCAAGAATTCGAAGAAGCTCCGGACACGATCACCATCTGGCGTTTCGTGAACCCGGTACAGGAATGGCACCTTGGCGCGGAAGTAGTGTTCCGCAACCGTTTCGTTGGCCGCCAACATGAAGGATTCGATCATCCGCTCAGCCATGCCCCGCGTCCGCAACTTAACATCGATGGCGTGACCCTTGTCATCCACGATGATTTCGGCTTCGCGATCATCAAAGTCAATGGCTCCACGACGCTTCCGTTGCTTAACCAAGATCCGGTGTAAGTCACCCATTTGTTCAAACATTGGCACGAGGGCCTTGTACCGATCCATGGTTACGGGATCGTGAGCTTCCAAGATTTGGTTAACGGCCGTGTAAGTCATTCGGGCCTTCGACCGCATTACGGACGGATGAATCCGGTGCTTGACGACGTGACCATCGGGATCAATTTCCATGTCACAGCTCATGCACAACCGCAATTCGCCCTCGTTTAACGAGCAAATCCCGTTGGACAGACGCCGTGGCAACATTGGAATCACGCGGTCGGTCAGGTAAACACTGGTTCCCCGCTTGTAAGCTTCCTTATCCAGAATTGAATCTTCCTGGACGTAGTGCGAAACATCGGCAATGTGAACCCCTAAATGGTAGTTCCCGTTGTCTAATTTCCAAACCGTAACGGCATCATCCAAGTCTTTAGAGGACTCGCCATCAATGGTGACCAAGTCTTGGTCCGTGATGTCTTCGCGGCCCTTCATTTCTTCGGGGAGCACGTGATCCGGAATCTCATCGGCGGCCTGCATGACCTCTTCAGGGAACTCGGAAGGAATGTTGTGTTGGTAAACAATCTGTAAGATATCAATCCCCGGATCGTCCACGCTACCGATGACTTGCTTGGCAATCCCCACCATGGCATCAGGATGCACATCGTTAGGGTATTCCGTAATTTCAGCCGTCACCACTTCACCCGGCGTTGGGTTCAACCCCACGTTGGTCACGTAGAACTTATACTTCATGACCTTCTTGTCGGTCAGACGGACTTGGCCCAAGTAGCCGGCGTCATCGTCGGTCTGCATGAACTCACCCACGACTTGTTCGTAGTGGTGTTCCACAATTTCCGTGACTTTACCCTCGGGACCTTTACCGCTCCGCGGGTCGCCGGCCCGGACGATTTCGATCTTAACCGTATCACCGTTCAATGCCCGCAACGTATTGTTGGGTGCAATGTAGGCATCCGGTTCAACCTTATTCTCGTCGTAAGCCACGAACCCAAAGCCCTTGTCATTGCCGTGGAAAATCCCGGTCAATGTCCGTTGGCTTGGATCGAGCTGAAAATGGCCGTGTTCAGTCACTTGAACTAAGCCGTCCCGTTCCAGTTGCGCTAACTCCTGCACGATCAGCTTGAAAGCCGCTGAGCCGTGGTAGTGCAGTGCATCTGAAATATCTTCTACTGTGTAGTTCTGGTCCGAGTGTGCCCGGAAGAACGCTGTTAAATCACTCTTTAAATTATCTTGCACTATCGATTCCTCGTTATTTTTAAAAGATTGTGTGTAAATACGTCAATATATCCGCCTCTAAGGCGTGGTGTGCCGAGTTGACCGTTAAGACGTGGCCGGCTCCGGCATATTCGTGAAAATCAGTCTGTTGGCTCGGATAAGCCTCGGCCAACCACTTACCCGACCGTGGATCAATCATCTGGTCCGCATCCCCTTGGGCGATGAAGACCGGCTGTTTCACCTGATCGAGGTGGGTCGCCGTTGTATCCGTAAATGCCTGAATGGCGGTCAACTGGGCCGGCAAATGTTCCTGAATCCAGGCCATCCGGTTGGCAATATCGGGGCCATCCAGCTTTTGCTGCTGGTAGGCCGCGCGCGCCATCTGAATGAATGCCTCCGGAACATGCGTCTGCCCGCGAAAGACCACGGGTGACGCAATCGTTCCACCACCTGCCAACTGCGGATCGGTCTGCAACGCGCGGGTCGCAAACAAACCGCCCAGGGATAACCCGAAGATGGCAATCTGCTGGTACCCCCTGCGACGTAGCGCCGCAATGGCATCGCGCGTGTCCTGCCACCATTTTCGCGGCGATCCCTCTCGTAAAATATCCGCGGGGTCGCCCGTGGCGTGTCCCGTAAAGATCGGGGCAAGCACCGTGTAATTTTCGCTCTCTAGCCGGCGCGCTAGCAAGCGCATATCGTTAGAACTACCCGAATAGGCGTGCAGCAGAATAACTGCGTGAGGCCCCTGCTCAAAGAAGAGCTGGGTTGGTTTTCGAATCATGTAAAACCACCACTTTCCGCTATTGCTGAGATAGTCTTCGTGAACTTCGTGCCTGCGCACGATTCGAGGAAATCCTCGGGCTGGTTCTCAACCCACCACTAGCTGTAAAAAAGCCCCCTGTAGCGAACACAAACAGGAGGCTCAAATCTCTAGTGTGAAGATAGAAAAACTAAAGCCAATGCCAATCCAAAGAAGATTTCCCCCAAGACGACGGTGACCTTTTGCATGAAGGCTTCAAACCCTCGTGGCTTAGACTTAGCGAATAAGTCATCGGCACCACCAGATAAGGCGGACAAAGCATCGTTGGTCTTAGCAGGTTGCATCATTACCGCAATAATGATTAAAACACTGACAATTAAAATACAGGTCATTAAAAAATTATACACAAATTTGCCTCCTACCTATCGAATAGGTCTAATAGGTCTAACTATACTCTTCCTAATTTATCATAGTCCGGCCGGTTTTACCAGTCCCGCGCTCACTTAATCCAGTAAACGATGGGGCGAATGATCCAGCTGCGTCAGCCGTTGTCGGACATAGGCCCGGTTGTGACGGTAGGTGAAAATAATTAAGGTGTCGCCAGATTTAATGATGGTATCCCCATTGGGAATAACCTCGCGTTCACCGCGTCGAACCGCAACCAACAACGACCCATCGGGCCACGTCAGGTCCCGAACTTGTTGACTATCGAAGCCGGAGTTCTCTCCGACCGCGTATTCTACCCGGTCGGCCACACCATCCCGGTTCGTCTCGGCTGGCTTCACCAGCTGTTGGAGCATGGCCTCGTAGATTGGGGCACCACCCAACAGATCGACCGTGATGTAGGCGACGATGGCGACCACAGCCAAGGGCATCAGGTGATGAAGTGTTCCAACCATTTCCGTAATCAGTAAGATCGCCGTGAACGGTGCCTTGGAAATCCCAGCAAAGTAACCGGCCATCGCATAAATAATAAAATTAGCGACGAACATGGCCGGTAACCAGCCCAGCAGGACGAAGACCCGCGCGCCAATTGCGCCAAGTAACGCCCCGAGCGTCAGAATGGGCAGGAAGATTCCCCCGGGTAGCCCGGAACCGTAGCTCACTGTCGAGAAACAAAAACGCAGGATAAAGTAGCCAATGAGTGGCAATAGTAGTGGCGTTTCCTTAGCAAACGTCACGATCATTTGGTTGCCACCGCCCAGCGCCAACGGCCACATGAGACCGATGGGAATCACCGCGAGAAAGGGAATAATCCCATCGAGATGACTCGGCAACCATTTGAGCTTGGCATACCAGCTACCCACTCGCAATGTCACCCACTGATAACCATAGCCTAGCACGCCGAGACCGATACCCAGGATTAACAACAACCCGTAGTATTTCAGGGGAAGCGCCTGGTGATAATTAATATGTAACACGGGCGTTAAGCCAAAGATCCCGTTGGAAACGAAATTGGCCACGACCGCGCTGGTCAAGGCCGTTAGCCAGACCAAGGTTGAGAAACTGTGATAGACCTCTTCTAGAATAAATAGGGTAGACGCAATTGGCGCGTTAAACGCCGCAGAAAGCCCCGCGGCCGCACCCCCGGCAATCACCAGTCGGCGCTGTGTCCCCTTAAAGCCCAAGCGATAGGCCAGGCCTTGGGCGACAGTCCCGCCCAACTGAATGGATGGTCCTTCCCGCCCGAGAAAGAGCCCGGAACCAATCCCCAAGACGCCACTGACAAATTTCTTCCACAGCACGGACCACCAAGCATAGTCCAGCTCACCAGCCAACTGTCCTTCGACCTGAGGAATCCCTGATCCCTTAATCATCGGCGTCTGCTTGACCCAATGACCAACTACTAATGCAATGATGACCAGCAGCATGGCCCAGGGAATCAGCCACCAGGGATGCTGCCCCAACCAGCCATAGAGACCTTGAACAAAAATCAGCATATGCTCAATCAACAGGCGAAAAACGCTCACCACAATCCCCGCAAATAGCCCCACGAGGGCCCCAAAGAAAATGGCGTTGAGTCGCGTTAAGTCTGGTTGAATGTGTTGTTTCTTCTGCATGTGCTGATTCCTCCGTCTTTTATCGTCCAGCAACTAGTCTATCACAGATTTACCCGTGATTAGTCGCGAAAACGCCAAAAACGACTGGCCCCAATTCCTGCTAGCGCTACCAACCCCCACAGACTCCCCTTTGTCGTTTGTTCGTTCGTTTACGGTAATTTTCGCCGTGATGAAGTCTGCGTGGGCTGCACCAACCAGCGTCGACCACCAGCCTTAAATTGCGGCGAATCAGCCGTTCTTTTCGCCTTAGCCGGCTTGGTTGCCCCAGTCGGCCTAGTTGATGGTGACTCATCGTCAATGGCCGCGACGGGCTGCTCAGTGAGTTCTGAGACGTGATCGAGATTGGTGGTAGTATTCCCTACCGGTGGCGTGCTCACATGCGGCTGCGATTCGGCAGTCACCGGTCGCTCATCAAGGGCATTGACCACTGGCAGGATGGCTAGTCCCGGGCTACCCACGGGAAAGGACGGCTGGGGCGTAGGGATCGGAGCTGGCTGAATCGGTAGCGGACTCCCCGTCCCCGGTCGTTGCGGCCGCTCGGTGGGAGTTGGTGAGGTTGGCTTCTCACTTTGGTCGGGCTTTTCACTTTGACTGGAATTCCCGGGTTGATGGGGCTTCTCAGCTGGTTGTGGCCCCGGCTTCTCCGCTTCATTAGACGGTGCGGTCCCCACCGACGCCGTCTTCGGCGTGATTAACACCTCCCACGTCTCACTACGCGCTTTAACGATACGTGTCACATCGCTCGGATTCATCAGGCGATAGCCCGCTGGCGCCGCAATGTTCAGTCTACCGCCGACCGTCACGTTCCCCGCAATCATTCGACTGGCGACCGTCACTTTTGTTTGCGAGTCAACGTATTTAAGCTTAACATTCGCGATCTTCCGGGAGCCCGTATAGGTCCATACCATGGGTCTATCCGCCGATTCTGGGGCGGTCATGCTCGGCCGCATACTCGAAAGATAGGCGGCCAACTCCGGCT